>NZ_JARUND010000002.1:3010131-3311145 GCF_036898825.1 Streptomyces sp. B21-083 | reverse complement strand
CCAGGATCCTGGCGATGGCGACCACGTACGAACTCCCGTACAGCTAGCGGTAGTTGGCGGTTGCTAAGCCCACTTGGCCTGGAGGAGGTTGATGCCCGGGTACGGCTGTGCCCTTATGCCCGTGAGCTTCTTCGGGTCCCAGGCCGTCATCAGCTCGTTGTGGACCACCGGGTAGAGCACGGCCTCCTCGGCGACGACGTCGATGTAGTCCTGGATCATCGCCTTCTTCTTGTCCGGATCGGGCTCCTGCGTCGCCTGGTCCATGTCCTTGAAGAGCTGCTTGGCCACGGAGTTGTCGGCCCAACGGGCGTAGCCCATCCAGAGGTTCTGCGGGCCGTAGTTGTAGTGCATGATCAGGTCCGCGTCGAGGCCGAACTGGTTGGGGTTCGAGGCCGCCGACACGACCTGGTAGTCCTGCTTCTGGTCCATCTTCGTGAACACCGCGGTGGTTTCCTGCGGGTTGAGGGTCGTGTCGACGCCGATCGCGTCCCAGGACGCCTTGATGGTGGGCAGGCAGTCGACGATCCAGCTGACGTTCACGGACAGGATCTCGATCTTCAGCCCGCTGACCCCGGCCTCCTTCAGGAGCGCCTTCGCCTTCTCCGGGTCGTAGTCGTAGACCGACTTCGCGGGCCGGTAGCTGGGGTTGGCCTCGTTGAGGAAGGACGAGGACGGCTTGCCGTGGCCCTTGAGAGCCACCTGCACCATCTTCTCCGTGTCGATGGCGTAGTGCAGCGCCTGGCGGACCCGCACGTCGTCGAAGGGCTTGCGCTTGGTGTTGAACATCAGGAACAGGTTGTTCATCCCCGCCCCGCCCTGGACGTCCATCCCCCCGCTCTTGAGCTGCTGGATGTTCGCGTACGGGATGTTGTCGGCGATCTGCGCGCCGGCACTGGACCCCGAGATCTTGGCGACGCGGGGCGCGGCATCCACTATCGTCATCCAGTTCATCTTCTTGAACGCGGCTTTGCGCGGCCCGTTGTAGGCGGCGAACGCCTCGAACGTCGTGTTCGACTTCGGGTGGTGCGCGGTCTGGCGGTACGGTCCCGAGCCGATCGCCTTTCCCTTGATCGCGTCGTCCCAGCCGCCCGGCTCGGAGAAGACGTGCTTCGGCATGATCTTCGCCAGGGTGAGCCGGGAAACCCCGTCGGGGAAGGGGAACTTCAGCACCAGCTCGACATTCTGCGCGTCGACCTTTTTCACTTCTTTCAGCCAACTGGCGAAAAACCCCTTGGCGAGTGTCTGGGTGTTCGGATCGAGGATTCGATCGAATACGAAGACCACGTCGTCGGCGGTGACCGGCTTTCCGTCGTGGAAGGTCGCCCCGGCCCGCAGCGTGAACTTCCAGGAGGTGCTGCTGAGATCACGGGGGACCGCTGTGGCGAGCGCGGGGTACGGCTCGCGCGAGATCGGGTCGGTGTCGAGCAGGCCCTCGTAGATGTGGTTGTTGGCCGCCATGGAGAAGGCGGAGGCCGTCTGCGTGGGGTCCCAGCTGCCGTCGTTGCCGTAGCCGATCACGGCCGTGAGCGTGCTGTTCGCGCCCCCACCGCCGCCCCCGGTGTCGTTGGTGGACTCGGGCCCGGACGAGCAGGCCGACAGCGAGGAGGAAATGGCGGCGGCGGCACCCAGCGCGCCGGTGTACTTCAGAAACGACCGGCGGTGCGGGCCGGTCGATACAGCGGCGGTTACGTCGCGGGTCACGTCGCGCACGATTCCTCCAGCGGGGTGGGGTCCGAAAAGGTGAGGAGATACGACGTCCTACGTCATAGGGGGCAGCGCGACCATAAGAGGGGCGGTGGGGCCGGTCAAGAGATCGCACACGAATGGCCTATCTGCCAGAGGTGCGACCAATGACGATATGAAATTCGACCCGGATGGAGTCGAAAGTGCGTCAGGGTTCGTTTAATTCATGGCAGCTGGATTCTGATATGCCTGGAGGTGGGACGTGGGATGTCCGGCGAGCGTACGATGCGCCGCATGTCTCAGGAGTCCGGGAAGCGACGCCGGCCCGAGCGGCGGGTGAGCGGCCAGGTCCAGCGCGAGGTCATGCAGTTGATCCTCGACCGCAGACTCCGGGCGGGCGCACCGCTGCCCACCGAGGTCGAGCTGATGCAGGCCCTCGGCGTCAGCCGCAACTCCGTCCGGGAGGCCCTCAAGGCGCTCCAGGCCCTCGACATCGTGGAGATCAGGCACGGTTACGGCACGTACGTCGGACAGGCGTCGCTGACGCCGCTGGTTGACGGGCTGACGTTCCGTACGCTCGCCCGGCACGACGGGGACGGCGCCGCGCTCGCCGAGATCCTCCAGGTCAGAGAGGTGCTGGAGGACGGACTCATCCGGCGGGTCGCGGCGGTGCTGTCCGACGCGCAACTGGACCGGCTGGAGTCGGTCGTCACCCGGATGGAGGAAGCGGGACGCGCGGGCCGGCGCTTCCCCGAGCTCGACCGCGATTTCCACGAGGCGCTGTACGGCCCCCTCGGCAACGCACTCGTGCCGCAGCTGCTCGGCGCCTTCTGGACGGTGTTCCGCCGTGTCTCGGGCGCGCGGGGCTGGCACGACGACCCCGAGCCGGAGCTGACGGCCCGCAGGCACCGGGACATCGTGACGGCGTTGCGCGCCCACGACGTGGAGGGTGCGCAACGCGCGCTGGCCGTCCACTTCCGGGGGATCGAGGCGCGGGCGGCGCAGGAGTCACGGGGCGTGGGTTGAGTGAAAGGGGGCGCCGACCCCTGTACGGCGCCCCCATTCACTTCCCCGTCTCCCCGTGGCTGTGGCTCTGGCCTACGGGAGCGTCTTCTCGTACAGCCTGTCGCTGTTCGAGTCGTAGACGACCTTGCCGGTGCTGTCGTACCCCTTGACGTGCGGAGCCAGGGTGACCTGCTGGTTCAGCGTGCCGGAGGCCACGAACCAGCCGTGGTCCAGGGCGGCCTCGCTGGTGCTGCCGCCGTAGGAGACGGTCACGCGGGTCACGTTGGACTCGACCCGGCCGATGGTGCCCCAGCGGAACGGCAGCTTCCAGTTGCCCTTGTCGAGGAACGACTGCTGGTAGAGCTTGCCGCCGTTCATGTCGGGCATGACCGGGCCGCCGTTGTCGAACTCCACGCCGCCGGTGTTGAGGCCCTCGCTCTTGCCGTTCTTGATACGGCAGATCAGCCGGGTCTGCTGCGGCTGCTCCTTGACGGCGACGACGTAGTGGCCGTCGCCGGGGGCGTTGGAGTCGCCGGTGCTGTTCATGGCCAGGATGATCCGGTAGTCGGCGGCGTCGCCCAGATCGTTCCGCCGCATCTTGGGGGGCGTAGTTTTCTCGCTCTCACGGTCGTACGCGAGGCACTTCTCCAGGCCGTCCGACGCCTGCGCCAGCGTGATCCCGTCGAGGAGTTGCCCCGGAGTCGCCGGCCCGACCGGTCCGACGGGCGCCGACTGTACGGGAGTTGGCGCCGGCCGGTGCGAGGTACTGGTCGACGGCAGTGGTGCCGCCGTGTTCACGGTTCCGTCGTCGCCGTTCCCGTTCAGCGCGTAGGCACCGACAGGCGCGGCGGCCAGCGCGACCAGGATCGCGCCCGCCGCTGCCACCCGTCGACGCCGCTCGATCACGCCCTTGCGGCGGATCGCCGGGTACGGCGCCGACGAGGGCCGGATGGTGTAGGCGTCCTCCGCCATCATTTCCCGCACCTGTGCCTCGAAGTCCTTCCCCTGCTCGTTTCCCACGTGCTGTCCTGCTTCTTGTGACTGATCCGGCTGTTCCGGCTGCTCCGGCCGCTGTTCCTCGTTCACCGGACGCCCTCCCGCACGGGTGACGCGTGACGGGGCTCGGGGCGGCCCACGACCTGCGCCAGCCCCGGATACGTACGCAACTTCGCCAGCCCCTTGGACGCCTGGCTCTTGACCGTGCCCTGGGAGCAGCCGAGGGTGTCGGCGACCTCGCCCTCGGACAGGTCCTCCCAGTAGCGCAGGACCACCACCGCCCGTTGTTTGGGCGGGAGTTGGGCGAGGGCGTCGAGCAGCGCGCTGCGTTCGTCGGCCCACGAGACGGCCTCGTCGCGGCCCGCCATGTCGGGCGGCGCGTCGGTCAGCGCCTCGCGCACGCGTCGCTTGCGGAACCGGTCACTGTTGCAACTGACCAGCATCCGGCGGACGTACGCCTCCGGATTGTCGGTGCGCGAGACCCGCCGCCAGGAGCGGAACGCCTTCGCCAGCGCCGTCTGCGTCAGATCCTCGGCGTGATGGGCGTCGCCGGTCAGCAGATACGCGGTGCGCACCAGGTGAGACCACCGAGCTCTGACGAATTCATGGAACTGGGCCTCTTGTTCGGCCTGCATCGAGTACCCCCTCGCCCACCAGACCACCGTTTCCCCGGAATCGGTTGCCCGGGTTCCGGGACCGAGTTCGAATGTACGGATGGACGAGCGGGGAGAGGCGACGATGGTTGAGCGGGTCGACGGGGGATGGGGCGAGGGAGACGCGGGTGTACTGAGGCTGCCGTCCGGCCGACTGGTCAGAGGGCGCGGCCTGCGCCGCCCCCTCGATCCGGCCGCGCCGGCCCCCTCGTACGCCCTCTACCTCCTCGGTAGTCAACCCCCAGCGGTTCTCTGGGAGTTCCGCTGGCTGCGGTGGCCCGACTTCCGGCTCCCGAAGGATCACGTGGACGCCCGCGCGGCCCTGGTCGAGGCGTGGGAGCGAGCGGCGGACGAGCGGGTGGAGGTCGCCTGCGGGGGCGGGCGTGGGCGTACGGGGACGGCCCTCGCGTGTCTCGCGGTGCTGGACGGGGTGCCGGCGGGCGAGGCGGTGGCCTACGTGCGCGCCCACTACGACCGGCATGCCGTGGAGACACCCTGGCAGCGGCGGTTCGTCCGGCGGTTCGGGTAGGGCACACGGCCGGTGTGTTCCGCGGCTCCCGGTCCTCAGCCCAGTGCTTCCCCCAGCAGCCGCGCCGTCTCCGCGACCAACGGATGGTCGGGGGCGGCGTCCTGGGCGGGCTTCGTCGTCTGGACGGCCAGGACGAGCGGTGTGCCGTCCTGCGTCCAGGCGATGCCCACGTTGTTGTTGGTGCCGTAGGAGCCGGCGCCCGTCTTGTCGGCGATCGTCCAGGTCGGGGGCAGGGTCAGGCGGAAACGGTTGTCGCTGGTCGTGTTGGTCAACAGCCAGTGGGTGAGGAGTTCGCGGTCCGGACGGTTCAGTACGTCGCCGAGGACCAGGCGGGCGTACGTCCGGCCGATGGCGTACGGCGTCGTCGTGTCCGTGATCCGCCACGGCTCGGCCGAGTTGAGCTCGGTCTCCCAGCGGTCGAGGCGGGTTGCCCGGTCGCCGACGGAGCGGGCGAAGCGGGTGATCGCGGTCGGGCCGCCCAGCTCACGCAGGAGCAGGTTGCCTGCCGTGTTGTCGCTGAACCGGATGGCCACGTCCGCGAGTTCGGCCACCGTCATGCCCTCGCCGAGGTGCTTCTCGGTCTCCGCCGAGCCGTCGACCAGGTCATCGGCCGTGTAGTGCACGCGCTTCGACAGGACCTCGCCGCCGCGGTCCAGGTCGCGCAGTACGGCCGCTGCCGCGAGGGTCTTGAACAGCGAGCAGACCGGGAAGCGTTCGTCGGCGCGGTGGCGGATCGTCTGCTTCGTGCCCAGGTTGTGCGCGAACACGCCTACCCGGGCGCCGTGTTGAGCCTCCAGGGCGTGCAGTCGGGCGGTGACGTCGGGGTGGTGGCCGGTGGCCGAGGCGTACGCGGTCGCGGCCGGTGGCAGGAGGGTGGTGGCGGTCGCGGCGCCGGCGGTGAGGGCGGTGAGGAGGGTGCGCCGGGTCGGGTGGAACGGTGTGTGGATCTTCGCGGGGATGTTCGCGGGGACGTTTGCGGGGATCTTCGCGAGGCCTGAGATCTCGTTCTCCTCTGTCTGAGTGCTGTCGACGATCTACCTTGACCGACGCCCGCTCCTCATCCCTTGGTTGCGGTGCCGTAGACCTTCGGCGGACGGCGTGCTGTTCGCTGCCTCGGGAGAGTGGAGGCATGGAGAAGAGCGAAGGGAACAACAGGACCAAGGGAGTCAGCCGGGCGCGGTTTCTTGCCGGTGCCGCCGCCGTCGGGGTCTCGGGGGCCCTGCTTCCGGCGGCCGGGGCGAGGGCGGCGGAGCTGCCGGGCGCGGCGACCAGGCGACGCGGCCCGGGCGGCCCGGGCGGTGGCCTGACCCGTCACGGCGTCGTCTACACCCTCGTCGACGGCGAGACCCCCGCCACCGGTTTCAGCCCCGCCCGTATGCGCGCCGACATCCGCACGATCCGCAGCGACCTGCACGCCGACACCGTCGAGGTCACCGGTGACGGTGTCGAGCGGCTGAACGCCACCGCGTCCGAGGTCGCCGAACGCGGCATGCACGTCTGGCTGCAACCCACCCTCGGGGACGTTCCGGAACGGGACATCCTCGAACACCTCGCGGAGACCGGGCGGCACGCCGAGCGGCTGCGGAGGCAGGGGGCGAGTGTCGAGTTCAGCGTGGGCTGCGAGTTCTGGCTGTTCGTGCCGGGCATCGTCCCCGGGGAGAACGTCCAGGAGCGGATCGAGAACCTCCTCAACGGCACAGTGGACTGGGAGAAGTCGCAGCGCCGGCTCGACCGGTTCACCGCCAGGGCCGCGGCCGTCGGGCGTTCCGTCTTCCACGGGCGGCTGAGCTACGCCGCCGCCCAGGACGACAAGGTCGACTGGAACCTCTTCGACGTCGTCGGCATCGACTACTACTCCTGCTTCCCCGACCGGCACGACTACGTACGGGAGTTGAGGGGCTACCTGCGCTGGAGCAAGCCGCTCGCCATCACCGAGTTCGGCACCTGTACGTACGAGGGAGCGCCCCAGGCGGGCGGCATGGGCTGGAACGTCGTCGACTACGGCAAGGTCCCGCCGGAGATCAAGGGCGACCTCGTGCGCAGCGAGCACACCCAAGCCGCCTATGTGACCGACCTGTTGGACGTCTTCGAGTCCATGGGGCTGTACGCGGCGATGGTCTTCGAGTTCGGGACCGCCGACGCCGAACACCGCCCCGACAACCCCCTCTACGACATCGACATGGCGAGCTACGGCATCCAGAAGGCCGTCAAGAACCGTCCGGGCAAACCGAGTTCGCCCTGGCACTGGGAACCCAAGGAGGCGTTCCACGCGCTCGCCCGACGGTATGCCTGCCGGTAGGCGGAGATGTCGGTCGGCGGGGCGGAAACCGCTCGTCAGACGTCCCGCCGGTCCACGACCACCACCGCCACGACCCCCGCGACCAACGCCCACGCCCCGAACGCCACCCAGCTGCCCGTCACCGTCTCCGGATAGAAGCGGGGGTAGATCATGTGGGAGTTGTGCCCGTACGACATGTCCACCAGGCGGCTCCACGCGTTGAGGGGCAGCACGTCACGGACGGCGGCCGACCAGCGGTAGCGGTCGGTGATGAAGACGGGCAGGAGCAGCAGCAGGCCGGTGATGGCCACCATCGTCGTCGCGCTGTGCCGGATCACCGCGCCCAGGCACATACCGGCCAGTGCGCAGACCGGAGCCAGCAGGGCCGACGCGACGACCACCCGCCAGGCGCCCGGGTACGAGAGGGACACGTCCGCGTTTCGGCCGGACAGGATGGCCTGCGTCGCCGCGAAGGAGGCCCCGGCGACGAACGCTCCGTACGCCGTCATGACCGCCGTCACGACCGTCAGTTTCGCGGTCACGAGTGCACGGCGGGCCGGCACCGCCGCGAACGTCGTACGGATCAGGCCCGTCCCGTACTCGCCGACGACAGTGATCGCGCCGATGCTGGCCGCCGCGAGGATGAGGACCATCGCGGCGCCGGACGTGAAGGCGTCTCGCAGGGCCATCGCGGCATCGCCGTCCCGCATCTCGGGCGTCATGCGTTCAAAGTTGGCGAAGTGGACGCGGGCTGAGTTGGCGTTGAAGGCGATGATGGCGAGGGCGCTGGCGCCGAGCGCCCAGTAGGTCGAGCGCAGCGACCAGATTTTGATCCACTCGGCGCCGAGAAGGTCCGTGAAGCGGGCGTCTGTTCTGGTCGTCATCGGCATGGTGCTCTGGTTCATCGGTGGTCTCCGGCCAGGAACTCAGCGCTGTCGGCGGTCAGTTCCATGAAAGCCGCCTCCAACGAGGCCCGCTGCAAGGCCAGTTCGTGTATCGGCAGGCGGTGTTGCAGGGCGAGGTCACCGATGCGCTCCGGGCTGATCCCCGTCACGGTGAGAGTCGGTCCGTTGTACGCGTTGTGCCCGTTGCGCTCGTTGTGGCCGCCGGGCTCGTCCCGGTCGCCGAACGACGTCACCTCGGCGCCCTCCGCGACAAGTACCGACTCCAGCGCCCCGGGGTCGGGCGTTCGTACCCGCACGTAGGAACGTGTGCCGCGGGCCGCGAACGTCTTCAGGGGCTCGGCGGCGATCAGTCGGCCCCGGCCGATCACCACCAACTCGTCGGCGGTGTGCTCCATCTCGGACATGAGGTGGCTGGAGACGAGGACCGTACGACCTTCCGAGGCGAGCCGCCGGAAAAGTCGCCGCACCCACAACACGCCTTCCGGGTCGAGGCCGTTGAGGGGTTCGTCGAACAGCAGCACCGGCGGGTCGCCGAGCAGGGCGGTGGCGATGCCGAGGCGCTGTCGCATGCCCAGCGAGTAGCCAACGATCCGGCGCCGGGCCGCCGGCCCCGCCAGTCCCACCTCCGCCAGGACCTCGTCGACCCGCTCGCGTGGGATGCGGTTGCCGCGTGCGAGGGACGCCAGATGGGCCCGCGCGGTGCGTCCGCCGTGCACATCGCCGGCGTCGAGGAGCGCGCCGACGTGACGCAGGCCACGCGAATGTCGGCGGAAGGACTGCCCGCCCACGGTGGCGGTTCCGCCGCTCGGCTCGATCAGGCCCAGCAGCATGCGCAGGGTGGTGGTCTTGCCGGCGCCGTTCGGGCCGAGGAAGCCCGTGACGTGCCCCGGCCGGACGGTGAAGGACAGCTGGTCGACGGCGGTCGTCGTTCCGTAACGCTTCGTCAGTTCTTCGACTTCGATCACGACAACACCGTCTCGCCGAGCACCGTGTCCGGGCATCGCCCCGCAGCCGACACTCCAGCTCACCCGCTGTCGACCCAGGTTGTACGCCCACGGACCGATGTCCGCCCGCAACGGCCCGCATACGATCGGCACATGCCCGTCACGCCACCGCCGCCCCTGCTCAAACGCGTCCCGCCGGGCGCCTGGACGGCGTTCGCCTGGTGCGCGGGCACGGTGTTCTCGTACCTCACGCGCATCCGGCTGCCCGGCGAGTACGAGCCCGATCAGCTTCGGGCTGTCCAGCTCTACCGCTGGGACGGGCTGCTGTTCCTCCTCGTGGCCACCGCCCTGGCGTTCGCCGCCGCCGCCCTGCTGTCCCGCCGTCCGCTGACGGCCGTGGGCCTGCTGCTGACGGCCGCCGTCATCGAGACGATCACGCTGGCCGTGACGGGGATTCCGCTGGCCCAGTTCCTGGCCGTGCAGACCGCCGTGTACTTCATCGCCGCCGGCCACCCCCGCCGTATCGGAACCGTCGCCGTCGGTCTCTCGATCGCCCTGCTCGTGGTCTACATGGCCATACGCTTCAGCGCGGGCTGGGGCGTCGGCACCTCGGCCGAACTGGCCGTCGCCCTCGTGACGTTGATCGCCTGGCTGCTCGGCGACGCGGCTCGTCGCAGCCGCGGACACGCCGAACAGCTCGCCGCCCGCACCGCCGAGCAGGCGGTGACAGCCGAACGCCTGCGCATAGCAAGGGAGATGCACGACACGGTCGCCCACAGCATCGGCATCATCGCTCTCCAGGCGGGCGCGGCGGCCCGGGTGGTGGCGACCCGCCCCGAGGCCGCGCGGAAGGCGATGTCGGCGGTCGAGCAAGAGGGCCGGGAAACCCTGGCGGGCCTGCGCCGCATGCTCGTCGCCCTGCGGCACGCCGACTCCGAGGCCGGTCAACAGGCCCCCGTGGCAGCCGGATTGGCGGACGTCGAGCGGCTCGCTGCCGTGACGAGCGCCGCCGGAGTCCGCGTGGACCTGCGGTGGGAGGGGGAACGGCGCGAACTGCCTCCGGACGTCGACCTGTCGGCGTTCCGCATCGTGCAGGAGTCGGTGACCAACGTCGTACGCCATGCCGATGCCCGGTCCTGCCGGGTCACCCTCGACTACCGTGCCGACGACGCCCTCGCCATCGACGTCCAGGACGACGGACGGGGCCGGGGGAGTGTCACCGACACCGGGTTCGGGCTGGCCGGCATGCGTGAGCGGGTCGCCCTGCTGGACGGGGAGTTCGAGGCCGGACCGCGTCCCGAGGGCGGCTTCCGGGTGTCCGCGCGGCTGCCGATTCAGCTCACCGTCACAGTTCAGGCGGCGGGCCGATGACCATCCGCGTTCTCCTGGTCGACGACCAGCAGCTGATCCGTACGGCCCTGAGCATGGTCATCGCCGACCTGCCGGACATCGAGGTGGTGGGCGAGGCGGCCGACGGCGAGGAAGCGATCGCTCTCGCCGGCCGACTGGCCCCGGACGTGGTGGTGATGGACCTGCGCATGCCGGGCACGGACGGCATCGAGGCGACCCGCCGCATCACCCGGGGGACCGGGACGGAAAGCACCCGGATCGTCGTCCTCACCACCTTCGACGACGACGACAACGTCTACGGGGCGCTGCGCGCGGGCGCGTCCGGGTTCCTGGTCAAGGACATGGCCCTGGACGACATCCTCGCGGCGATCCGCTGCGTGGCCGCCGGGGACGCCCTGATCGCGCCCAGCGTGACCCGCCGCCTGATCCAGGACTTTGTCGCCGGCCCCCAACAGCAGGTACAACAGAGGGAGTTGAAGGCGATCACCGACCGTGAACGCGAGGTGCTCACGCTCGTCGGCAGCGGGCTGTCCAACACGGAGATCGCCGCCGAGCTGTGCATCAGCGTGGCCACGGCGAAGACGTACATCACCCGCCTGCTCGCCAAGCTGGACGCCCGCGACCGCGTCCAGCTGGTGATCATCGCCTACGAGGCGGGGCTGGTGTCCGCCACCGAGCGCAGGTAGGCGCCCAGTCGGGCGATCGCCGACGGATTGCGCGGGCTCTCGACGAGGTCGACGTAGTCGAGGACGAAGACGCGCTTGTGCTTGACGGCGGAGACGTTCTTCAACGGGGCGTACGACAGCAGGAACCTCCGCTTCTGCTCCGCGCTGACGTCCCCGTAGTTGCAGATGACGATGACGTCGGGGTCGCGCTCGACCACCGTCTCCCAGCCCACCGTCGTCCAGGAGTCGTCGAGGTCGTGCATGATGTTGACCCCGCCGGCCTTGCTGATGACCTCCTCGGGAGCGGCGTAACGCCCGCTGGTGAAGGGCGAGTCGGTGCCGCTGTCGTAGAGGAACACCTTCGGCCGCGCGCTCCCGGTCGGGGCCTTCGCCGCGACCGCCGCGACCTCCTTCTTGAAGCCCGCGATCAGGGTGGCCGCGCGCTGCTCGACGCCGAAGAGCTTTCCGAGGTTGGTGAGGTCGGTGTAGAGGGCCTCCAGCGGCGGCATGATGCCGCGCGAGGTCTTCGTACGGCCGTTGCGGCAGGACTCGGTGAGGATGTACGAGGGGATGCCGAGCTTGTTCAACGCGTCAGGCGTGAAGCCGTTGTCGTCGCGGAAACCGTAGTTCCAGCCGGCGAACACCCAGTCGCCCCGGGCGTCGAGGACGTTCTCCTTGGTGAGCTGCTGCTTGGACAGCCACTTCACCTGGTCGTAGCCGTCCTTCCAGGGCACGCCGGTCAGATCGCCCTTGTCGTCGGGCATGGCGAACCCGGCCATCCGGTCCTCCAGGCCCAGCGCGAACATCAGCTCGGTGATCCCGACGTCGTTCGTGACGACCCGCTCCGGAACCCTGTCGTAGGTCACCCGCTGACCGCAGTTGGTGAGGGTGACGGCGGACGAGGACGCCTTCGCCGACGGCTGCTTCTCCACGGTGGCACCGCAGCCGGTGGCGAGTAGGGAGAAGAGGGCGGCGGCCGCAACTGGCTTGCGCATACAAGTGGTTCCTTACGGGGTGGACGGGGAGGTCGTACGCGAGGCGGGCAGCAGATCGAAGAGCAGCTGTACGGCACCCGTCTCCGGATGCCGTACGGGATGGGCGCGCACCCCGAACACCTCGGCCAGCAGCTCGGGTTGGAGCACCTCGTGCGGCGGGCCCGACGCGATGATCCGGCCCCCGGCGATGACGTACAGCAGATCGCAGTGGGCGGCGGCGAGGTTGAGGTCGTGCAGGGCGGCCAGCGCGGTCAGGCCGCTGGACCGGACCAGGGACAGGACGTCCAACTGGTGGGCGATGTCGAGGTGGTTGGTCGGTTCGTCGAGGACGAGGACGCGCGGCTGCTGGGCCAACGCCCGTGCGATGAGCACGCGTTGCCTCTCGCCGCCGGACAGGGCGAGGAACCCGCGGTCGGCGAGGTGTGCGACGCCGGTGCGTTCCATGGCGGCGGAGCAGATGTCCCGGTCCCCGGCCGCCGTACGCCCCAGGTGAGGCAGCCGCCCCATCGCGACCACCTCGGCGACAGTGAAGTCGAACTCGGCGGACGACTCCTGGGGCAGCGCCGCCAACACCCGGGCGGCGGCCCAGGGTTCCATGCCGTGCATGTCGGCGCCGTCCAGCCGCACGGCGCCCTCCGTCGGCCGCAGCGCCCGGTACACGCACCGCAACAGGGTGGACTTCCCACTCCCGTTGGGCCCGACGAGCCCCACAAAGGCCCCGCTGTCCACACGCAGGGTGACGTCCTCGACGAGCCGTACGACCCCCACGTCGACCGATACCCCATCCACATCGAGCCGCATCGCTCACCGCCTCTCGATCGCGTGACCGCCGTGCCGCGTCGGCTGCCGGCGGGCCGTTGCGTCGGCCGGGCCGCTGATGTCCTCCACGGGTCGTACGGCCCCCGCGCCCACTGCCCCATCCTTCACATCGAGCCGCATCGCGCTCACCGCCTTCCGATCGCGCGACCGCCGCGCCGCGTCAGCTGCTGGCGGGCCGTTGCGTCTGCCGGGCCGCTGATGTCCTCGGGTCGTACGGCCTCCGCGCCCGCTGACCCGTCCTCCGCCTGGAGCCGCATCGCGCTCACCGCCCCCCGAACGCATAGCCGCCGCGTCGCATCAGCAGCAGGAACGCCGGTACGCCGACCACGGCGGTGATCACCCCGACGGGCAGTTCGGCCGGCGCGAGCAGCAGGCGGGACAGTATGTCGGCCCACACCAGCAGCACGGCACCGGCGAGTGGTGCGACCGCAAGTACCCGCCGGTGATCGGCGCCCACGAGCATCCGCACGACATGCGGGACCATGAGCCCGACGAAGCCGATGGCCCCGCTGACTGCGACGACGGTGCCGGTCACGGCGGCGGTGACGAGGAACAACTCCCGGCGCAACCTGGTCGGTTGCACCCCGAGCGCGGCGGCCGTCTCGTCCCCCATGGCGAGCGCGTTGAGCGACTCCGCGCGCCGGGCGAGCCACGCCCACCCGGCGAGGACGGTCACTGCGGCGATCGGCACCTGCGCCCAGGTGGCCCCGCCCAGACTCCCCAGCAGCCACATCATCGCGGATCTCGCCGCCTCACCCCGGGCCGCCCCGAACACCATCACCGTGGTGACGGCCTCGAAGCCGTACGCCAGCGCGGTCCCGGTGAGAATCAGCCGCAGCGGGGTGAGCCCGTGATCGGCGGACCGGGCAACCGCGTACACAAGCACCATGGCGGCGAGCGCGGAGACGAAGGCGGACACGGACAGCGCCCACACCCCGAGCCCGGCGAACGCCCCCAGCAGGATCACGGCGTTGGCCCCCACGGCGGCACCGGACGAGATCCCCAGCACGAACGGATCGGCGAGCGCGTTGCGCACCATGGCCTGCACGGCCACCCCCACGGCCGCGAGCCCCGCCCCGACCACGGCGGCGAGCACCACCCGGGGCAGCCGCAACTCCCAGACGATGGTGTAGGAGGCGACGTCCTCGGCACGGATGGTCCCCCCGGTGACCCCGTCCCACAGGAACCGGAACACCTGCCCCCACTCGATCCCGGACGCCCCCAGCCCGACCCCGCACAACAGGGAGAGGAACAGGAGCAGGACCAGCCCAACGGCCAGCGGCAGGACGGGTATTCGGCGCACGGTCGGCGATCCTTCGCCTCGGCTCGCAGTCCGCGGCGAGCGGTCACAGGGGCACGCGCACCTTGGGTGATCGGGCTCGCACACCACAGTCCCGGCCGAACAACTGGACGGCCGGACAGCCGGACAAGAGGCGTGCATACCGTTGCGGGTCAGCGCCGGAGTCTCACCGGACTTCCCCCAGGGGACGCGCCGCGAGCGTAGCAAACACGGCGGACCGGCCAATTCCCCCGGGTCGCCCGTGCGGACGACCCGGGACCGCTGATGGCCGTGGGCTCAGGCGCCGCCGTTCAGGAAACCCCCGAACCCCCTTCCGCGGAGCGGAAGTAGTGCCCCGCCTCCAGATCCGCCACAAGCCCGACCTCTACGCACTCCCAGCCCAGTCGGTCCCGTGTCACGGCGCTCGAAGCCGGCAGGTCGAGGGCGAAGAAGGTGCCCAGCCACCCGAAGTGGTCGTTGATCTCCCCGGCCGGAACCGATGTCACCGGCAGTCCCAGCCCCCGTCCGATGGCCTCGGCGATCTCGCGCACCGGTACGCCCTCCTCGCCGACCGCGTGCAGCCGGGTGCCCGCCGGGGCCGACTCCAGGGCCAGCCGGAACAGCCGGGCCACGTCGAGACGGTGACCGGCGGCCCAGCGGTTGGTGCCGTCGCCCGGGTAGGCCGACACGCCCTTGGCGCGGGCGATGTCGACGAGGCGCGGTACGAAGCCGTGGTCCCCCTCACCGTGCACGGAAGGCGGCAGCCGTACGACCGACGCCCGCACCCCGCGCTCGGCGAGCGCCATCATCGCCGTCTCCGAGGCGAGCCGGTACATGTGGGACCTGCTGGGGTCGCCCGGGTTGTCCTCCGTCGCGAGGACACCCGGGGAGAAGGCGGTGCCGGAGCAGATGAGGAGAGGGCGGCCGGACTCCGCGAGCGCCTCGCCGAGTGTCTCCACGGCCCGCAGGTCGGTCCGGGCGGCTTCCGCCATGTCCTTGAAGTCATGGACGTACGCGGTGTGGATCACGCCCTCCGAGGCCGCCGCCCCGGCCCGCAGCCTGTCGAGGTCGTCCAGGGTGCCCCGCAGCACCTCGGCCCCGGTCTCCTTCAGCAGGGCGGCGGACTCGTCCGAGCGGACCATCCCGGTCACCTCGTGCCCCGCGTCCAGCAACTCCCGTACGACGGCGGACCCGACGAACCCGCTCGCACCGGTGACGAACACACGCATAACGCACCCCTGTTGCTGCTGCCGGGCGAGTACCCGGCGGATGCTTCCACCCTGCGCGGGCGACCCCTCCCAGGTCCAAGACCTGTTCCGGTACGCGCAATGCGAATCAGGCATCACAGCAGCTCAGTAGTGATTTACGGGGATCAGGTGGCCAACAGCGCGGCTACGGTGGAGGTATGACGGACCCAGCCCCCGCCCCCGACCTCGATCTGCGGCTCGTCCGCTACTTCACCGTCGTCGCCGAGCAACTGCACTTCGGCCGTGCCGCCGAGACCCTGCGCGTAGCCCAGCCGTCCCTGAGCCGCCAGATCCGGCGTCTGGAAAAGGAGTTGGGCGCCCGGCTGCTCGACCGTACCCCGCAGGGGAGCAGTCTCACCGAGGCCGGCGAGGTCTTCCTGCCGCACGCCAGGGCGCTGCTCCGTACGGCCACCCGGGCCGCCTCCCAGACCCGGGCCGCCGCCGAGCCCAGCCGTCTCGTCGTCGGCTACACGGCCAATTTGATCGTCACTCCGGCCGTTCGGGAGGTGCGTCGCCGGCACCCGGACGCCGACGTACGAGCGGTACACCTGGCCTGGGACGAGTCCCGCACCGCGCTGCTCGACCACCGGGTCGACGTCCTGCTCGCCCGACTTCCGCTCCCCAGCGACGAGTTGGAGGTGACGGTCCTCTACGAGGAACCCCGGGTCCTGGTCGTGCCCCTGGACCACCGTCTCGTCGGCAAGGAGTTCGTCACCCTCGACGACATCGCCGACGAGCCGTTGCCCCGGGTGCGGGAGGACGCGGCGTGGAACGCCTTCTGGCGTATCGACCCGCGCCCGGACGGGAGTCCGGCACCGGAGGGCCCGTTCGTCGGGGCGCTGGAGGACAAGTTCGAACTCGTCGCCGCCGGACAGGCGGTGGCCATCGTGCCGGGGGGTCTGGGCATGGACCGGCTCCGCCCCGACCTCACCACGATCCCCCTGCACGGCATCGACCCGAGCCATGTCGTCCTCGCCACTCGGGCGGACGACCGCAGCCGCCTGCTCGCCACCTTCCGCAAGGTGGCGCGGGCCCTGCTGACGGAGGGTTCCTGAACTCAGCCCGCCGTCCACCCCGGCACCGTCGGCAGCACCTTGTCGGCGATCCGGAACAGGGCCGTCTCGTCGGGGTTCACGTCGTCCTGGCGCCAGATGTCGATCTCGTACGAACCGCCGTCGCCCTTGGGGCCCTTGGCGACCACGAGGGAGCGGGAGATGCCGCCCGGGCCGCTGGAGCCCTTGCCGTCCTTGAAGACGATGCCGAGGGTCCGGCCCGTGTAGAGCACCGCCGGGTGACCCAGGACCGTTTTCCGTTCCGGGGACCCGGGCAGGTACTCGGCCATGTCGGCGATGGAGAGGTCGTCGTCGATTGTCGAGAGCTTCACCGAGTAGCCGTCCAATTGGACGGTGGCCTCGGGGTCGGTCGTCATGACGTCGGCCTTGTGGCTGACCTTGCCTTCGTTGCTGTAGGCGCCCACCGCATGGTCGCCGGGCGTGCCGAGAAGCGTCGGCAGGTCCGGGCGGTTGAGGGCCTCGCAGAGTTGTACACCGGAGACGGGCTTCGACAGCGGGTCGTCGTCGTTCGAGCGGGAGCACGAGGCCGGATCCTGGCTGGGATCGTGCTGGTTCTTCGCTATCACCCACAAGCCCACCGCGAGACATGCGACCACGATGAGCGCCGCCGCGACCTGCGCGCCCTCGCTCATGCCCTTCTCGGCTCTGGCCGGTGCAGCCGGTGCAGCCGGTGCAGCCGGTCCAGCCGAACCGGTCGGCTCGGCAGATCTGGGTATGTCGGTGTCGTTGGTCAAGTCCCCCACCCCTTATGTCCCCACGCAGGGGTCCCCACCCCAACGGGTACGCGTCCGATGCGCGCGCCGGGGGAGCCTATCCGCGCGATCTCTGCTTTTGGAAGCCAGCAGCGGGGTAAGAGGGCCGCTCCCGTGGCCGAAAAACGCGTCGGCGCGACGGACCCCCAGTTGGGCATGGTCATTTCAAGCCGTTGTTTTGGCATTCTCATGACAAAACAAGGCACGCAGTGCCACGCTGCTGCCGAAGTTCACCATTCCTTCACACCCGCATCATGCGGGACATCCCCCACTCACCTCCCCCACCTCTTCTCACCCGCCTGCCGTGCAGCGCCCCGGACCGGCCCCATCCCGTCGGTCCGCCCCCACGTCGGTCCCCATCACGGGCCGACCGTCGCACAGAAGGAGAACCCGTTGCCCCGGCGACACCGCCCCACCCTCCGGCACAGAACCGCCACCGCCGCCCTCGCGATGACGACCATCGGGACCCTGCTCGCCCTCGGGGCCCCAGCCGGAACCGCCACCGCGGCCCCGGCCGACCCGGGCCCGGCCAAGATCAACGCCGTGCCTCGCGCGGGCGCCGCCGCGGCGCCCCTGTCGGCGGCCCGCCGCGCCTCACTGATCAAGAGCGCGCAGACCGCGTCCGGCGCCACGGCCCGTCAACTCGCCCTCGGCGCGCGGGAGAAGCTCGTCGTCAAGGACGTGGTCCAGGACGCCGACGGCACCACCCACACCCGATACGAACGCACCTACGCCGGACTGCCCGTGCTCGGCGGCGACCTGGTCGTCCACCTCAAGAGCAACCGCACCACCGTGTCCAAGGCGAGCGGGGCGACCATCACGCTGCCGTCCCTCACCCCGAAGCTCTCCGCGGCCAACGCCACCGGCAAGGCACTCGCGGCCGCGAAGGGCACCGACGTCACCGGCACCGAGACCGGGCACGCGCCCCGCCTCGTCGTCTGGGCCGGCGCGACCAAGCCGGTCCTGGCCTGGGAGACGGTGGTCAAGGGTGTCCAGCAGGACGGCACGCCCAGCGAACTGCAGGTCGTCACCGACGCGAGCACCGGCAAGCAGATCCTCGCCGCCGAGAAGGTACACACCGGCGAAGGCACCGGCCAGTACGTCGGCACGGTTCCCCTCGGCAGCACCCTCGCGGGATCGACGTACCAGCTCACAGACGGCGACCGCGCCGGGCACAAGACGTACGACCTGAACCAGGGCACCTCCGGCACCGGCACCCTCTTCACGGACGACAACGATGTCTGGGGCAACGGTCTGCCGTCCAACCGCCAGACCGCCGGTGTCGACGTGGCATTCGGTGCCGCCGCCACCTGGGACTACTACAAGGACGTGTTCGGCCGCAACGGCATCCGCAACGACGGTGTCGCCGCCTACAGCCGGGCCCACTACGGCAGCAGTTACGTCAACGCCTTCTGGCAGGACAGCTGCTTCTGCATGACCTACGGCGACGGCTCGGGCAACACGCACCCGCTGACCGCGCTCGACGTGGCCGCCCACGAGATGAGCCACGGCGTCACCGCCGCCACCGCCAACCTGAACTACTCGGGCGAGTCCGGCGGTCTCAACGAGGCGACCTCCGACATCTTCGCCGCGGCCGTCGAGTTCCACGCGAACCTCGCCGCCGATCCCGGTGACTACCTCGTCGGCGAGAAGATCGACATCAACGGCAACGGCACTCCGCTGCGTTACATGGACAAGCCCTCCAAGGACGGCGGCTCCCGCGACAGTTGGAGCTCCACCCTGGGCAACCTCGACGTCCACTACTCCTCGGGCCCGGCGAACCACTTCTTCTACCTGCTCTCCGAGGGCAGCGGCGCCAAGACCGTCAACGGCGTCGCCTACAACAGCCCGACCTCGGACGGTCAGGCCGTCACCGGCATCGGCATCGACAACGCCGCCGCCGTCTGGTACCGAGCGCTGACGACGTACATGACCTCGTCGACCGACTACGCGGGCGCCCGCACCGCCACCCTCCAGGCGGCGGGTGACCTGTTCGGCGCCTACAGTCCCACCTACCTCGCCGTCGCCGACGCCTGGGCCGGCATCAACGTCGGCGGCCGGATAGCCCTCGGCGTCAACGTCGCCCCGCTCGCCGACCAGACCAGCGGCGTCGGGCAGGCGGTCAGCCTTCAGGTGGACGCGTACACCACCAACTCCGGTTCGGGGCTGACCTACGAGGCCACCGGCCTGCCCGACGGCCTGACCCTCAGCCCGAGCGGTCTGATCTCCGGGACGCCGACCACCCTCGGCGCCAGCGACGTCGCCATCAAGGTCACCGACGGCACAGGCGCGTCCGTCACGGACACCTTCACCTGGCGGATCGCCTACATCTACGCCACATCCACCCGCGTCGACATCCCCGACAACGGTGCCGCCGTGGAGTCCCCGATCACCATCGAGGGCCGCGACGGCAACGCCTCCGCCGCCACCTCGGTCTACGTCAACATCGTCCACACCTACCGCGGTGACCTGACCGTCGACCTGGTCGGCCCCAACGGCACCGTCTACTCGCTCCTCAACCTGAGCGGCGGCTCCGCCGACAACGTCGACCAGGCCTTCACGATCGACGCCTCGGCCCAGCCCCTCACCGGCACGTGGAAGCTGCGCGTGCAGGACCACGCGTCGATCGACGTCGGGTACATCCAGCGCTGGCAGCTCACGCCGTGACCTGACAGCAGAGTCGTCGGCGCCGTCCTACGCGACGGCGCCGATGAACTCCGCCCAGGCCGGCGCATTAACGAGCAGCACGGGCCCGTCCGAGACCTTGCTGTCCCGGACGGGCACGATGCCGGGGACTCCGTCGGCTACTTCGACGCAGTCACCGCCGTTGCCGTCGCTGTACGTGCTCTTACGCCAGCGGGCGGCGCCGATGAAGTCGTGCGCTACCTCGACGCAGTCGCCGCCGTTGTCGTCGCTGTAGGTGCTTTTGCGCCACTTGGCAGTGCTCAGGTCGTACGCGCGCATCGTCTGTGGTCCTCCGCCGCCGACTCGATCAGGGCGAGGGACGCCTCCGGCGGCAGTGCGGCGGCCCTGAGCAGATCGTATGCCCCCTGCACGCGCTTCACTAGGGCCGGATCGTCCAGCAGGCTCCCCGAATACACGGCCTCTGTATAGGAGGTTGGCGGTGCGTCCTCGAACTCGAAGAGCCTGACCATCCGGCCCATGAGGGGGTACGCCCCAACGGAGGTGGGCAGCACCTGCACCAGGACCTTCCGCTGCCGCGCCAGCTCCAGGATGTGCTCCAGTTGCTCGGCCATCTCGGTCGCGCCGCCGACCGGAACGCGCAACACGTGCTCGTGCAGGATTGCCCAATACTCGGGTCGTGTAGTGCCGTTCAGGATGCGTGCCCGTTCGATGCGGGCCGCGATCTTCTCCTCGATGTGGGCGTCAGTGGCGAACGGGTTGCTCGCCAATGTCACCGCCCGCGTGTACGAGGCGGTCTGCAACAGGCCGGGTACGAGCGTGGGCGCGAACTCGCAGATCTTCGTCGCCGTCCGCTCAAGCTCCACGACCGCCGCGAAGTAATCGGCGTACCGCTTGTCGTCGATGAGCTTGCGCCACGTGCGCTCGAAAAAACCAGCGGTTTGTAGGACGTCGTCAATCCGTACCGCCACATCCAACTGCGGCTTCCGAATCGCCTGCTCGAACTGCCCGATGTAGCCCCCGGAGACGAAAACCAGCGCTCCCAGCTCCACTTGGGTTAATCCGGCCTCCTCCCGGCGTCGCTTCAACTCCGTTCCGAAGAACTCCCAAGCCGCCTGCTGCTGTGAACCATTGGCCATAACCGAACTGAACCCCCTTCGACTGCACCGCCGTTGCTGCGCCCAGAGCCTTCCGAGTGTAGGCACAACGCGTCATCGTAGAAGTGCGAAGAGTGAAACTCGATTAGTCAGGGGAGCACGGTGACGGCACGTCAGGCGGCACACTCGGCGGACTGCGTCGAAGAAGCGGAGGAAATTGTGAAGGAATTGCGGAAGGCGTTGAAAAACGCCGGGATTACCTTGCCGTCGCTCCGGTTGGACGCGGCGAGCGTGGCCCGGGAAGCGCCCTGTCCGCTCATCGAATTGGGGCGCTGCAACGTCGAGACGGCGGCCCGGATCGCGGCGGCGCTGCGATGAACGACGTGAAGCCGACGGCGCGGGCGGGTAAACCGGGGCGGCCGGAGGTCGGCTCGTACGTCATGGACACCGGCACCGAAAAGGTGGGGCTGGTCATGGGGCACGAGGGGCCCTACGTCCAGCTCAGATCGTACGGCGGCGGCCGGGAGTGGGACGCGGCCCCGGACGCCCTCAGGCCCGCCACCCCGGCGGAACGCCTCAGCGCGGCCACGGCGTACGCGAACGCACGCAGCCGCGGTGAGGTTCCCTGAGCTTCCCTCCGGGGGTCGGCGCGTGACGTGTGTCACCCCAGCACGTACTGATCGTCCCCGAACAGAGCCTTGCCGACAGGCCGGCCGCAGCTCAGCGAATCCGCCCCGTTCGCCGGTAAGAGGTACCAGCCCGTCCTGGCCCCCCGTTCCGTACGAGACAATGACCCCATGAGCTTGTTCCGTGACGACGGTGTCGTGCTGCGTACCCAGAAGCTGGGGGAAGCCGACCGGATCATCACGCTGCTCACGCGCGGTCACGGGCGGGTCCGGGCCGTGGCCCGGGGGGTGCGGCGGACGAAGTCCAAGTTCGGGGCCCGGCTGGAACCCTTCTCCCATGTCGACGTGCAGTTCTTCTCGCGGGGGAGCGACCTGGTCGGGCGCGGGCTGCCGCTCTGTACGCAGAGCGAGACCATCGCTCCGTACGGTGGCGGCATCGTCACCGACTACGCCCGGTACACCGCCGGGACGGCCATGCTGGAGACGGCGGAACGGTTCACCGACCACGAGGGTGAGCCCGCGGTGCAGCAGTACCTGCTGTTGGTCGGCGGGCTGCGCACCCTCGCCCGTGCCGAGCACGAGCCTCACCTCATCCTCGACGCGTTCCTGCTGCGCTCCCTCGCCGTCAACGGGTACGCGCCCTCCTTCGGCGACTGCGCGAAGTGCGGGATGGCCGGGCCGAACCGCTTCTTCTCGGTGGCCGCCGGAGGCTCCGTCTGCGTCGACTGCCGGGTCGCCGGGAGCGTCGTACCCTCTCCCCAGGCCCTCGAACTGCTCGGCGCGCTGCTCACGGGCGACTGGGCGACCGCGGACGCGTGTGAGCCGCGTCATGTCAGAGAGGGGAGCGGGCTGGTGTCCGCCTACCTGCACTGGCACCTGGAGCGCGGGCTGCGCTCCCTGCGCTATGTAGAGAAGTAGAAAAGCGAATTAGTAGTAGCAAGCACCGGTAAGAAAAGAGACGAGAGACTCATGGTCGTACGCGGAATCCTGGGGCGCCAGCGCCGCGAGTACAAGACGCCGGAGCCGCACCCCTCCGGCGCCACCGCGCCGAAGCTCCCCGGCGAACTCGTACCGAACCATGTGGCATGCGTCATGGACGGCAACGGGCGGTGGGCCAAGGAGCGCGGGCTGCCGCGTACGGAGGGGCACAAGGTCGGCGAAGGTGTCGTCCTCGATGTTCTCAAGGGATGCCTGGAACTCGGCGTCAAGAATCTCTCCCTCTACGCCTTCTCCACCGAGAACTGGAAGCGGTCACCTGAAGAGGTCCGCTTCCTCATGAACTTCAACCGTGACGTCATCCGGCGCCGACGCGACGAGATGAACGAACTCGGTATCCGGATTCGGTGGGTCGGGCGTATGCCCAAGATGTGGAAGTCCGTCGTTCAGGAACTCCAGGTCGCCCAGGAGCAGACCAAGAACAACGACGCCATGACCCTCTACTTCTGCGTCAATTACGGCGGTCGCGCCGAACTCGCCGACGCGGCCAAGGCGATGGCCCGCGATGTCGCCGCCGGAAAGCTCGACCCCGACAAGGTCTCCGAGAAGACCATCCAGAAGTACCTCTACTACCCGGACATGCCGGACGTCGACCTTTTCCTCCGGCCCAGTGGAGAACAGCGCACCTCCAACTACCTGATCTGGCAGTCGAGTTACGCCGAGATGGTGTTCCAGGACGTTCTCTGGCCGGACTTCGACCGCCGCGACCTGTGGCGCGCCTGCGTCGAATTCGCCTCCCGCGACCGGCGGTTCGGCGGCGCGGTCCCGAATGAGCAACTGCTGGAAATGCAGCGGGACATGAAGGGCAACCTGGAGGTCTGAGCCCCTTGGTCCTTCTGACTCCTCCTGTGGAACGGCTGCGGCACCCGGCGCTGGAAGGCGCCGGGTGCCGCAGCCGTACCCGTGGGGGGTTGGTCAGTGGGCGGTGATCAGCTGGTCGTGACCGCCGTGTCGTCGATCACGAAGCTCGTCTGGAGGGAGGAGTCCTCCACGCCCGTGAACTTCAGGGCGACCGTCGTACCCGCGTAGGCCGAGAGGCTGATCGTCTTGAGGACGTAGCCGGTCGCCGCGTTCAGGTTGGAGTAGGTCGCCAGGGTCGTCGAACCGGCGGTGACCGTCAGCTTGTCGTACTGCGAGCTGGTGGTGGTCTCAGCCGTGTCGATGTGGACGTAGAACGTGAGCTTCGTGCCCGTGCAGCCGCTCGGGATCGTCACCGACTGGGACAGCGTGTCGGTGTGGGTGGAGCCGTAGCCGTCGAGCCAGGCCTTGTAGGAGCCGGTGCGGGCCGCCTGGCTGCTGGAGTTGGTGATGACGCCGCTGGAGCCGGCCCAGGTGGTGTTGCCCGACTCGAAGCCCGCGTTGCCCAGCAGCTGCGCCGAGGTGCAGGTTCCGCTGCCGCTCGTGCTGACCGTCCAGGTGAAGGACGCCGTACCGGTGGCGCCCGTGCTGTCGGTCACCGTGACCGTCGAGCTGTAGGTGCCCGCGGTGGTCGGGGTGCCGGAGATGGCGCCCGTCGAGCCGCTGATCGACAGTCCGGTCGGCAGACCGGTCGCCGCGTAGGTCAGCGAGCCGCTGTTGGTGCTGCTGGCCGTGATCGCCAGGCTGACCGCCGTACCGACCGTCGACGACTGGCTGCCCGGGTTGGTGACCGAGACGCCGTTGGTCGGCACGGTGATGTGGCTGCCGACGTTGATGCCCGCGAAGGCGTTGCCCACACCCGCGTACTGGGTGGAGCTGCTGCCGTAGAGCGCCGCGGCGGCGTTCAGCGCGGCGGTGCGCGCCTGGGCGTACGTGGTGCTGGACGTCATGTACGTCGTCAGCGCCTTGTACCAGATCTGCAGCGCGGCGGCCCGGCCGATGCCCGCGACGGCGACACCGTCGGACGTCGAGCTGTTGTACGTCACGCCGTTGATGGTCTTGGAGCCGCTGCCTTCCGACAGCAGGTAGAACATGTGGTTCGCCGGGCCGGACGAGTAGTGCACGTCCAGGTTGCCGACGCCCGAGTACCAACTGTCCGCCGAGCCACCGTCCTTGCTCGGCTTGTCCATGTAACGCAGCGGCGTACCATCGCCGTTGATGTCGATCTTCTCGCCGATGAGGTAGTCACCGACGTCGGAGGAGTTGTTCGCGTAGAACTCCACACCCGTGCCGAAGATGTCGGAGGTCGCTTCGTTCAACCCGCCCGACTCACCGGTGTAGTTGAGGCCCGCGGTGTTGGACGTGACGCCGTGCGACATCTCGTGCCCGGCCACGTCCAGCGAGGTGAGCGCGTGGGTGCTGCTCGTGCCGTCGCCGTACGTCATGCAGAAGCAGGAGTCGTCCCAGAACGCGTTCACGTACGCCGTGCTGTAGTGCACGCGCGAGTAGGCGGCCACACCGTCGTTCCTGATGCCGCTGCGCCCGAACGTGTTCTTGTAGAAGTCCCACGTCTCCTGGGCGCCGTAGTGCGCGTCCACGCCCGCCGTCTGCGTGTTGGACCCGGCCCCGGTGCCCCACGTGTCGTCGGCGTCGGTCATCAGGGTGCCGGTGCCCGAGGTGCCGTTGCCCAGGCTGTACGTCTTGTGGGTGCCGCGTGTCGTGTCGTTCAGCTGGTACGTCGAACCGGACAGCGTCGTCCCGATGGTGACCGTGCCGCTGTACTGGCTGTTGCCGGTGCCGGTCTTGATGGCCTGGAACTGGTACAGCTTCGCGCCGGTCCGAGCGTCCGTGATGACGTGCAGCTGGCTCGGTGTGCCGTCGTCCTGGAGTCCGCCGATCACCGTCTCCCAGGCCAGCTTCGGCGTACCGTTGCCCGCCCAGATCACCTTGCGGGCGCTGTCGGTGGTGGCCTTCTCCGCGTCCAGCGCCTTGGCCGCGCCGAGCGCCTTCGTCTCGGCGGCCGACTTGGCGAACGTGGGGGTCGTGGACGCGACCGAGATGGTCCGCCGCGAGTTGAACGTGCTGCTCACCGTGCCCGTGGCCTTCGAGGCGGGCGGGGTGTGCACGACGAGGTCGCCGCCGAGGACCGGCAGTCCGGCGTACGTGCGCTCGTAGCGGGTGTGCAGGGTGCCGTCGGCGTCCTTGCTGACGTCCTTGACGACCAGCTTCTCCTTGGCGCCGAGGCCCAGGGTGCCGGCGGTCCGCGTCGTCGTCTGCGCCGCGGTCCTGATCAGCGCCGCGCGCTGGGCGGGGGTGAGCTTCGCCTGGAGTGCGCCGGCGCGCAGCGGACTCGGTGCCGGGGCCGCGGGCTTGGCGGCGGCGGGGACCGTCTGCACGCCCACGGCCAGGAGAGTGGCGGTGGCGAGCAGGGCGCCGGCCGCGGTGGCCTTGTTGGTGCGGCCGGATCTGTGGGGGGTGTTGCTGGACTTTCGTCTCACTCGAGACTCCTCCTGCGACGGCCGCGCCTTCTGCGGCCGGAAACAGAACCGGGCGAACGGGGGTGTGCCGCCCGGGATGAGCTGAGCAGTGTGTGATGTGCATGAGACGTGGGGGATGGCTGCCGGAAGAGTGGCAGCTTTGAGGAGTGCATGTCAGTAAAAAATAAGAGGTCGAGGGTTATCCCTGTGCGGACGACGGGGCCCCGCTACCCGTCGGTACCCCTCAGGGGCCCTCAGTCCTCGATCAGTCCTCGATACGGGGAAGCAGCAGCGGAGTCGCGAGGATCAGGACGCCCGCGGCGCCGACGGCGGTCAGGGGTGTGGTGAGTGCCGCCAGCAGTCCCCACAGCGCGGTCAGCGCCGCGATGGTCAGCTTGCTGGACACCGACCAGGCGGAGAGGGTGCGGGCGACCCGGTCGGCCGGAGTGTGCTGGAGCCGGTAGGTGGCGTACACCGGGTTGAACACGCCCATGCTCGTGATCAGCCCGAGTTGCACGACCATCACCAGGACGAGCCCTGACGTGCCGCCGTGCAGGAACACCATCCCGACCGGCCAGCACACCCGCAGCGTCCCGAAGGTGCGCATGATCCGGCGCCGGCCGTACCGCGCCACGAGCGGCCGGGACAGGCGCGAACCGATGAGGCCGCCGGTGCAGGGCACCGCGAAGGCGAGGGCGTACTGCCAGGGCGCGAAACCGAACCGCCCGAGCATGAGGACGGCGACCAGTGGAGCCGTCGCCATGATCAGCCCGCTGACCAGCACGGTGTTGAGGAACAGGGGCCGTAGCGCCGGATCGGCCAGGATGAACCGCCACCCGTCGACCAGGTCACCGGCGCGTACCCGGGTCCGAGGCCCCCGTTCCGGGCGAGGTTCTGGTTGTCCCCCCATAGCCCGGATCCCGGCCGCCGACAGCAGAAAGCTCACCGCGTTCGCGACCACCGTGGTCACCGGTCCGAGCAGCGCGATGGCAGCCCCGCCCAGCGGCGGCCCGAGCACGCTCGCCGTCCACATCGTCGACTCGAACCGGCCGTTGGCGACGAGGAGTTGGGACGGCGGGAGCAGCGCCTTGAGGCAGGCCCCGCTGGCTGCGGTGAAGGTGATGTCGGCGGCGGCGACCACGACGGCCACCACCACGAGCTGACCGAAGGAGAGCACGCCGAGCGCGTAGGCGAGGGGGACGGTGAGGAGCGCCCCGAACCGGACGAGATCCATCGCGACCATCACCGGCCGCTTACGCCGGAACTCCACCCAGGGCCCGAGCGGCACAGCCACCACCGCCCCGACGGCCAGCCCGGCGGCGGCCAGCAACGACACCTGCGCGGGCCCCACATGCAGCACCAGAACCGCGATCAACGGAAACGAGTCGAACGCGAGCCAGGTCCCGGCCAGACTGGTGGCATAAGCAGCCCACAACCACCGAAACCCCCGCCCCAGGGAGACAGAGTTCAGCTGATCATCTTGTTCCCTGAGATCGCCCACCGAGCGAAGGTACCGGACGTGCTGACGGGCGTAGTCAGGGGCGCGGGGAACGGCGCGACAAGCCACAACGCACCCGCACATCAAGGGGCGCGAGGAACGGCGCGACAAGCCACAACGCACCCGCACATCAAGGGGCGCGGGGAACTGCGCGACAAGCCACAACGAGCCCGCGGACAAAACCGAACGGAACCTACCCCCGCCCAACCGCAGAGCACTCCGCACAGGTACCGAAGATCTCCACCGTATGAGCCACGTTCACAAACCCGTGCTCCGAGGCAATCGCCTCCGCCCACTTCTCCACCGCGGGACCCTCCACCTCCACCGCCTTGCCGCACACACGGCACACCAGGTGATGGTGATGGTCGCCGGTCGAGCAGCGCCGGTACACCGACTCGCCGTCCGACGTCCGCAGGACATCCACCTCACCCGCGTCCGCCAGGGACTGCAGCGTGCGGTAGACGGTCGTCAGACCGACCGAGTCGCCCTTGTGCTTGAGCATGTCGTGGAGTTCCTGGGCACTGCGGAACTCGTCGACCTCGTCCAGCGCCGCCGCCACAGCGGCACGCTGGCGGGTGGATCGTCCCTTAACGGGCGGGCCGGCCGTCGTCACCGTTGTTCTCCTCACGTCTGCGCTTGCCGGGCCATTGTGCCAGCCCGGACCGTGCGCGGTCAGACGCCCGCCTTGCCGGCGGCTTCCCTGCTGGCCGGAATCACACACTCCGCCGGGTCCCCGGCCGCCTGCGCGGCGGTCGCGGCACGGGCCCGGCGACGAGCCAGTGGCGTCGCCAGCGCGGTCAGCGCGATGAACGCGCCGATGGTCAGCAGGACGATCGTCGCACCGGGCGGCACATCCTGGTAGTACGACGTCACCGTCCCGCCGATCGTCACGGAGACCCCGATCGCCACCGCGATGGCGAACGTCGCCGCGAAGCTCCGGCTGAGCTGCTGGGCCGCCGCCACCGGCACCACCATCAGGGCGCTGACCAGCAGCAACCCGACCACACGCATCGCGACCGTCACCGTGATCGCCGCCGTGATGGCGGTGAGGAGGTTGAGGGCCCTGACCGGCAGGCCCGTCACCCGGGCGAACTCCTCGTCCTGGCTGACCGCGAAGAGCTGCCGGCGCAGACCGATGGTGACCAGCACCACGAAGGCCGCGAGCACACAGATCGCGGTCACGTCGGACTCGCTGACCGTCGAGAGCGAGCCGAACAGATACGAGGTGAGGTTGGCGTTCGAGCCCGTCGGCGCGAGGTTGATGAACATCACGCCGCCGGCCATCCCGCCGTAGAACAGCATCGCGAGGGCGATGTCGCCGCGCGTCCTGCCGTACCAGCGGATGAGTTCCATCATCACCGCGCCGACGACGGAGACGCCCGTCGCCATCCACACCGGTGAGGTGTTCAGCAGGAAACCGAGCCCGACGCCCGTCATCGCGACATGGCCGATACCGTCGCCCATCAGCGCCTGGCGCCGCTGGACCAGGTAGATGCCGATCGCGGGGGCCGTGATGCCGACGAGCACCGCGGCCAGCAGGGCCCGCTGCATGAAGGCGTAGTCGAGGAAGTCCATCAGCTCAGCAGTCCCGTCCGGATCGGTTCGGCGTCGTGAGCCGCGTGCGGGTGTACGTGGTCGTGGCCGGGCAGGGCGTGCTGTCCGACCGCCTGCGGGGGCGGCCCGTCGTGCATGACACAGCCGTCGCGCAGGACGACGGCCCGGTCGATCAGCGGTTCCAGCGGCCCGAGTTCATGCAGCACGAGCAGCACCGTCGCACCGGCCGCGACCTGCTCCCGCAGCGTCCGCGCCAGCACTTCCTGACTCGCCAGGTCGACGCCCGCCATCGGCTCGTCCATGATCAGCAGCTCGGGTTCGGAGGCGAGGGCACGGGCGATCAGTACGCGCTGGTGCTGGCCGCCCGACAGCGCGTTCACCGAGTCCTTGGCGCGGTCCGCGAGCCCCACGAGGCCGATGGCCCGCCGTATGGCCTCGTGGTCGGCCTTGCGCAGCACGCCGAAGCGGGCGCGGGAGAGGCGGCCGGACGCGACGATCTCCGTGATCGTCGCCGGCACCCCACCGGCCGCGGTCGTCCGCTGCGGTACGTAGCCCACGCGCCGCCAGTCCGTGAAGCGATGGCGGGGAACGCCGAACAGCTCGATCTCGCCCTCGCTGACCGGGACTTGGCCGATGACTGTACGGATCGCGGTCGACTTGCCCGAGCCGTTGGCGCCGAGCAGCGCGACGACCTCACCGCGGCCCACGGTGAGGTCGATGCCGCGCAGGACCGGGCGCGAGCCCAGCTCGGCGCGTACACCGCGCAGCGAAATGACGGGCTCGCCCATGCCTGCATCCTCCGTAACGATCATCAGTTGCCGCTCAGCCACTGCTCATCTACCGCTCACTTGGCGCCCAGAGCCGTCCGCAGCGCTTTGAGGTTGGCTTGCATGACCGCGATGTAGTCGGTGCCCCGGGACTTCTTGGTGATGCCCTCCAGCGGATCGAGGACGTCCGTCGTGAGGTTCGCGTCCTCGGCGAGGGTCTTCGCGGTCTTGTCGGAGACCAGTGTCTCGTAGAAGACGGTGGTCACTCCGTCCGCCTTCGCCTCCTGCTGGAGTTCCTTCATCCGTGCGGCACTCGGCTCGCTGTCCGGGTCCACACCGGTGATGGCCTCCTGGGTCAGGCCGTAGCGCTCGGCGAGGTAGCCGAAGGCCGCGTGGTTGGTGAAGAACACCTTGGTCGCCGTGTTCTTCAGGCCGGTCTCGAACGAGGTGTTGAGCGAGGTCAGCTTCGCGGTCAACGTCTCGGTGTTCTTCTTGTATTCCGCCGCGTTGGCCGGATCGGCCTTCTGGAAGGCGGCGCTCACACCGTCGGCGATCTCGGCGTACTTCACCGGATCGAGCCAGACGTGCGGGTCGAGGCCGGCGGACTCCTCGTCGGATGCCCCGGAGTGTGCTTCCTCACCCTCGTGGCTGTGCCCGGTGCCGTCGTGCTTCTCAAGGGTGGTGAGGGCCGCCGCGTCGATCTTCGTCTTCGCCTCGGACTGCGACACCGCCTTGTCGACGGCGGGCTGGAGGCCCTTGAGGTACAGGACCGCGTCGGCCTTCTGCAGGTCCACGGTCTGCTTGGCGCTGATCTCCAGGTCGTGCGGCTCCTGGCCGGGCTCGGTCAGCGTGCTGACGGAGACATGGCCGCCGCCTATCTGCTCGGCGAGGTACTGCATCGGATAGAACGACGCCACGACGTCGAGCTTGCCGCCGCTGTTCCCGGCGGCGCTCGAATCCGAGGAACAGGCGGACAGGGCGCCGAGGCCGAGCGCGGTGGCCGCCGCGATCGCGGTGCCCGATATGAGTCGTCGTACGTTCATGACAGTCATTTTCAATGATTCTGGAAACGATTGTCAACAAGCGGGCTTTTGGGACACGGATCGGACACGGATCGGGTGCGGGCAAGGCCCGTGACGGGAACCGATTTGATTGGGGGGCGGGCCCCGCCGGTAACCTGAGTCATTCGCTCTGAAGCGCATCCGCTTCCGCTCGTCCGGAACGCGTCCGCTTCATCGCCTGTCGTCGTAATCGTCGTAATGAAGAGAGCACCGTGGCCGCCGACAAGATCGACACCATCGTCAGCCTGAGCAAGCGCCGTGGCTTCGTATTCCCGTGCAGTGAGATCTACGGTGGCCAGCGCGCCGCCTGGGACTACGGGCCGCTGGGTGTCGAGCTCAAGGAGAACCTCAAGCGTCAGTGGTGGCGCTACATGGTGACGTCGCGCGAGGACGTCGTCGGCATCGACTCCTCCGTCATCCTGGCCTCCGAGGTCTGGGTGGCCTCCGGTCACGTCGCGACCTTCTCCGACCCGCTCACCGAGTGCACCTCCTGTCACAAGCGCTACCGCGCCGACCACCTGGAGGAGGGCTACGAGGCCAAGCACGGCCGTGCGCCCGCCAACGGCCTCGCTGACATCAACTGCCCCAACTGCGGTAACAAGGGCCAGTTCACCGAGCCCAAGCAGTTCTCCGGTCTGCTGTCGACGCACCTCGGCCCGACCCAGGACTCCGGTTCGGTCGCCTACCTGCGCCCCGAGACCGCCCAGGGTATTTTCACCAACTTCTCCCAGGTGCAGACCACTTCGCGCCGCAAGCCGCCGTTCGGCATCGCCCAGATGGGCAAGTCGTTCCGCAACGAGATCACGCCCGGCAACTTCATCTTCCGGACCCGCGAGTTCGAGCAGATGGAGATGGAGTTCTTCGTCAAGCCGGGCGAGGACGAGAAGTGGCAGGAGTACTGGATGGCGGAGCGCTGGAACTGGTACACCGGCCTCGGTCTCCGCGAGGAGAACATGCGCTGGTACGACCACCCGGCCGAGAAGCTCTCGCACTACTCCAAGCGCACCGCCGACATCGAGTACCGCTTCCAGTTCGGCGGCAACGAGTGGGGTGAGCTGGAGGGCGTCGCCAACCGCACCGACTACGACCTCAACGCCCACTCCAAGGCCTCCGGCCAGGACCTCTCCTTCTTCGACCAGGAGGCAGGCGAGCGCTGGACGCCGTACGTCATCGAGCCCGCGGCCGGTGTCGGCCGCGCGATGCTGGCGTTCCTCCTCGACGCGTACATCGAGGACGAGGCGCCCAACGCCAAGGGCAAGATGGAGAAGCGCACGGTGCTGCGCCTCGACCCGCGCCTGGCGCCGGTCAAGGTCGCGGTCCTTCCGCTGTCCCGCAACCCCGAGCTGTCCCCGAAGGCCAAGGGGCTGGCCACGGCCCTGCGCCAGAACTGGAACATCGAGTTCGACGACGCGGGCGCCATCGGCCGCCGTTACCGGCGCCAGGACGAGATCGGTACGCCGTTCTGCGTGACGGTCGACTTCGACACGCTCGACGACAATGCGGTGACGGTTCGCGAGCGGGACACGATGAAGCAGGAGCGCGTGTCGCTGGACCAGATCGAGGGGTACCTTGCCCAGCGTCTCGTCGGCTGCTAGGTCCTGCTGACCGGGCGGGGGTCTGGGGGCGCTGCCCCCAGGCCCCCGTTTCGGCCTGAACGGCCTCGTCCTCAAACTCCCCCAGAGGGGGGACCCCCAGACGGGCTAAAATGGTTACCCCGCCGTCGGGTCCACCGTCGCCTGGTGCTCCTCGGCGAGGTGTTCCTCCGCCTTCAGCCAGGGCAGGAACTGCACCTTCTTCCGCCAGCCGCACGTGTCGCAGCTCATGACGCGGTGTGCGCCGGTGCGCTGGACATGAACCACGTGCTCGCGGCCGTGCTGGTCCCAGCGGCTCACCTTGCTCGTGTTGATCTGCAACATGACCTCATGACCTCTCCGCTGTCCAGGGGATGCGTGCAGCAAGGAGTTTGCAGCAAGAGCAACATCAACAGGGGGCGGCTGTGTGAAGAGTTGAGACAGCCGCCGGGTCCTCAGGGGTCGGCGCCGGGGGCGATCAGGCCCGTCTCGTAGGCGAGTACGACCGCCTGGACCCGGTCGCGCAGCTCCAGCTTCGACAGGATGCGGCCGACGTGTGTCTTGACGGTGGTCGGGCTCAGGAACAGCCGTTCCGCCAGCTCGGCGTTGCTCAGTCCCGTCGCCATCAGCCGCAGCACCTCCAGCTCACGGGGTGTCAGGCCCGACAGGTCGGCGTGCCGGGCGGGGGCCCGCGAGGGTTCCTGGCGCTGGGCGAAGCGTTCGATCAGGCGGCGGGTGATCGAGGGGGCGAGCAGGGCGTCGCCGGCCTGCACCAGGCGTACGGAGGCCACCAGATGCTCCGGGGTGACGTCCTTGAGGAGGAAGCCACAGGCGCCGGCGGTGAGGGCTTCGTACACGTAGTGGTCGAGGTCGTAGGTGGTGAGGATGACGACTCGGGTGCCCCCGGCCTCCGGGGCGTCGTCGGCGAGGATCCGCCGGGTGGCCTCGATGCCGTCCATGCCCGGCATCCGGATGTCCATGAGGACGACGTCGGGCCGGGTGCGCCGTACGGCGGCCACGGCTTCGGCCCCGTCCGCAGCCTCGGCCGTCACCTCGATGCCGTCGGCGGCCAGGATCATCCCGAAGCCCGTACGGACCAGCGCCTGGTCGTCGGCGATGACGGCACGCAGCGGTGGGTGCTGCGGACGGTGCCGATGGTGTGGGTCGTGTTGCTGATTCTGGTTCACGGGGTCCGCCACGGGACGTCGGCCTCGACGCGGTAGCCACCGGCGAGGGTCGGGCCGGCGGTGAGCGTTCCGCCGTACACCGCGAGCCGTTCACGCAGCCCGATCAGACCCCGGCCGTTGCCGGTCCCGTCATCTCTGCCGTCTCTGCCGTCTCTGCCGTCTGTGCCACCGCTGTCGCCTTGCGGCGACGGGGAGTTGGGAGTGGTGGCGCGGGTGTTGCCGACCTCGATCTGGAGGCGGTCGTCCGTCCAGCCGATCAGGACGGAGGCCTCGGCGCCGGGCGCGTGCCTGATCGTGTTGGTCAGCGCCTCCTGCACCACGCGGTACGCCGTCAGGTCCACCCCGGGCGGCAACGGGTCGGGCGGCAGCGACACCGCGACGACGACCGGTGTCCCGGCGCCGCGCACCCGCTCGGTGAGGGCGTCGAGCCGGTCCAGGCCGGGCTGCGGCTCCAGGCCGTCGGCGGGGGTCTCCTGGGGGCCGGTGCCGGTGCCGGTGTCCGGGGCGGCCAACAGGCCCATCACATGCCGGAGTTCGGCCATCGCGGCCCGGCCCCCGGCCTCCACCGCGAGCAACGCCTCCTTGGACCGCTCGGGCGCCGCGTCCATCACCTTGCGGGCCGCCCCGGCCTGGATCACCATCACGCTCACATTGTGGGTCACCACGTCGTGCAGCTCGGCGGCGATCCGGGCCCGCTCCTCCGCGACCGCCCGCCGCATGGCCTCCTCCTGCGTCCGCTGCAACCGCGCGAACCGGTCCCGGTCGGCCGCCAGCCGCCGCCGCCAGAAACGGACCAGACCGGCCAGCACCCCGGCGACCAGCAGCACGACCCCGGGGCTCGACCAGCCGGGAAGCAAGGGCTCCGCCCGCTGGAACGCGAGACCGGCCAGGAATGCGCCAACGCCCATCGCGGCCATGGCCCCCGCCCGGAAACGGCTGTGCGCGACAGCGCTGTAGGCACCGATGACGCAGGTCAGCACGGTGATCCAGGAGGCCTCGTCGCCGATGAGCACGGCGGCGCCCAGCACCACCCCGAACACCGCCAGCGGATACCGGCGCCTGGCCAGCAGCGGCAGCGCCGACAGGACCACCAGCGGCCAGGGCGCGACGGAGCCCTCGCCCGCCACCAGCGACGGACGGGGTGTGGGCGGGACGGACGGGACAGGCAGGGCGGGCGGGGCAGGGGGCACGACCTCGGCCCCCGGCACGTGCGTGCTCACCCTGGCGCCCCCGTACTCGGTCGACGGGAAGAAGCGCACCGGGCCGTCGCCGGGATAGCGCACCGCGACGATCAGCGCGACGACGGTCAGTACGACCGCCAGCGCCAGGTCCGTGCGCACCGCCCGCCGCGACAGCGGAGCGGGTTTCGGCTCCGGCCGCAGCGCGTCCCGCAGTTGCTGACGCCAGTGGCGCGTGCGCCGGTACTCCGTCTCCATCGGCACATTGTGCGGCCGGACCGCCCGACCTGGGTCTCTCCGCGCCGAACGGCCCAACAAGCCGTCCCTAAGGCGTACTTCGCTGGGATGACCCCACCGCCGAATCCTCCGCCGGGAGGGCAGGACGTCGGTGTCGCGGCCGACGCGCCACACCCACGCCCGGCCCTACGTTCGCCAGGACCGGCAACTTCCCGCTCGAACCGACCGTAGGGACAGGCGAGTTCATGACCCAGGTGATCCAACTGGAGGACGTGGCCAAGCGCTACGACAGCGCGGGCAGGCCCGCGCTCGGGCCGCTCACCCTCTCCGTCGAACAGGGCGAGGCCCTCGCCGTGACCGGCCCCTCCGGCAGCGGCAAGTCCACCCTGCTGAACCTCGTCGCCGGCCTGGACCGGGCGACCGAGGGCACCGTGTCCGTGGCCGGCCGACAGCTCGGCGACCTGAACGAACACGCGCTGGCCCGGTTCCGCCGCGAACAGATCGGCATGGTCTTCCAGTTCTTCAACCTGCTCGACGACCTCACCGTCATCGACAACATCCAGCTCCCCGCCCAACTGACCGGAACCGCACGGCGCGAGACGGCCGCCCGCGCCGGGGAGCTCATGGAGGTGCTCGGCATCCAGAAGCACGCCCGTGCCTATCCGGGGCGCCTCTCCGGCGGTGAACGCCAACGCGTCGCGGTCGCCCGCGCGCTGGTCAACCGGCCCGCCCTGCTGCTCGCCGACGAGCCGACCGGTGCCCTCGACACCGCCTCGGGAGAGGACGTACGGGAGCTGCTGGTGGAGCTGCACCGGGGTGGGCAGACCATCGTGCTGGTCACACACGACCTGGCGCTCGCCGAGGCGTGCGCGAGCCGGACGATCCACCTGGTCGACGGTCACCTCGCCCTCGACACCCGGGCGGAGGCGACCCGTTGAAGGGCTTCGGAAAAGCCGGAAACGCCGGAAAAGGCGGAAGAGTCGGGAGAGGTGGCGCGCTCGGCCGGGTCGTACGGTCCGGGGTGGGGCGGCGGCGGGTGCAGACCGTGGTGATCGGCGTGGCCACGATGATGGCCGTGGCCTCGTCGGTGGTCGCAGGGTCGCTGATCGTCGCCGCGAACGCGCCCTTCGACCACGCGTTCGCGCAGCAGCGCGGCGCGCAGCTGACCGTCCAGTTCGATCCGGCCAGGGCGAGTACGGAGCAACTGGCGGCCACCGGGGAGCAGCCGGGCGTCACCGCGAGCGCGGGACCGTACCCGGCGACGTCGATCCGGCCGGTGGACGCGAGGGGCGGCCACCTGCCGACGCTGACACTCGTCGGACGGTCCGGTCCCCGGGCCGACGTGGACGATCTGGACCTCAAGTCCGGCCGCTGGGCGGCGAAACCGGGCGAGATCGTGCTCAACTCGTCGTTCTCCGGCCCCGACCTGCAGCTCGGCTCCACCCTCCGCACCTCGGACGACGCGGCCAGCCCCGCCCTGACGATCGTCGGCTTCGCCCTGTCGGTCAGCAGAACCGCCGACGCGTGGGCGACTCCCGCCCAGGCCAGGGCACTGGCGTCGGCCAAGACGCCCCTCACCAGCCAGATGCTCTACCGCTTCGACTCCGCCAGGACGGAGCGACAGCTCACCGCCGACCGGAAACAGCTCGCCGCGGCCGTACCGTCGGGCGCGCTGCTGGGCAGCCTGTCCTATCTGGAGACCAAGCGCGACGCCGACCAGGGCGCGGCGCCGACCATCCCCTTCCTCATCGCCTTCGGCGTCCTCGGCATCGTGATGTCGGTGATCATCGTCGGCAGTGTGACCAGCGGCGCCGTCGGATCGAGTCTGCGCAGGATCGGCATCCTCAAGGCCATCGGCTTCACCCCGCGCGAGGTCGTACGCGCCTATGTGGCCCAGGCGTTGATCCCGGCCGCGGTCGGTATCGGGCTGGGGGCCGTCCTCGGCAACCTGCTCGCCGTACCCCTCCTCGACGACACCGAGCAGGCGTACGGCACGGCCACGCTGAGCGTGACGTGGTGGGTGGACGTCGTGGTACCGGCCGCCGCGCTGCTGGTCGTCGGGACGGCCGCGCTGGTGCCCGCACTGCGCGCCGGGCGGCTCAGTACGGTCGAGGCCATCGCGGTGGGCCGGGCCCCGCGCCCGGGGCGCGGCCAGTGGGCACACCGGGCGGCGGGACGACTGCCGCTGCCCCGGGCGGTGACGTACGGCCTCGCGAGCCCCTTCGCGCACCCCGTCCGTACGGCCGCGATGCTGCTCGCGGTGGCCTTCGGCACCATCGCGGCGACCTTCGCGGTGGGGCTGACCGCGTCCCTGACCGCCGTCGGCGCCGCGGCCGACCCGGAGGGGCGGGCGGCGGTCACGGTGTTCGGCGGCGGCGGACCGGCGACGGGCCCAGGCGAAACCGAGGCCCCGGCCGCCGATCCGGCACGCCTACGCGCCGCCGTCGAGGCGCAGGAAGGGACCGCCTCGTACTACGCCATGACCCGGGACGACGCCTCCGTGGCCGGGGTCACCGGCTCGGTACGCATGGCCCTCTACCAGGGAGACTCCCGCCCCGGGAGCTACGAGATGGTCTCCGGGCACTGGCTCGACGGCGCGGGGCAGGTGGTGGTCGGCTCGGGCTACCTGGAACGGACCGGCACCGAACTCGGTGACACGGTGCGGGTGACCTACGAGGGGGACACCCGCACCCTGCGGATCGTCGGCGAGGCCTTCGACACGTCGAACGGCGGCACGGGGATCCACGGTGACCTCGCCGACTTCCCGGCGGCCCAGCCCCGGATGTTCCTCGTCGAGGTGAAGCCGGGCGTCTCTCCCACCGAGTACGCCACGAAACTCGCCGCCGTGGTGCGGCCGTTGGGCGGCGACGCCATGGCCAACGCCCCCTCAGGACACGGCAGCCTCGTCATCGTCCTGGAGTCGATGGCGGCACTGCTCACTCTCATGCTGGTCTCGGTGGCCGGCCTCGGCGTCCTCAACTCCGTCGTCCTCGACACCCGGGAACGCGTCCACGACCTCGGCGTCTGCAAGGCGCTCGGCATGTCACCCCGCCAGACGGTGAGCCTCGTCCTCGCCTCGGTGGCCGGCATCGGCCTACTCGGCGCCCTGCTGGGCGTACCCGCCGGCTTCGCCCTGCACGGTTTCGTCCTCCCGGTAATGGGCCACGCCGCAGGCACCGAACTCCCCCCGTCCGTCCTCGACGTCTACACCCCCTGGGAACTGACCCTCCTGTGCCTAGCCGGCACCACCATCGCCCTCCTGGGCGCCCTCCTCCCAGCAACCTGGGCAACAAAAGTCCGCACGGCCACGGCCCTACGAACGGAGTAAGGGCCGGGACCCCCGGGCGGGGGCGGGGCCCTGGGCTGGGCGGGAGCAGCCCCGAAGGGGCGCTCCCGCCCAGGGGCGCGGGGAACTGCGCGACAAGCCACGACGGACGCGCACTCGCAAGCGAACTGTCAGCCCCGACCTCTGGGGCGCCTTCAGGGGCGCGGGGAACTGCGCGACAAGCCACAGCGCACCCGCACCCACAAGCGAACCGTCCCCCCTCGAGCTCTTGATACACCGGGCCGGAGGCCAGACGCCTACCCAACCCTCCGCGGCAACCGCAGACTGAGCAACGTCGTCAACGCGATACCCCCCACCTGCACCACCAACGTCGTCACCAGCGCACCCCGCATCCCCATCCCCGGCGTCAGCGAAAGAAACAGCGTGCCCAGCGTCGCCACCCCCAGCGCCAGCGCGGACTGCTGCGTGGTGACCATGACACCCCCACCGACCCCCGCCCGTCCCGGCTCGATCTCCGAGAGGATGATCCGGAAGAGCACGGGGAGCTGCAGCGCCTGCCCCGCCCCCGCGACCGCCGCTCCCGGCAGCAACTGCACCAGACCGAGGTCCGGCCAGGAACGCCACACCACGACGGCGATGAGCGTCACCCCCACCCCCTGGATCAGGCCGCCCACGGTCACGACCCGCGTGCCGTACCGAGCGACCAGACGCGGCCCGGCGAGCGAGACGGCGAAGAACGCCACGGCCATCGGGGCCAGCGCCATCCCCGCCTGCACGGGCCCGAGGCCCGCACCCCGCTGCAGGGCCACCGCGATCACGAACATGAACCCGCTGAAGCCGATCGAGAACGGCACGATCATCACCAGCCCCCGCCGCAGCGACGTCAGCGCGAAGAGAGTCGGCGGTACGAGCGGAGTGCGCCCCTTGCGGTCCGCGCCGCGCTCGATCGCCCAGAACGCCGCCGCCGCGAACGGGAACGCGGCCAGCGACAGCCACGTCCACAGCGGCCAGCCCGCCGCCCGCCCCTCGGTGAGCGGGGCCAGCAGCGTGATCAGGGCGACGCCCAGGAGGAGCGTGCCGGGGACATCCACCGGCTCCGGGTGCTGCGAGCGGGTCTCCGGGACCGTCCGGGCGGCCAGGATCAGGCCGAGCACCACCACCGGCACGTTCACCAGGAACACCGAGCGCCAGCCCGTGCCCGCGATGTCGGCGGCCACCAGTACGCCGCCGAGGATCTGGCCCGCGATCATCGACAGGCCCGCCGTCGCGCCGTACAGGCCCATCGCCCTCGCGCGGCGCGGGCCCGCCGTCGCCGACTGGATCGTCGCGAGCACCTGCGGCAGCATCGCCGCCGACGCCGCGCCCTGGGCGATGCGGGCCGCCACCAGGGTCCACGCGGTCGGCGCCAGACCGCAGGCCAACGAGGTGACGGCGAAGGCCGCCATACCGCCCAGGAAGAGCCGACGCCGGCCGAAGAGGTCGCCGAGCCGCCCGCCGAGGACGAGCAGGACGGCGTACGAGACCCCGTACCCGGCGACGACCAGTTCGAGGACGGCCTCGCTCGCCGAGAGATCCCGGCCGATGGTGGGCAGGGCGACGTTGACGATGAAGAAGTCGATGAGCGGGAGCGCCGCCCCGAGCAGCACGGTGAACAGTCCGAGCCCGCCGAGTACGGGTGGGCCGGCGGGAGAGCGGACGGTGGCGGTGGGTGGGGTGCTTGTGTTGGTCACGTCGACCAGCCTGCGCCGTCTCTGAGGGGGGTACCAGAGTGTCTTTATCCTGGTAGTAGGAGTACCCGGAAACAGGGTCGGGACTGAGGGAAAGCGGAGAGAGAGTGGGACTGTGACCACCATCGCCCAGGAAACCACCGCTCAGCAACGGGAGCCGCAGCGGCCCGGCGGGCGCGGATCGGAAAGCCGGCGCCACGAGCTCGCCGTCTTCCTCCGCAGCCGCCGCGAGCGCATCACCCCCGAGCAGGTCGGGCTGCCGCGAGGCCGACGGCGCCGAACGCCGGGGCTGCGCCGGGAGGAGGTCGCCCAGCTCTCCGCCGTGGGCGTCACCTGGTACACCTGGCTCGAACAGGCCCGCGCCATCCAGGTCTCCGAACAGGTGCTCGACGCCCTCGCCCGCACCCTCCTGCTCGACCCGAGCGAACGCGCCCACCTCTTCCAGCTGGCCGGAGCCGTCGACCCCACCCCCGCCGCGAGCTGCCCGACGATCACCCCCGCCATCCGCGAACTGCTGCGCGCCCTCGACCCCATCCCGGCCTGCATCCAGAACAGCCGGTACGACATCCAGGCGTACAACCGCACGTACAGCCGTCTCATGGGCGACCTGGACGCCGTACCGCCCGAGGACCGCAACCTCATGCTCCTCGTCTACACGAACGAGGAGTGGCGCTCGTCGGTCGTCCTGCTCGAAGAGACGATGCGGGTCATGGCGGCCAAGCTCCGGGTCCAGCAGGCCGCCCATCTCGGCGATCCCGCCTGGAAGTTGATGCTCAAGCGGCTGCGCACCCGGTCCCCGGAGTTCTGTGCGATCTGGGAGCGGTACGAGGTGGTCGCCGCCCGAGGCAAGACTAAGCAGTTCCGCAATCCGTACGTCGGTCTGCTCACCGTCGACCACACCGACCTCTGGCTCGCCCCGGAACTGGGCACCCGCCTGGTGACACTCGTCCCGACGGACGAGGAGACACGCGAGCGCCTGGAGAAGCTGTACGCGATGGCCTTGAGCGGGGATTGGGGGGAGGCCAGGAGGGAGTAGCCGGGGTGCCGGTCGGGAAGGGGCGGTAGCCGACCGGATTCGGTCGGAAACTCGCCCCCAGCACGGGGAATCCGACAGTCGGCCGCGACCCGGCTACCCACACCACCGGCTCACTTCGCCGTACGCGCCCCCGCCACACCTCGCACGCCCGTCTCCCCGCCCCCGTCGGCGCCACCATCGGCGCGCGAACCACCCACACTCCCGCCGTCCCCGTCCGCTCCGTCCTCCAGGCGCCCGGCGGCCCGCTCCGCCGTCTTCCGGGCCCAGCCGCCGGTCGTGACGGCACCCAGGATCAGTACGGCCAGCCCGCAGCCCGCGATGATCCACCAGCCGGGCCGCGACGCGGCGACGAACACCTCCCTGTACGGGCCCGACCCGATGCCCGACGCCAGCACCGCGCCGATCACCGCGACCCCCAGCGTGCCGCCGGTCTGGCGGCTGGTGGAGGCGACCGCTGCGGCCACCCCGGCCTGGGCTCGGGGCATGCCCGAGACGGCCGTGTTGGTGATGGGCGCGTTGACGAAACCGAAGCCGAGGCCGAACAGGAAGTACCCCATGACCAGCGTCACGTTCGACGACTCCGCATCGAACCCGGCGAAGAGGACCCCACTCGCGGTGATGGCGACCCCGGCCGTGAGGAGCGGGACGCGCGGGCCCCGGCTGCCGACCAGGCGCCCCGAGATCGGCGCGCAGACGAAGCACATCACCGCCATCGGCAGCATCCACAGACCCGCGTGCAGCGCCGACAGCCCGCGCACGTTCTGCAGGTACAGCGTCGACAGGAACAGGAACCCGCTCAGCGCCGCGAACGCGCTGACCGCGACCACGGTCGCCCCGCTGAACGGCACCGACCGGAAGAACCGCAGGTCGATGAGGGGTTCGGCGCGCCGGGGCTCGTAGTACAGCAGCCCGAGCAGCGCGGCCAGGGCGACCGTCCCGAAGGCGAGCGTGTGCGAGACCGGTGAGCTGGGCGCCTCGATGATCGCGTACGTCAGGGACCCGAGCAGCGCGATGACCAGGACCTGGCCGACCGGGTCGGGACGGCGGGCCTTCGGCGCCCGGGACTCCGGGACGTACCGCAGGGTGAGCAGGAGCGCGGCGAGGCCCACCGGCAGGTTGATCCAGAAGATCGAGCGCCAGCCGACGGAGTCCACGAGCAGGCCGCCGATGATCGGACCGGCGGCCATGGATATGCCGACCACCGCGCCCCACACGCCGATCGCCCGGGCCCGCTCGCGCGGGTCGGTGAAGGTGTTGGTGATGATCGACATGGCGACCGGGTTGAGCATCGAACCGCCGACCGCCTGGATCATGCGGAACACGATGAGCGAGTCGAGGTTCGGAGCGAGCGAACAGAGCACCGAGCCGAGCGTGAACAGCACCAGCCCCGTCAGGAAGACCCGGCGGCGGCCGATCCGGTCGGCGGTCGAGCCCGCCAGCATGAGCAGCGAGGCCAGCACGAGCGTGTACGCGTCGAGCGCCCATTGCATACCGGCCACGCTCGCGCCCAGGTCCTTCTCCATGGAGGGCAGCGCGACATTGAGCACGGTGACGTCGAGGCTCACGATCAGCAGGCTCATGCAGCAGATCGCGAGCACGAGCATGCGGCGGCGGGGACTCAGCTCGGACATGCGGTCCATAGTACGCCTAACTAACGACTTTGGCTGTACTCCGTTCGGTGCGCGAGAATGGCGGGATGTCCACGCCCGTCACCGCGCCCGTCATCCCGCCCGTCACGGCCCCCGCAAGCCTCCTCCGGATCGGCCCGCACGCTGTGCGACCGCCCGTCGTCCTCGCCCCCATGGCCGGGATCACGAACGCGCCCTTCCGCACCCTGTGCAGGGAGTTCAGCGGAGGTAAAGGCCTGTTCGTCAGCGAGATGATCACGACCCGGGCGCTGGTCGAACGCAACGAGAAGACCATGCAGCTGATCCGCTTCGACGCGACGGAGAAGCCGCGCTCGATCCAGCTGTACGGCGTCGACCCCGCGACCGTCGGCAAGGCCGTCCGCATGATCGCGGAGGAGGGCCTCGCCGACCACATCGACCTCAACTTCGGGTGCCCCGTCCCGAAGGTGACGAGGAAGGGCGGCGGCTCGGCCCTCCCGTACAAGCGGAACCTGCTGCGCGGGATCCTGCGCGAGGCGGTGTCCGGCGCCGGGGACCTGCCCGTCACGATGAAGATGCGCAAGGGCATCGACGACGACCACATCACCTACCTCGACGCCGGCCGCATCGCGGTGGAGGAGGGCGTGACGGCCATCGCGCTGCACGGCCGCACCGCCGCCCAGCACTACGGCGGCACGGCGGACTGGGACGCGATCGCCCGTCTCAAGGAGCACGTCCCCGAGATCCCCGTCCTCGGTAACGGCGACATCTGGTCGGCCGAGGACGCGCTGCGGATGGTCCGGGAGACCGGCTGCGACGGAGTGGTGGTCGGACGCGGCTGCCTCGGCCGACCGTGGCTGTTCGCGGACCTCGTGGCCGCCTTCGAGGGGCGTACGGACGCCATCGCCCGCCCGTCCCTCCGTGAGGTCGCCGACATCATGGTCCGGCACGCCACGCTGCTCGGTGAGTGGATCGGGGACGAGGCGCGCGGGGTCATCGACTTCCGTAAGCATGTCGCCTGGTACCTGAAGGGCTTCGCGGTCGGCTCCGAGATGCGCAAGCAACTTGCCATCACCTCGTCCCTGGAGCAACTCCGCTCCGGCCTCGACGAGTTGGACCTCGACCAGCCCTGGCCCCTGGGCGCCGACGGGCCCCGTGGCCGTACGTCCGGCAACAACCGGGTGGTGCTGCCGGAGGGGTGGCTGAAGGACCCGTACGACTGCGCGGGCGTGAGTGAGGATGCGGAGGTGGACACGTCCGGGGGGTGAGGTTCCCCTCGGTGGCGTCGTCGGCTGCGGGGCCGTCGTGGCTGGTCGCGCAGTTCCCCGCGCCCCTTCGCGGCGCTTACGGGTGCGGTGTCGAGCCGTACGCCGTGAGGAACTTGTCGCGGAAGGCGCTCATCTTCCAGACCGGGGCGTCGTGTGCGGGGCGCAGGCCGTCCGTCCAGTTCCAGTCGGCGATCTTGTCGAGGATCTTCGGGTCCTTGGCCACGACCGACACCGGCACGTCACGGCTGGCGTTGGTGCCGCTCACCCGGGACATGGGCTGGTGGTCGCCGAGGAAGACGAGGACGGTGTCGTCGGTGCCGTACCGGGTCAGCCAGTCGATGAGGCTGGTGACCGAGTACTGGATCGACTTGCCGTACTCCGCCTTGGCCTCGGGGCCGTTGTAGAGGACGTCCTTGGGGTCCTTGCCCGCCTTCTGGATGGCGTTGAAGACCGTGCCGTCGCCGAGCTGGTCCTGCGGGACCGTCTTCGGAAGCGGCGCCCAGGGCTGGTGGCTCGACGTCAGGATGATCTCCGACATCAGCGGCTTGGCCTGCTTCCTGCCGTGCTCCAGGCGCTGGTAGGCCTCCAGCGTGTACTGGTCCGGCATGGTCGACCAGCTGAACTTCGGTCCCTTGTAGCCGAGATCCTTGGACGCGTAGTTCTTCTCCAGGCCGTAGAACTTCGCCTCGGGCCAGCCCTTCTGCACCCCGGGCATCACCCCGACCGTCCGCCAGTCGCTGGTGCGCCGGAACACCTCGGGCAGGGTGAGGCGGTCGCTGTTGACGAGGGTGCGGTAGCGCTGCTGGTTGTTGATCCACAGGCCCGACAGGAACGTGGAGTGGCCGAGCCAGCTGTTGCCGCCGTACGTCGCCGAGGTCAGCCAGCCGCTCTTCGCGGCGAACCCGGCGTTCGTCAGGGCCTGGGTCTGGTCGGCGAGCGTCTTGTCCACGCCGGGCGACATGATCGGGTCCTCGATCGCGCTGCGGCCGTAGCTCTCGATGAACGTGAAGATGACATCTTTGCCGCGCAGGTCAGGCACCAGCTGGTCACCGGGCGTCTTCGCGAACGGGTCGTTCTTCGCCAGCTCCTTGAACGCCGCCTCGTCGTGCAGCGTGTCGCTCACCCGCCGCGCGTGCACCTTGACGACTCCGGCGGTGTGGTCCGACGCGATCGGTACCCCGCCGACCGTCAGGCCGAGGGACATACAGGTGATCCAGACGGTGCCGGCGATGAGCGTCGCCTTGGTGGCGACGGTGTTGTGGCGGGCGAGCACGTTGCTGAGCCGCACGGTCGCGAAGGCCGTCCCGACGAGCAGGAACAGCACGAGCACGATCACCGCGAGGGTGGCGGCGAGCGAACCGGCGGTGCCGAAGGAGTCGGTGAGGTACGACTGCGCGTCGCTCAGCAGCGCCCAGTCGAGCAGCACGTTGAAGTGCCGGCCGAGGAACTCGACGAACCCCATGTCCAGCAGGTTCACCACGGTGACCACACCGAGGAAGGCGCCGACGGCCGCTGCCGTGATCACACGCGGCCGGCGCGGCATCGCGAGCAGCACGACGGCCGCGACGATCGCCTCCGCCGGGAGCCGGAGGAACTCCGAGATCCGCAGGTTGCCGAAGGTGTTCGGCATCTGCAGCGAGACGAGCACGAGGAGCACGGAGAGAGCGGTCACCGCCCAGCTGAGGTTACGAGCGGCGACGGGACGCCGGGCACGCCAGCCGGCCTTGGGAGCCGCATCCTGGGCCTCGGCGGCCTCGGCGGCCTCGGCGGCCTCGGCGGCCTCGGCGGCCTCGGCGGCCTCGGTGGCCTCGGCGGCCGTGGCGGGCTTGCTGTTGGGTGCCTTGGTTGCCTCGGCGGGCTTGACGGGTGCTTCGGTGGCCGTGGCCGGGGTCGGCTCGTCGGTGGGCTCGGTGAGCCTTGCGGCGGATGCGGATGCGGATGCCGACGCGGTCGAGGCTTCGGTCGCCGGTTCGGGCTCTGTCTCGGCCGCCGGGTTACCGGTCGCTTCTGCGGCCGGTTCCCCGACCGCCGGTTCGGCCGCCGCCTCCGTCGCCGGTTCAGCCTCGGCTTCCGCCACCGGTTCACCCTCGGCTTCCGCCGCCGGTTCAGCCTCGGCCTTCGCTGTCGGTTCGGCGTCCGCCGACGGCTTCACGTCCGAGTCCGCCGTGTCGGCTGCGGCCGTTGCTTCAGCAACCGAGACGGCCTGACTCTCGGTGTCGGTGTCAGCAGCCTCCGGAGACGGTGTCCCGGTCGGAGGCAACGCTGCCGACACCTCTGCCGGCGTCTCGGAAGATCCCTCGGGGGTGGCGTCCGTCGATGGGTTGGTGCGAGTGAACTGAGGCACCCCGGAGGTCCTTCCGTGTGAAGCCGTGCAGGGAGCGGCGGACCCGGCTCGGGAGCCGAGGTCCGCCGCCATCCCGTACGGCGGGCCCTCGGCCTCCGTTCAGCCTTCGCGTCCAAGCACCCGGCAAACACCCGGCAAACGCCTCGCCAAGCTGCCGGTCACACGCCTCGTCGTACGTCCGGTCAGGCGCCCCCGACCGCCGTGAGCAGCGCCAACGGGGCCGCCGCCGACCGGGACTCCCGTACGCACGCGTGCGGGTACGGCACCGGCTCGCCGTGGGTGTCGCGGCCGTAGCCGGCGAGAACCTCGGGGAGACGGTGGCCGGTGGCGGTCGCCGCGTCGACAAGGGCGTGGGCGACCGTCCGGGCCTCGTCGTGCAGGCCGTACCGGGCCAGGCCCAGGGTGATCAGGGCGTTGTCGTGGGGCCAGACCGAGCCCCGGTGGTAGGAGAGGGGGTGATAGGCGGGCTGGCCCGACGCCAGTGTCCGTACGCCCCAGCCGGAGAAGAAGTCCGGTTCGAGCAGGCGCCGGCCGACCTTCTCGCCGTACTCCTTGTCGAGCAGCCCCGACCAGAGAAGGTGTCCCGCGTCGGAGGCCAGCGCGTCGACCTGGTTGCCCTCGCCGTCGAGCGCGAGGGCCGGGAAGGAGTGCTCCGGCATCCAGAAGTCCCGCTGGAAACGGTCCCGGAGGTCGGCCGCCGCCTGTTCGAGGAGAGCGGCGTACACCTGGTCGTCCCATACCGTGCGGGCGAGTTGGGCGGTACGGCGCAGGGCGTCGTACGCGTAGCCCTGCGCCCCCGCCGCCATCACCGGGCCGCTCGCGCGGGTGCCGTCGGCCGAGCAGATGGCGCCGGGGGAGTCCTTCCAGTTCTGGTTGGCCAGGCCGCCCTGGTCGGCCCGGTAGACCAGATAGCCACGGGAGGTCAGTCCGCCGTGGTCCAGCATCCAGCCGATCGCCGCACGGGCGTTGGCTTCGAGCCGGCGGGCCAGAGCCGTGTCGCCGGTCTGCTCGACGTACGCGCCGAGGAGCACCAGGAACAGCGGAGTCGCGTCGACCGAGCCGTAGTAACGCCCGTACGGCACCTGCCCGAAGTGCGCCAGCTCGCCGTGCCGTACCTCGTGCACGATCTTGCCCGGCTGGGCCACGGAGTCGGGGCCCACCTCGGTCGCCTGGGTCGCGGCGAGTGCCGGGAGGGTGGCGGCGGCGAGCTGGGGGCGGTAGGGGAGCGCGAAGAGGGAGGTGAGGAGGGCGTCGCGGCCGAGGAGGGTGAGGAACCAGGGCGCGCCGGCGGCCGGTACGCGCAGTTCCTCGCCGTCCGGTCCCGTCGCGGGGACCTGGAGCGACGCGAGGTCGCAGAGGCCGCGTGCGCAGGCAGCCGCCAGCTCGGGCCAGCCGGTGGGGAAGGCCACGCCCTCGACGAACTCCCCTTCCAGCGCGAGGAGTTGATCGTTGGCGGCGGCGGGTGAGGCGGGGACCAGCGGCTCCTTGGCCGCGCCGTGCGGACGGGCGGCGACGCGCAGCGTCAGTTCCGCCGAGCCGTGCGGTTCGAGGTCCAGGGTCCAGACGAGGCGCCGGGCGCCGGTGCCGGTCTCCTCGACGCCGTCGGGGGCGGGCTCGGCGGTGACCGTCGTGGAGGACCGCCACTCACCGCGCCGGTAGCTGAACTCGACGCCGTCGTCGAGGACTTCACGCCCCCGGACGGCGCCGGACTTGACGTACGTACGGTGGTCGGAGCGCAGCTCGAACTGGTCGGTGAAGTCGGCGTCGGCGGTGACCGCGATCCGGACCGTCACCGGCACCGGACGGTTGCTGGTCACCCGCAGCGACTCGACGAACGCGCCGTCGCCGAGGGCCTGTTCACGGAAGAGTGTGTAGGCGGGCGGTTCCTGACGGCCCCCGCGCGGGACAAGGACGCAGCGTGCGGTGTCCCCGTCGGCGACCGGGCTGAGCGTCTCGGGCAGGGCGCCGTCGACGGTGAGCTGCCAGCGGCTCAAGTGCCGTGCGTCGCGCACGAACAACCCGTCGGGCTGGCTGCCCCCGCGTACCCCGCTGATGTCCCCGCCGTCACCCACGGCCGCGAACGTTCCGCCGTGCACGAGCAGATGATGCCGGTCCGTCATCGCCGCTCCCCTCCCTGGTCACTCATGCCGAACACCTTGCTGATCTCGCTGTCCTCGAAGGGCTGTCGGTGGAGCAGGTCGAGGGTGAGCGCGGCGGTCCAGCCGAAGCCGAGCGCCCCGCAGGCCTCGCCGGTGTACGGGTCCACGTACTCCGCGAAGTCGGTCGCGTCGGCGGTCTCCAGCAGGGCCGTGCGCAGCGCGTCGGCGTGCGCCCGCTCGCCGTGCTGCCGCAGCCCGCGCTCCACCAGCCACCCCGTGTTGAACCAGGCCGGCCCGCGCCAGTAGCGGTGCGGGTCGAAGGCCTCGCCGAGCAGGTCGTAGGACGGTACGAGGCGGGCGGCGCCGCCGACCTCGAAGTGCGGTCCGCGCGCGGTACTGACGAGGGTGGCGGCGATGTCCCGGGGCAGCGTGGGCAGGAGGAGGGGAATGAGCCCGGAGACGCTCCGCTCGGGGACGAGGGCGCCCGCGCCGACGTCGCGGCAGAAGAACATCCCCTCCGCCGGGTCCCACAGCCGCTCCACCAGCGCCGCCGTCAGGCGCTCCGCGCGGGCGTTCCTGGCCGTCGCCGTCGCGCCCAACTCCTGGGCGATACGGGCCAGGGCGTGCTCCGACGCGATCAGCAGCGCGTTGAAGGAGGGGTCCTCGACGGCGAACCCGCCGGTGCCGTCCGCGTAGTCGTTGTCGCGGTAGTCCGTGGCCAGCCGTACGTACCGCCCGTAGTCCAGGTCGGTCGGCCGGTCCTCGGCGGCTCCGTGGTCGAGGTCCGCGCGGCGGAAGGAGCGGGCCGGGGCCGGGGTGACGCGGCTGAGCGGGGCGTCCCAGCAGGGGCTGTTGTCCATACCCTGTTCCCAGGGGTGCACGACCGACGCGAGGCCGCCCCCGCCCAGGTCGCGGCGGTGCAGCAGATAGCGGTGCCAGGCGGCGAGCCGTGGGTAGGCGCGGGCGAGGAAGCCCCGGGAGCGGGACAGGCCGGGGTCCGCCTGGTGCACCAGCCAGACGGCCAGCGCGTGCACCGGTGGCTGCACGATGCCGGACGTCTGTACGGTGCGCGGGGCGCCCGCAGCGCGCCCCGCGGTCGAGGAGCGCCAGAAGTCGGGGCTCGGGAAGTACGCGTCGAGCGGGACGGAAGGGTTGAACACGATGTGCGGGATCCGGCCGTCGCCCCACTGGGCGGACAGCAGCGTCTCCAGCTCCGTCTGGGCGCGCAGGGGCGACAGATGACGCAGTCCGATCGCGATGAACGCGGAGTCCCAGGACCACTGGTGCGGATACAGACCGCGCGAGGGGACCGTCGATGTGCCGGTCCAGTTGGCCTCCAGCACCTCGGCCGCCCTGGCGTGGAGGGTGCGGCGAGAGTGCGGGGCGCGAGGCGCGTGCGGGGCGTGCTGGGAATGTGTCGTCGCGTCCGGTTCGTATACGACGGAGTGCGCCTGGGCGTGGGCGCGGGAGGTCAGCTGGGCAGTGCGATCCACTCGGGGCTCCCCGAAGACGTTCGGCCCGACCGGTTCGGTCGGGCCACCGTAGAGTTACGTCTATTTAACACGCATAACTCAATATGTAATGCAAGCTTGAGAAACACAAGGGGGTGCGCATGAGCGGTCGTACGAGTGGTCGCGCTCAGGCGAGCGCCGGTGATCTGCTCGAACTGGTACGCAGTGGACGCGCCACGACCCGTGGCGCCCTGCAACAGGTGACGGGTCTCTCACGCGCGACGGTCGGCCACCGCCTGGACCGGCTGTTCCGCGCGGGCTGGCTGCGCGAGGGGGCCTCGGGCCCGGTCGACTCGCCGCTCGGCGGGCGCCCGTCGATCACCCTGGAGTTCGACGACGCGCACGCCGTCGTCCTCGCCGCCGACCTCGACACCCGTCATGCCCGCGCCGCCGTTCTCACTCTCACGGGTGAACTTCTCGCGGAACACTCGGGCACGCTGGCGGTGGACGACGGCCCCGACGTCGTACTCGGCGAACTCGGCCGCTGGTTCGCGGAACTCCTGACGAAGGCCGGCCACCGCCCGTCCGAGGTCTGCGGCATCGGCCTCGCGGTCCCGGGTCCGGTCGACACGGACACCGGCCGCGTCGTCCAGCCGCCGATCATGCCCGGCTGGGACGGCTACGACATCAGAACCCGCCTGGCCCGCGTCTTCGCCGAACACACGGGCGAGCCGACCGCGGTGCGGGTCCCGGTGCTGGTCGACAACGACGCCAACCTCATGGCGTACGGCGAACAGCGCACCGGACACCCCGACTGCTCGGCCTTCGTCCTGGTGAAGGTCTCGACGGGCATCGGCGCGGGTGTGGTGGTCGGCGGCTCGGTCTTCCGGGGCACCGACGGCGGCGCCGGGGACATCGGGCACATCCGCGTCCCGCAGGGCGCCGAGGCACTGTGCCGGTGCGGGTCGTACGGCTGTCTCGCCGCCGTCGCGAGCGGGGGCGCCGTCGCCCGCCGCCTCGCCGAGGCCGGGGTGCCGGCGGCGTCCGGCTCGGACGTACGGGACCTGCTCGCGGCCGGGCACCCGGAGGCGGTCGCGCTCGCGCGGGAGGCGGGCCGGAGTGTAGGGGACGTACTGGCGACGGTGGTGACGCTGCTCAACCCGGGCGTGCTGATGATCGCGGGCGACCTGGCCGGCACGCCGTTCCTGACCGGCGTACGGGAACTGCTGTACCAGCGGGCGCTGCCGCGCTCGACCGCTCATCTGGACGTGGTGACGTCGAGGCTGGGGGAGCGGGCGGGGCTGGTGGGGGCCGGTGCGATGGTCGTCGAATACTTGTACGCGCCGGAGCGGGTGGAGGAACGGCTGTCGGCACTCGGGGTGTGAGCCTGTGACGCGGGTGTTTCCCCCTGTTGTCGGCGTCCGCATGCTGAAATCCCGGTGCCCGTGAGTGCGTGATTCTCGCCACCCTTGATAGGGGTTGCGCTCAGATGAGCGAATCGAAGGCGGTTGCACTTCTCAAAGGGTGGCACTCAGTGCCACCTCTTGATCGTTCATCGATAGAACTCAGACGTGTTGCAGGCCGCTCAGGTGAGCGACAAAATGGACGTGAAGTCATGGTTGCCTTCAAGAGGTGAAAACACGCCACTCCGGCAGCTTGCCAAGCTTTGACTTTGGATCTGGTGGCGGACGGCTGGTTACAGGCACATGACGCGCAAGTGGACGTACCCAGACGCCTTCGATCTGGGTATGTTCCTGGCCGTCAGGGCAGCACCGCGTCCTCAAGGAGTTGGGACCCGTGTCGGAAAACAAAGATCCCCACGTAGCTTCGCCGGGCAACAGCGTTGAGGACGTGAAGTTCGTCTACGACTTCACCGAGGGCAACAGGGACCTCAAGGACCTTCTCGGCGGCAAGGGAGCCAACCTCGCCGAGATGACCAACCTGGGCCTCCCGGTGCCTCCGGGCTTCACGATCACCACCGAGGCGTGCAAGACGTACCTCGACAGCGGCGACGAGCCGGCGGCACTTCGTGACGAGGTGAGCTCGCACCTCGCGGCCCTCGAAGCGGCGATGGGCAAGAAGCTCGGCCAGGCCGACGACCCCCTCCTCGTGTCCGTCCGCTCCGGGGCGAAGTTCTCCATGCCCGGCATGATGGACACGGTGCTGAACATCGGCCTCTCCGACAAGTCGGTCCAGGGCCTCGCCAAGCAGGCCGGCGACGAGCGCTTCGCGTGGGACTCGTACCGCCGCCTCATCCAGATGTTCGGCAAGACGGTCCTCGGCGTCGACGGCGAGCTGTTCGAGGACGCGCTGGACGCGGCGAAGACGGCCAAGAAGGTCACGGTCGACACGGAGTTGGAGGCCGCGGACCTCAAGAAGCTGGTCACCAAGTTCAAGAAGATCGTCAAGACCGAGGCGGGCCGCGACTTCCCGCAGAATCCGCGCGAGCAGATGGATCTCGCGATCCACGCGGTCTTCGACTCCTGGAACACCGACCGCGCGAAGCTCTACCGCCGCCAGGAACGCATCCCCGGCGACCTCGGCACGGCCGTCAACGTCTGCTCGATGGTCTTCGGCAACCTGGGCCCCGACTCGGGCACCGGCGTCGCGTTCACCCGCGACCCGGCCAGCGGCCACCAGGGCGTGTACGGCGACTACCTGCAGAACGCGCAGGGCGAGGACGTCGTGGCGGGCATCCGCAACACGGTCCCGCTCGCCGAGCTGGAGCAGATCGACAAGAAGTCGTACGACCAGCTGATGCAGATCATGGCGACCCTGGAGAACCACTACAAGGATCTCTGCGACATCGAGTTCACCATCGAGCGCGGCCAGTTGTGGATGCTCCAGACGCGCGTCGGCAAGCGCACGGCGGGCGCCGCCTTCCGGATCGCCACACAGCTCGTCGACCAGGGGCTCATCGACGAGGCCGAGGCGCTCCAGCGCGTCACCGGCGCCCAGCTCGCCCAGCTGATGTTCCCGAAGTTCGACGAGGAGGCGAAGGTCGCCCCCGTCGGCCGTGGCATCGCCGCCTCGCCGGGCGCGGCGGTCGGCAAGGCGGTCTTCGACTCGTACACCGCGGTGAAGTGGTCCCGTTCGGGGGAGAAGGTCATCCTGGTCCGCCGGGAGACCAACCCCGACGACCTCGACGGCATGATCGCCGCCGAGGGCATCCTGACCTCGCGGGGCGGTAAGACGTCCCACGCCGCCGTCGTGGCACGCGGCATGGGCAAGACGTGTGTGTGCGGCGCGGAGGAGCTTGAGGTCGACACGAAGCGGCGCCGGATGACGGTGCCGGGCGGACGGGTGGTGGAGGAGGGCGACCTGATCTCCATCGACGGTTCGAGCGGCAAGGTGTACCTGGGCGAGGTCCCGGTCGTGCCGTCCCCCGTCGTGGAGTACTTCGAGGGCCGGATGCACGCCGGCGCCAACGACGCCGACGAGCTGGTCGAGGCCGTCCACCGGATCATGGCGTTCGCCGACCGCAAGCGCCGCCTCCGGGTCCGCGCCAACGCGGACAACGCCGAGGACGCGCTGCGCGCACGCCGCTTCGGCGCTCAGGGCATCGGGCTGTGCCGTACGGAGCACATGTTCCTCGGCGACCGCCGTGAGCTGGTCGAGCGGCTGATCCTGGCCGACACGGACACCGAGCGCGAGGAGTCCCTCAAGGCGCTCCTCCCGCTCCAGAAGCAGGACTTCGTCGAGCTGTTCTCGGCGATGGACGGCCTGCCGGTGACGGTCCGTCTCCTCGACCCGCCGCTGCACGAGTTCCTGCCCGACATCACCGAGCTGTCGGTCCGCGTCGCCCTGGCGGAGTCCCGCCAGGAGCCGCACGAGAACGAACTCCGGCTGCTCCAGGCCGTACACCGCCTGCACGAGCAGAACCCGATGCTGGGCCTGCGCGGCGTACGTCTCGGTCTGGTCATCCCCGGTCTGTTCACGATGCAGGTCCGCGCCATCGCGGAGGCCGCGGCGGAGCGCAAGAACGCCAAGTGCGACCCGCGCGCCGAGATCATGATCCCGCTCGTCGGTACGGTCCAGGAGCTGGAGATCGTCCGCGAGGAGGCCGACCAGGTCGTCGCGGAGGTCGAGGCGGCGACCGGCGTGTCACTCAAGCTGTCGATCGGCACGATGATCGAGCTGCCGCGCGCCGCCCTCACCGCCGGTCAGATCGCGGAGGCGGCGGAGTTCTTCTCCTTCGGCACGAACGACCTCACCCAGACGGTGTGGGGCTTCAGCCGGGACGACGTGGAGGCCTCGTTCTTCACGGCCTACCTGGAGAAGGGCATCTTCGGCGTCTCCCCGTTCGAGACGATCGACCGGGACGGCGTCGGCGCCCTGGTCAAGCTGGCGGTCGAGGCGGGCCGCGCGACCCGCCCCGACCTCAAACTCGGCGTCTGCGGCGAGCACGGCGGCGACCCCGAGTCGGTGCACTTCTTCCACGAGGTCGGCCTGGACTACGTCAGCTGCTCACCGTTCCGCATCCCGGTGGCGAGGCTGGAGGCGGGCCGGGCGGCCTCGTCCTCGACGGGCAGCGACCACCGGTAGCCGCGTGAACATCCCCAGGCCGTAGGCCTGTTGATCCCCGGAGCTGTCGTCGGTCACCCCGACCCTCAGCGACCTGATGGTGACTCCGGTGCACGAGAGAGGGCGGCACCCCTGTGCGGGGGGTGCCGCCCTTTCGCCCGAGTCGGCGAGGGGTCTCAGCGAGCACGCGTAAGCGCGGCGACCGTTCCACGCGGGTCATCGGCGTGAAACCGGAGTGTCCGGGCGGAGCCCCGCGTACCGAGCGGCCGCACGAACTCCACCGGTTCAGTGAGCTCTACCGTCACTGTCGTCTGGCTGCCCACCGCGAGATCGAGCACCCCGTCCGCACCCAGTCGCACCAGGCCGCCGTCAGGGTAACGCCGCTCGACCCTGACGGCGGCGATGGCGGCGGCCGGGACCAGCAGGTCGAACAGCGCGCCGTACCGTACACGCAGCGAGCCGTCGTGTCCCACGACGTGAGGCCGGACCACACAGGACGCGTGCAGGGCGAGAACCAGTACGACTCCGTACACGTCCACGACGAGCAGGATCGCGTGGACGAGCGGCCACGGGATCACCACTGCCAGCAGAACTGTTTCGATGGCGGCGACAAAGAGCAGCCCGTACATCATGGCCGTCTGGGGTCCGGTGTACGAGACGGTCAGCGCACCGTCGGGGACCTGGTGGCGTCGGCGCAGCACCCACAGCCCGAGGCTGTGCAGGGCCTGAATCTCGTGCGCGACGAGTCGACGCGCGACTACCGGGACCAGGGTGCGCAACGCCCCCCGCGCGGATTCCCGTCGGCCGACGCCGACCCGTCGCCCGGCGGCATAAAGCCGCCACAGAAGCACGAACTCCAGCGCGAATACGGTCACTACCAGCGCTTCGGCTCCCACGACGATCGGTCCGGGTACCCGTACGCCTGCCACCAGACACACCAGGAGGGCCACCTCCGCGGGAAGCATCACCCACACTGCCGCCCGCGCGATCCGCGTACTCATGACGGCCTCTGATTCATCCGAGTGGTCAGCTTCCGCATCACTCGGTGCACCACTTCGGCCTGGGCGGGCGGGTAGTCGGCGAGCAGCGCCTGTCCGAAGCCCGTCACCACCGGGCCCCCGTCCGGAATCGCCGCGAGCACCTCGTCCGGCACGGCGGCGGCCAGGTCCTCGGCCAGCGCCTCGATCCGCGGATCGTCCGCAGTGGCTCCGTTCAGGTCGTCCAGCCGTTCGTACAGCAGGAGCATCGCGGGGTCCTCAGCCAGCGGCCGCAGAGCTGCGTACACCGCGTTTCCGCCGACTGTCGCGTCCAGCAGAGTCAGGTGTTCGCGATCCTTGGCGGCGGCGGACGACGCGGTGACAGGCGCGGCCTTCAGGAGCTCTACGAGCGCGGGGGAGAGCGGCGCGTCCGGCGTGAGCGGGCCCTCCAGAAGACCTGCCAGCACCCTGCGGCGCTGCTGGATCTCGTGCTCCTGACGGGCGAGGTCGGCGTCCAACTCGCCCAGCACCTCGGCCAGTTCGCGCCCAGCGTCGCCCGCGAGGACATCCCGCACCTCGTCCAGGGCGAGCCCGAGCTCGGTCAGCCGCCGGATCCGGGCCAGCAGAACGGCGTCTCGAAGGCTGTAGGTGCGGTATCCGTTGGCTCGCCGCTGCGGCTCAGGCAGGAGACCGATGTGGTGGTAATGCCGCACCGTCCGCGAAGTGACTCCGACGAGCGTGGCGATCTCTCCGATGCGCATGCCGCCAGTAGAAACCCTGCCGCTGCGACAAGGTCAAGTACGGCCGACTCCGCGGCCTATGGTTCGGCCTCGGGTGACCACGCCAAGCAACCTGACAGCCTGGCGCCCGACAAGGCATACAGCAACGAGTTGTACCGCGAGTACCTTCGCCGACGCGGCATCCGCCATGCGAGCGATCAATCGCCGGAAGCAGTCCCGCGCGGCGGTAGCCCGTTACCACAAGCGCGGCTACGTCTTCCTCCACACCGCAAAGCGGCAGCCCTGGTCATGTTTTGTTCTTCTGCGCGCTTATCGCCAAGACCGGACGTGACCTCCCACCGCCGTAACCTCAGCCGTTAAAGATCTCTGGTCTGCCTCGGGTGGCATGATCCTGTGGACCCGATAGTCTGGGAGTGGACCTAGCGTCTCTCTGCATCTCAGGTGATTGAAATGACCGGCGATGCGCCAGCCACAACCCCTAACCTTCCCATCATAATAGTGGATGGGGATGCGACCGTTGACTGGGCTATAGGCCTTCCGCCGGGCCATTTTCCGCAATCCGAAGAACGCCTGACCGTCAGGTCCAGCATGCTTTGGCACTGGGGTGGAACAATTCTCCTCACGTCTCTTGTCAAACGGGCCTGTCGCATTGATGAGGGGAAAATCGCCGACGTTCGCGGACTGGAGCCGCTACGCGGCTGCCCTGCAGTAAGCAACAGGAAGGTCCATCACTCCTTCAACCTTCTCGATCTCTTTCCTCGTCATCCTGAGGATGAGGATGAGACCGAAGATGCCAGGAGTAAACGTCGATGGCGGATTAGGCAATTTGTAGGCTTTCATGCTCAGGAGAAACTGGATGAATTTTCGAGCCCAAACCTCTCGAATGACGAAGTCCCCAGAATGGTTATTCTTAATGACCCTGGTCTCGGGTTCGGGGAAATAGGCGGAAATTGGCCTCGCGTTCCTGGTGTCCAATTTGGCCACGACAATCAAGATGCCTGGGAAGATCCTCCTTGGCTACTCCTCAACCTGCGACTAAGAGGGGAAGCCAGACGGGAAGGCCAACTCTGGAATGCAATTTACTCCCAGCTGACTCCATCGGAAGGGGCGATCAGTGAATCGATTACGATGGCTGATAGATTGATAGTAATAACTACTGCTCAGAGCCTTCGTGACGCAGGAGCTGAGGTGAGTCGTGGCCTGTCGTGGGAACGCTCTGCTCAGGATATATTGAACGAGCTTGAGAGGAATGAGAGAGTTCACGACCTTGCCAAGTGTCGAAGGCTGATTGTTTCTCTCGGACCCTCGGGCGTTCTATTGGTCGACCGCTCTGCGACGCCACCCTATACTCTGTATTTTGATACCGACTACACCGAGGGAACCTGGGAGAGAGAACATAGCGATGGAAAAATGTTTGGCTACAGTCAAACGTTGACCGCGGCTATTGCGCGTAAGTTGATTGAGTTCCGGGCGACCCCGAGAGGTCTTGCACCAACCCTTGCGGCCGAGAGATTTCATGAAGTCCTTTCTGGAGGAATTGAATTGGGTCTCTCTGCAATGCATCAGGTATACAACCAGGGCTTCAAGAGGGAGGGGGATAACTCTTCACTCATTGAATTCCCGGTCGACTGTTTGAATGAAATTTGCATCCCACCGCGCGTTGGTAAGTCCCGGATACCTGAGCCCTCGCGCGACGGGTCTCAAAAAAATGTGGGTTGGTCAATCCTTCAGGAATCTTTGGGTGGCGAGGACCTGTACGCGACTGCGAGAACCATCGCACTTCAAGGTCCCCAAGGCCCGGATGTTATGGCTAACGTGCCGCTGGGGAAATTCGGGGAGCTACTGATAGTTGATCGCCGCGAGATGGAAGCCCTTCGCTCCATTCAAAGTCTTCTCATTGACTATCTAGAGCACAGGGAGAAGATTAAGCCCAGATCGATTGCAGTATTCGGTTCGCCCGGCGATGGCAAGTCGTTCGCTGTTAAGCAGATCATGGAATCGCTTAAAGCCACGTCAAGGGAGCCGCTAGAGTTCAACATGTCACAATTCCAGTCAGTCGGCGATCTCGTATCGGCTCTGCATAGGGTTCGTGACCGGGCTCTAGAAGGCGATGTCCCTCTGGTCTTTTGGGACGAGTTTGACAGTCCATTCCAGGCTCAAGATTTGGGATGGCTTCGATACTTCTTGGCACCAATGCAGGACGGAAAATTCCAAGAGGGCCAGATAGTGCATCCCGTTGGTCGGTCTATATTCGTCTTCGCTGGAGGAACCAGTAGCCGCTACGATGACTTCTCGCGGAAAGCTTCAAGCGTGTCCTACAAAAACTCCAAGGGGATCGATTTCATAAGCCGCCTCCAAGGCTATGTCGATGTGGTAGGCCCTAATGCTGAAGAAGGGGTCGAAATGGACCCGTACCTAGTCCTGCGGCGTGCCCTTTTGCTTCACTCCTTCCTGCGACGGGCGGGAATTAAACATGTTGATCTAAATGGGAGGAAACAAAAAGATATCGACGGGGGTGTCGTGGAAGCGTTTCTTAGGGTTTCCAAATACCGAAGTGGTACGCGCTCAATGGAGGCGATTGTAGATACCAGTAGTCTGCATAAAGGGGGCAGGTTTGGGCGTTCATCCCTTCCTCCTCAGACGCAACTCGACCTGCATGTTGATGCAGCTGAATTCTTGCGTATTGCGCGTGGTGTGTCGTGGTAGCTGACGAAGGCTGGGCGCCTTTGTTTCGGTTTCAAGCGTCAATGTCCCCACAAGCCGGCACGGTGCATATCCCCGTGACGTATGAACCGGGCAGCGCATACCACAACGGCGGGTTCCAGAACCGAAGCCGGCATGTTGTTCTTCTGTGCACTTCTAAGCCGCAGCCACCAGTTCGCGCGCCCGTTCGTTGAAATCCGCCACAAGTCGATGCCGACCGAACGGCTGCATACGCGTCTGTAGATCCTTTACGGCCTCGACGCACCGCGACGACTTCACCCGCTGCGACAACTTGACCGTCCGGACGCCGGCCGCGTACGCCGCCTCGAGGTCGTTCCGCTGGAGGTGGGAGACAGCGAGCGCGGCCTGTGACATCGCTCCTCGGCGGGCTCGCTTCTGCTTCGTGGCGTGGCCGATGGACAGGCGCGCGTGTGCCTCGGCCGCATCCGCGTCGCCCAGGTCCCGAAAGGTGTTCGCGTGTTCGCCGTGCAGGTACGCGGGGTCGATGAACTCCGCCCAGTCCGGTTCGCTTGCCGGGCGGACTTGTTCGTATGCCTTCTCGGACTGGGCCACCGCGTGCGCTGCCGCCGACTTCTCGCCGAGCCGTGCGAGGGCCCGTGCCTCCAGGCACCACAGGTCCGCCAGGCAGGCCGGCGAGGTCGTCTTCGGCAGCCCTTGGCGTCCCGCTTGCGCGAGGCGTCGGCCTTCGGCGGGGTCGCCGAGCAGCGTCGCCTGGTCGGCCATGCCCGCGAGGACATGTGCGCCGAGCGGTGCGTTATGAGACTCCTGGGCGAGGCGCAGGGACTGGATCAAGTACCGCTGCGCGATGCTGTGTTCGCCATTGTCGTAGGCCATCCAGCCGAGCAGGTACGTCTGTTCGGCGGCAGCCTCGCACAACGCCCGTCGTACGTCCTCGCTATGGGCACGTCGAAGCAGGGGATAGACGTGCTCGTTCATGTAGTCGGCCAGGACCAGACGGCCCGAGCCTCCGCCTTGGAAGATGTCCATACGCTGGAACGTCGTGAACATGTTCTTCACCGCGGTCACGTCTTCAAGGCGCACGCGCGGCCCCGGCGCTGAATTCGCCTTTTGATCAAGTGTGTTGAGCAGCCAGTCCCGCGAGGGACCCACCCCGGCCACAGCGGCGAACGGTGCGGCGGCAAGGAACTTCCGTCGGTCCACGTCAGCTCTCCCCAGGTCTGCGACGACTTCCACCGTAGCCGCGTAGGAGGAGTTGTACACGAGCGCGGCGTCGGGTGAACCCGTCTCCCCGAGCCCGAGATCGTATGTGGTGACCCGGAAACCGAAGTGGTCGGAGAACACGGCGGCGAGCACGTCAGGGATGGGCGTCCGTGGTGTCTCGCCCTGCAGCCAGAACCGGATACGAGTCGTATCCGGCGAAATATGTGGCTGACTCCACTGAAGCGCCTTGGACTTCACCCGGCGCGCCAGCTCCCCGCGGCTCATCCTCGACCGGTCCAGCCAGTGGGCGAGCTTGTCGTTCGGAGTCTTCATCCTCACAACCTTCTGTGACGGGCGGTAGCGGAAGCGACACCCTTCGACACTCCTTCTGACGGTACCCCGGTTTCCGTCACGCGTGTTGTCTGGACGTCAGAACCAAACCGTCCGCGACGCGAAGCGCAGCAGAGCGACCAACCGCTACGACTCGCACGTAGGGGGACACGCATGATCGAACGCCGAAGGGGTGCGACGCCTGTGCGCTGCGCCCTGCCCACCAGCCCCGCGCCGATCCTGTTACTGCCCGGCCGGGCAGAATCAGCAAGAGAGGCACGCGAGTTCGTGCGCGAGTACATGAGACACCACGCACCGGACGCGTCCCAGGACTATGTCGAGAACGTCGTTCTTGTGGCGTGCGAGCTGGTGACCAACTCAATCCGGTACGGCACAGAGCCCGGGGACCAGATCCGACTTGTGCTCGACGCCGACGACGCCTGTACGCGGGTGGAGGTGCACGATCCTGTGCGACGTCATCCTCGCGTTCGGCCGGAATCCCAGGAGCGCGACAGGGGACGGGGCTTGATCATCCTGGACGCCCTGTGTCCCGAGCGTTGGGGCGTTATCGACATTGCATTCGGCAAGGTCGTCTTCGGGGAAGTGACGGCATCATGACCATGCCGAGCACCAGCAGTCCCCCCGGCCCCGGATTCGTCATCGGCGTCGCCGCCGCGACCGGGATCCGCCGCACACCTGCGTACGCCCTCGCCCGAATGCTCATCACGCACCCCGGCCCCCGCCGGGACAGCGAGACGGTCGAAAGTATCGAGGACGGAATGCGAAGGCTCGCCGCCGCACTGCGCCTCGGTCCCGGTCACGAGGAACCCCCGGTGATCGGTGGGCGTCTCCTGGTCCGTCACGGAATCGCCGCGTTGGACTACGGCCATGCCGAGTATGTGATGACAGTCCCCCCGCCCTCACCGGACTGGCTGACACTGGTCGAAAGAGGCGCCGCGTGCCGCGTCTGCCTCGTGTTCGCGCCCCTCGCCCTCACCGCCGACCAGGCCGAAACCGACGCCCACCTGCGCGACAGCTTCGAGCGCGGCTCGGTTGTGTGGGGCACCACTTACGTGCGTCGCCGGTTCTGAACCTCATCACACGAAGGACGGGCCGTCCCGAGGTGACCTAGACCCCGGGCCGACCCGTCAACGGTCGAGCGTAACCGGCCAAAGGACCCACCCCGCCCGCGAAGCAGCCGCGAGGCCGGAAGCGGGCGGGGCGGTCAGCAAGTGCCGACATCCGTCCACCAGCCATGGAGGTAAGCACGTGACCACAACGCAGAAACGCCCCGCAACCGACGCTCGCGCCCTGCTCAGCGCGGACATGCGGGCAACCCTCGTATCCAACATGCGCGTCAGGTTCCCGCAGCTCACCGAAGGGAAGACGGACCGGGGCGTCGGCCAGATGCTCGCCTTCCTCGCTGCGTGCGACTACGCGGGCAGGCCGCTCAGCCCCTCGCCGCTCGTCGACGACTTCTGGCATGCCTTCCTGCTTCACACCAAGGCGTATCAGCAGTTCTGCGAGCAGAGGTTCGGCCGGTTCCTGCACCACCAGCCCGGATTCCTCGACAAGGAAGAGCACGGCGGGGGCAAGGCGTTGCGCGCCCGTACCGTCGACGCGATCACTCTCGCCGGGTACGAGATCGACATGGAGTTCTGGCCCGAGTTGGACCTCGCCGACTGCTCGCAGTGCCACGCGAACTGCTCGGACAGCCCCAACCATCCCTGACAATCCCCTGTCGGCCTTCGGCCTGTGCCACGCTGTGACCGGGCTGGGGGCCGGCCCTCTTTTGTCCGACCGACTCTGGAGTACGAGGGTGGACCGCATCGCATGGCACGACCTACCGGCAGCGACGCATACCGCCGTCGAGCGGTACACCGGCCCCGTTGAAGCAGCCGAGACCGCGCCCCACGGCGTCATGTCCCGGCTCGCCTGCATCGTCCGTACCGGAGCGGATCGAACGTTCGTCAAGGGCACCCGACACGACGACCCGCAGGCGTGGGTGTATCGCCACGAGGCGCAGGTCACCCGAAACGCGCCGCTCGCACCCCACCTGTTGTGGGAGGTCGACGCCGGTGAATGGCTCCTGTACGGGTACGAGTACGTCGATGGCCGGCACCCGGACCTGACCCCGGGGTCCGACGATCTCGCCCGCCTCATGCACACCCTCACTGTCCTGTCCGAGGCCCCTTGGCCCGAGGCGCTGCGCAAGAAGCCGCTGCACACACGGTGGGCCGCATTTCTGCCCGAGGACGTGCCACCCGGACTGCAGGGCCGCGCGCTCGCCCACACCGACCTGTCCCCGCACAACATGCTGGTGACCTCCGTCGGCGAACTGCTGCTGCTGGACTGGGCCCTTTCCTGCCCTGCCCCGGCATGGGCTGACACCGCGCTGACGATCCCTCGGCTCATCTCCGCCGGCCATACACCGGTCCAGGCCGAGACGATCGCCCGGCAGGTTCCCGCGTACGGCAAAGCCGACCCCGCTGCCGTTACCTTCTTCGCACGCACCCTCTACTGCGCCTGGGAGGACTGGGAGCGCACACGCCCACTGCCTCACCGGGCCGCGCTGACCGCCGCTGCCCGGAGATGGGCCGCGCACCGTGAAGAGAGTCCCGAGCAGATCAACGTCCCCGGTGCCCCTGCCAAGGGTTAGGAGCTGCCCCGGCGATCAATGTCTACGGTTCGTCTGGTGGGGATGAGGCTGGCCTTGACTCGTATCGTCGCTGTCGGGCGATCATGGCTCGTGACTCGCGAATTGTCGACGCCGCCCGCAGTTCCCTTCGGTCTACTCTCGGGCTCCCCTCAGCCCGTTCTGCCCGCCGCTCAAGGTCAGTTGCTGCGACCCTGGGAACCGGCTGACGCTCCGGTGTTTTTCTCCGCCTACCAGGACGATGAGATCTGCCGCTGGCACACGCGCCGCCCTCCGACGGAGACTCGCGTCCTGGAGTGGTTCGATGCCTATCACCAGGACTGGGGAAGCGAGAAGGGCGGTCACTGGGCTGTCGCCCGCGAGGATGGTGCGGTCCTCGGCCGGATCGCGCTGCGCGGATTCGATTTCAACGACGGTGTCGCCCACGTCAGTTACTGGGTTCTCCCGACTGTCCGCGGCCGCGGTGTCGCGACCTCGGCGATGGCGGCACTCTCAACCTGGGCGCTGGATGAGATCGGCTTTCACCGCCTGTACCTGGAGCATTCGACGCGCAACCACGCCTCCTGCGGGGTTGCCACCAAGTCCGGCTACCTGCTCGAAGGAACCCAGCGCAGTGCGGCCATGCATGACGACGGCCGGCACGACATGCATCTGCACGCCCGAATCCGAGGGGATTGAGCCCGTCGGTCGACCGATCATGAACGTAGCCAGATGACGAGCACAGCGACGGTTGCGGTGCTGAGGAAGACCGGGAGCGGCCACCGGCAGCCGCGCGAACATCCCCAGGCCGCAGGCCTGTTGACCCGGAGCTGTCGTCGGTCACCCCGACCCTCAGCGACCTGATGGTGGCTCCGGTGCACGAGAGAAGGCGGCGCCCCTGTGCGGGGGGTGCCGCCTTCTCGCCGCGTTCGGGTGGGCCGGGTACGCGTCGGCGTCATGCGCAACGCGGGGATGGGCTCGTTCGCGCTCCCCGTCGCAGGGTGCGGGGCGCGCCCATGTGGACCCTTGTGCGCGCGTGTTGACACTCCGGTCCCGGCGCTCCACACTCCCGTCACGGCGTCTCCTTGCCCGCGTAGGGCAGGCGCGCCACCACGCGGAAGCCGCCCTCGGGGCGGGGGCCCGCGGTCAGCTGCCCGCCATAGGCCAGGCAGCGTTCGCGCATGCCGAGCAGTCCGTACCCGTACCCGTGCCCGCTGCCGCCGCGCGGGGCTGCCCGGCCGCCGTCGGACACCTCGACCTCCACCACTCCTGGCTCGGGTACGGCGACCCGCACCCGGCAGCCGGTTCCCGCGTGTTTGACCACGTTGGTCAGCGCCTCCTGAACGATCCGGTACACCGCGAGGCCCACCCCCTCGGGCAGGTCGCCGGTGTCGACACGGAGGTCCACCTCGATGCCCGCGTTCGCGGCCAGCGCGTGCAGGTCGCGCAGCCGCGGCGCCGGGGTCAGGTCACCGGTCTCCGAGCGCAGCATGCCGAGCATGGCGCGCATCTCCACCATCGACTCCCTGCCGGTGGTCTCGATGAGCCGCAGCGCCTCGCGCGCCTCATCCGGCCGGGTCTCGGCGACGATCCCGGCGACACCCGCCTTCATCGTGATCAGGCTCATGCTGTGGGCGACGACGTCGTGCAGGTCCCTGGCGATGCGCAGCCGCTCCTCGACCACGGCCCGTTCCGCCGCACGGGCCGCGTGCAGCTGCTGCTCGCGGACGGCCAGCCCCGCCGTCCAGGACAGGCCCATCAGGGCCAGACCGAACCCGGCGCTGCCCAGCGCCTGCGTCCAGAACGGCCAGACGGCGGCCAGCAGCGCGGCGACCACGCAGGCCAGGGCGGCGGTGAGGCCGATGACGGCCCGCCTGCGCGGCTCCTGCGCGCCGACCGAGTAGAGCACGACGGCGACCGGAAGACAGGCGGACTCCACGCCCAGGAGCAGCGCGGTGACCGCCGGGGCCAGCGAGACCGCCAAAGACGGCAGAGGCCGACCGCGCCGGGTCGCGACGGGCAGCGCGGCCAGGGCGACGACGGCTTGCGGCAGGTCGTTACTCAGCTTGGCCGCGGACGCGAAGGCGACGGCGAGCAGGAGCGCGACCAGCACGTCCAGAGCCACCCAGTGGCCGTGGCGCAGCCTGCGCACCAGCAGCAGGGTCTCGTTGCTCATGAACCCCGACGCTACCGGTCGCGGCCAGGCGAGCACCCTCGAAACAGAGCAATTCGCGGCCGGCGCCAGGCGCCGACCGACATCCTTCGGACCTGCTCATGCGACATCCCAGGGGCCCAAAAGGGGGACCCACACGGGACCGTCACCGGTCGACCGGGGCCGGGCCGGCTTTGGGGCACCATCTGATCACCGACGGGAACGGCACCCCCCGCACCGGAGGCGGCCCCTCAGGAGTAGAGCAGCGGGCACCCCCGTCTGAGCGAGTGCTGTGCCGCGCGCAGGTAGAGGGCGACGTAGAAGGTCGCGTCCAGGTCCTCGCTCCACGGGCCCGGCGCGGTCGCCGCCACCTTCTCCGCCTCGCCGTCCAGGAACCACATCGTCAGGTCCAGGTTGTCGCACATCTCCGGGACCTCGGGCGGCAGTGCGACCGCCGTCGCCAGTTTCTCGGCGATCGCCAGGACCTGAGGCGCACCCGCGATCACGGTGTCGTCGGAGTACGAGGACTCCACCGGCAACTTGATCTCCTCGTCCAGGGACACCGGCACCAGGACCGTCCAGCCGCAGAGCGTGTCCGTCTCCGCCTCGGAGAGGTGCGCCTCGCACAGCGCCATGAAGCCGTCCATGGACGGGACCAGTTTCTCCTCGAAGGACTGGCCCGAACCGCGCACGAAGCCCGCTGCCTCGGGCACGGAGTCGTACGGGGGCAGCCCACGCCGTGCCAGTTCCGCGTTCAGGCCTGCCGCTGTCTCCGCCCGTCCCTCCTCGCCCTCACCGAACCACCCCTCCGCATCGACATCGACCAGGTAAACGCCCATGACCGCAACGTACTGCGCACCACTGACAACGCCGGTGCGCAGTACGAACGTATGACGAGGGTTACGCGGGGAAGGGGCCCGTCACCTCGTACGTGATCCCGCCCGAGGAGCTACCGCTCGTGCCGCGCTGGCTGGAGAAGTACAGGCGGCTGCCGTTCGGGGAGAACGCCGGGCCCGTGATCTCCGAGGCCGACTGGCCGTCGATCCGGAGGAAGGGGGTGACCACGTCGTCCGGGGTGATCAGGCAGATCTCCATGTTGCCGCCGTCCTCCGCCACGAACAGGTCGCCCGACGAGGTGCCGGTGATGTTGTCGACGCCGGTCAGCGGGGACCGGACGGGTATCGCGGTCATCGCCGTTGACCCGGCCTACACCAGCCGGTGGGGTGCCCAGCACTGGCAGGAACCCCTCACCACAATCACCGTCAAGACCACTCGCCATGATGCTGCTGCCGTGGCGATCGGAAGGCGCGCCCAGGGACACCCGATCCGGCGACGGACGACACCGCCCCCACCACACCGGAGTGATGCGGTGGGGCCATCGGACCGTCCAGGCCGGACCAGGAGTCCCTGGACGTGAGGGAACCCGCCCCCGCATCCCCGGACCACGGACACGATCCGTGCCGCCCGGACGCGGAGCGAACGCGGGCAACCAGAACGCCCAACACCGTCCGGGGCGTTCGACTGAGCATGAGTTTTGGCAACAGGACTCACTTCCGCTCAGTCTCTAGGAACGGTGGCGTGACGTGCGGTGACGTCAGGGACCCTAGGGCGACAGGATGAAATTGTCATGTACGCGCAGCGGTCGCCCGGTGACCGTTCGGATGGCCGGAATCCTCTGCTGCCTGATCGTAGATCTTCTCAACTTTCCTTTGTGGGCGGCGAGTTCACCTACGTTGGTGCGCAAATGATCAGCATCGAACACTCAGGAGACTCCGCCGTGTCGCACGACGACCCCACCCCCTCGGTCGGTACCGGCGCCCGGGCGCGGGCGCACATCGACACCACCAAGCCGCACTCGGCCCGCTTCTGGAACTACTTCGTCGGCGGCAAGGACAACTACGAGGTCGACCGGGAGATCGGGGACCACATCAAGGAGATCTTCCCCGGCCTCGTCGACGTGGCCGTCACGAGCCGGAACTTCTTAGGACGAGCCGTCCGCTACCTGGCCGACGAGCAGGGCGTACGCCAGTTCCTGGACGTCGGCACCGGGCTCCCGACCGCCGACAACACCCACGAGGTCGCGCAGCGTGCCGCCCCGGACGCCCGGATCGTGTACGTCGACAACGACCCCATCGTGCTGGCCCACGCGGACGCCCTGCTCGGCAGCACCCCCGAGGGCCGGACCGTCTATCTCAACGCCGACCTGTACGCCCCCGAGACCATCCTCGCAGCGGCGGCCGACACCCTCGACCTCTCCCGGCCGGTCGCCCTGATGATCCTCAACACGCTCGGCCATGTCGCCGACCACGACCAGGCACGCGACCTGGTGAGCCGGCTGATGGCGGGCCTGCCGTCCGGCAGTCATCTGGTGGTCAGCGACAGCACCGCCACCAGCGAGGGCATGATCGCCGCGTCGGACGCCTACAACGCGAGCGGCGCCGTCCCGTACTACGTACGGAGCATCGGGGAGATCGCCGCCTTCTTCGACGGCCTCGACCTGGTGGACCCGGGTGTGGTCCAGGTGCCGGAGTGGCGCCCCGACCTCCGGGGCCCGGCCGGCCCCACCACAGCCGTCGACGCCTACTGCGGAGTGGGCCGCAAGCCCTGACACACGGCGCCACAGGGCGTAGAACTGGCCATGGCGGCTGATCCGGCGCGGTCTGGACGCGGATCCGGATCCGGACACATGCCTGGATTCGTCCGAGCCGCCCGACTCGTCACCGATGGAGGTAACCCGAACATGCCGGGCTGGAACGCGCAGGACATCCCCGACCAGAGCGGCCGTATCGCCGTCGTCACCGGTGCCAACAGTGGTCTCGGGTACGTCACCGCGCGGGAGTTGGCGCGCAAGGGGGCGCGGGTGGTGCTCGCCTGCCGGAGCGAGGCGCGGGGGAACGAGGCGGTCGGGCGGCTGCTGGCCGAAGTGCCGGACGCCATCGCCGAGTTCTGGCCGCTGGACCTCGGGAACCTGGACTCCGTAAGGGAGTTCGCGGACGAGCTGCCCTACGAGCGGATCGACCTCCTCGTCAACAACGCGGGCGTGATGGCGTTGCCGTACGGGACGACGGCGGACGGGTTCGAGACGCAGTTCGGGGTCAACCACCTCGGGCACTTCGCGCTCACCGGGCTCCTGTTCCCGACGCTGCTCGGCACGCCCGGCGCCCGGATCGTGAACCTCTCCAGCGGGGCCCACGCCCTCGGCAACATCGACATCGACGACCTCAACAGTGAGCGGAACTACCGGCGTTGGACCGCGTACGGGCGTTCCAAGACGGCCAACCTGCTCTTCACGCACGAGCTGGCGCGCAGGCTGGCCGCCATCGGCTCCGGTGTCGTGGCCGCCGCCGCGCACCCCGGGTACGCCGCCACCAACCTGCAGACCGCCGCGCCGAAGATGCAGGGCCGCAGGGGCGCCGAGCGTCTCATGGAGATCGGCAACCGCGTCTTCGCCCAGTCCGCCGAGGCGGGCGCCCTGCCCACCCTCTACGCGGCCACGGCGCCGGACGTACGGCCCGACGCGTTCATCGGACCCAGGATCCTGGGCTGGCGCGGCGCGCCCGCCAAGTCGTGGCGGGCTTCCTGGACGCTCAACGACCAAGTGGGCGACCGGCTTTGGGCCGCCTCCGAGCAGCTCACCGGGGTGACGTACGAGGGCCTCAAGTCGTGAACGAGAGCGGCGCCCCGGACGACGGTGGCCGGGGCGCCGCTCATGTTCATCGCTTGGGTGCGTCAGGCGGCGGCGCGCACCTCGTACGCCGTCACAGCCACCGCCTCGTCGTCCAGGCAGCGGCCCGACTCCAGGTCGAAGCGCTGCTTCAGGAGCGGGGAGGCGACGTACGGGCGGCCCTGGTGGGTGCCCGTCAGTCCTCGGGAGAGGACCGCCGCGCCGCCGAACGGGTCGCGGTTGTCGATGGCGTACAGGTTGCCGGCGCGGTCGCGGAAGACGGCGGCCTGCCGGCCGTCCGGCAGCAGGGCCGCCACACCGCGGCCGGGCAGCAGCACGTTCAGGTCACAGACCGTGAACCAACTGTCGTCACTGCTCCCGCCGTTGGCGATGCGCAGCTGGATCTTCAGGTCGGTCGTCTCGGGTGCCAGGGTCATCGCTGGGCACTTCCTTCCAGGACGTCATCGGCGGGGCGCAGGCCGATGGACAGCAGCGGCAGGTCGGGCTTGATCTGGTCGCGCTCGGGGACGAAGCCGACGACCGGGTCGGGGGTGTCCGGCGCGTTCACGAAGGACACGAACCGGGAGAGCTTCTCGGGGTCGTTGATGGTGTCGGCCCACTCGTCGCGGTAGTGGGCGACGTGTGAGGTCATCAGCGACTCCAACTCCTCGCAGATGCCGAGGGAGTCCTCCACGACCACGTCCCGTACGTGGTCCAGGCCGCCGGGGATCCGCTCCAGCCAGGTCGACGTACGCTCCAGACGGTCCGCCGTGCGGATGTAGAACATCAGGAACCGGTCGATCAGCCTGATCAGTTCGGCGTCGTTCAGGTCCTGGGCCAGCAGGTCCGCGTGGCGCGGGGTCGCGCCGCCGTTGCCGCCGACGTAGAGGTTCCAGCCGCCCGAGGTGGCGATGATGCCGAAGTCCTTGGACTGGGCCTCGGCGCATTCGCGGGCGCAGCCGGACACCGCCGACTTCAGCTTGTGCGGCGACCTGAGCCCCCGGTAGCGCAGCTCCAGGTCGATCGCCATCCGGACCGAGTCCTGGACGCCGTAGCGGCACCAGGTCTGGCCCACACAGGACTTCACCGTACGCAGCGACTTGCCGTAGGCGTGACCGGACTCGAAGCCGGCGTCCACCAACCGGGTCCAGATCAGCGGGAGTTGCTCGACACGCGCACCGAACATGTCGATCCGCTGACCACCGGTGATCTTCGTGTAGAGACCGAAGTCGCGGGCGATCTCCCCGATGACGATCAGGCCCTCGGGGGTGATCTCACCGCCAGGAATGCGGGGGACGACCGAGTACGAGCCGTTCTTCTGCAGGTTGGCGAGGAAGTGGTCGTTGGTCTCCTGCAGCGCCGCCTGCTCGCCGTCGAGGACGTAGCCGCTCGCGCCGATGGTCGGGGCGAGGGAGGCGATGATCGAGCCGACGGCCGGCTTGCAGACGTCGCAGCCGTCACCGCCCTTGGCGTTGTCGCGGCCGTAGCGGTCCAGCAGGTCCTGGTAGGTGTTGATGCGCAGGGCGAGGACGATCTCGTACAGCTCCTCGCGGGTCTGCGAGAAGCAGCCGCAGAGGCCCTTGTCGACGACGACACCGCTCGCCTCCAGCTCGGCGGTGACGAGCTGACCGAGAACCTTGACGCAACTCCCGCACGTCGTACCGGCCTTGGTGCACTTCTTGACCTCGGGCACGGTGGTGCAGTTGTGCTCGGTGACCGCGCCGCGGATCGTGCCCTTGCGGACGTTGTTGCAGGAGCAGATGATCGCGTCGTCCGGCAACGCGGTCGGGCCGAGCTGGACCGGGCCGCCGGCGCCGGCCGGGAGCACCAGGGACTCGGGGGAGACCGGCGGGACCGTACCGGTGAACGCGCGCAGTGTGCCGTAGGCCTCCGCGTCGCCGACGAGGATGCCGCCGAGCAGCGTGCCGTCGCGGCCGATGACGAGCTTCTTGTACAGACCCGAGCGGGAGTCGGAGTAGACGACGTCGAGGCTGTCCTCGGTGGCGCCGTGCGCGTCGCCGAAGGACGCGACGTCGACGCCGAGCAGCTTCAGCTTGGTGGAGAGGTCGGCGCCCGTGAAGGTCAGCAACTCCTCGGCCTCGTCCGCGGCGATGGCGGCGGCGGCGGTCTCCGCCTGCTCGTAACCGGGGGCGACCAGGCCGTACACCCGGCCGTCGGAGGCCAGCGCGCACTCGCCGATCGCGAAGACGTGCGGGTCGTTGACCGTACGGCACTGCTCGTCGACCGCGATGCCGCCGCGCTCACCGACGGAAAGGCCACAGTCGCGGGCGAGTTGGTCCCTCGGCCGGACACCGGCGCTGAACACCACCAGGTCGGTGGCGAGTTCGGAACCGTCGGACAGCTTCATGCCGGTGACCGCGCCGTCCTCGCCGACGACGATCTCCTGCGTGCCCACGCCCGTGTGGACGGACAGGCCCATGTCCTCGATGGTGCGCAGCAGGGCCGCGCCGCCTCCGTCGTCGACCTGCACCGGCATCAGGCGCGGCGCGAACTCGACGATGTGGGAGGTGAGTCCGAGGCCCTTGAGCGCACCGGCCGCCTCAAGTCCGAGCAGTCCACCACCGACCACGGCACCCGTCGTACGGGTGCTCGCGTACTCCTCGATGGCGAGAAGGTCCTCGATGGTGCGGTAGACGAAGCAGCCCTCGGCGTCCTTGTTGGGGACCGGCGGGACGAACGGGTAGGAGCCGGTGGCGAGGACGAGGACGTCGTAGTCGACGACCAGACCCGAGCGGGCGGTCACCCGCTTCGCCTCGCGGTCGATGGTCTCCGCGGGGTCACCGATGTGCAGCTCGATGCCCTCCTTCTCGATGAACGCCATGTCCGTCATCGAGAGGTCCTCGGGCGTCTTGCCCGAGAAGTACGAGGTCAGCGCGACACGGTCGTACGCCGGACGTGGCTCCTCGCACAGCACGACCACGCGGTGCGCGGCGGTCAGGCCGCGATCGGCGAGCGCTTCGAGGAAGCGCTGGCCGACCATGCCGTGGCCGACGAGGACGATCGTGGGGGTGGCCCCATCAGTGGCGGTCATTAGGAGCCTCCATCGTTGGTGAGCAGGTGGAGCAACGGGCCGCCGTCAGAGGGGAGCGGCTCTGCTCCCTCCCAGGCGCGCGCGAGGGCGCCGACGGTGCCGAGTTCGCCGACGAGCACCCCGCCGACCAGCCGGTCGTCACGGACGACGACCTTGCGATACGTGCCCCGGGTGGCGTCGGCGAGCTGGATGACGTCGTCGCCAGGGCGGGGGGTCGGCTCGCCGAACGCGGCGAGATCGAAGGGGTTGCCGGTGTCGGCGGTGAAGTCGGTGAGCGTGAGACGGGTGAGGGCGCGGGTGCCGGTGTAACGGGCGCCGGTGTCACCCAAGCCGCCCGTGTGCCCTGCCTCGGCCGCGTCGCCCGCGATCAACTCGGCCAGGACATCGGCCTGTTCGAGGGCGGGGGTGGCCAGACCGTAGATCGTTCCCTGGTGCTGGGAGCAGTCTCCGAGGGCCCTGATGTGCGGGTCGGAGGTGCGCAGTTCGTCGTCGACGAGGATGCCCTTGTGTACGGCGAGCCCCGCGTCGCGCGCGAGCCCCACCTTCGGGTGGACACCGCAGGCCAGGACGACAAGGTCCGCGTCGAGGGCGTAGTGGTCGGCCAGCTCGACCGACCGGACCCTGCCACCCACGCAGCGCACATCCCGCACCCGGCACTCGGTGTGCACCTCGACACCCAGCTCGTTGAGGTGCCGAAGCACCAACGCCGAAGCACCAGGGTCGAGTTGACGTTCCATCAGGCGCTCGGCCTGCTGAGCGAGAACGACCTGAGCCCCGCGTACGGCGAGGGCGCGGGCGGCGGACACACCGAGCAGCCCGCCGCCGATGACGACGGCCTTCACCCCCGGACGTACCGCCTTGGACAGGCCGAGGCAGTCGTCCATGGTGCGGAACGCGTGGACGCCTTCCGGGAGTTCGTGATCCGGGGTGAACAGCCCACGCAGGGGCGGGAGTACGGGGTTGGACCCCGTCGCCAGCACCAGCGTTTCGTACGCGATCGAGGAACCGTCGGAGCAGTGCACGATCCGCTCGGTCCGGTCGATCCGCTCGGCCCGGGCCCGGACCAGCCGGTCCGGCGACGGCAGGGCGATCACCTCGGGGGCGTACCGCCCGGCGAGAACCTCGGCGAGCAGCACCCTGTTGTACGGGCGGTGCTCCTCCTCACCGACGAGCACGACGTCCGAGGCGGACAGGCCGAGCTCGCCGAGTCGCCGGGCGAGTCGTACGCCCGCGAGCCCGGCGCCGATCACCACCACACGCGCATTCGAGGTCATGTACTGCAGAGTGCGTTGCCGGTGTTACCCGATCGCATCACGTCTGTTTCCCGGGGGGCACGCTTCCCTCAGCGGAGGCCGGGAGGGGGTGTGAGGGTTCGGGAGGCGCGAGCCGGGCGGCTGTGAGGTGCACAAACGGTACAGCCAGGCGCATGAACGGTACGGCCGCGACCTAAAATCGCGATCGTGCCCGACATATCCCTGCCCATGATCGCCGCCCTCTGCGCCGCCGCCCTCGCCGCCGGCTGGATCGACGCCGTCGTGGGCGGCGGCGGTCTGCTCATGATGCCCGTACTGCTGCTGGGGCTCCCGGACACGTCCTCGGCCGCGCAGTACGCGCTCGGCACCAACAAGGCCATGGCGATCGTCGGCACCACGGGCGCGGCCGTGACGTATACACGCAAGGCGCCGGTGGACGTACGGCTGGCGGTACGCATCGGGCTTGCGGCGGTCGCCGGCTCGACGGCCGGGGCGTTCGTCGCGGCCGGCATGAGCACGGACATCCTGAAGCCGGTCATCATGGTCGTCCTGGTCGGCGTCGGCGCCTTCGTGATCTTCAGGCCGGCTTTCGGTACGGCCCCGGCGACCACTCCGGTCTCCGCGCGCCGCGTCCTCGCCGCGATCGGACTCGCGGGCCTGGGCATCGGCTTCTACGACGGCCTCATCGGCCCCGGCACGGGCACGTTCCTCGTCCTCGCGCTCACCGCGCTGCTCCACCTCGACCTGGTGACGGCCTCCGCGACGGCCAAGATCGTCAACTGCTGCACCAACGCGGGCGCCCTCGCGATCTTCGCCTGGCAGGGCACGGTGTACTGGGAGCTGGGCGCGCTGCTGGCCGCGTTCAACCTGGTCGGCGGGATGGTGGGGGCGCGGACGGCACTGAAGAAGGGGAGCGGGTTCGTACGGGGGGTGCTGCTGGTGGTGGTGTTCACACTGGTGGCGAATCTGGCGTACCAGCAGTGGGTCGCGTGAGCGCTTGAGAGGGGGCGCGGGGGAGGGCTCAGCGTTTGCCGCCGGTCAGGTGGGCGAAGACGACGACGTTCCCCTGGTAGCCCGTCCGGGGTGAGTATCCGCCGCCGCAGGTGATGACGCGCAGCTCGGGCCGGGGCGCGGCGCCGTACACCTTCTGGTCCGGGAAGTGGTCCTTGTCGTACACCTCGACGGCGTCGACGGTGAAGAGGGCGGTGCTCCCGTCACTCCGCTCGACCCCGACGCCGTTCCCTTTCTTCAGGGCGCCGAGACGGTAGAAGACGGAAGGCCCGTCGGCGTTGTCGACATGGCCGGCGACGATCGCGGTGCCCGTCTCACCGGGGAGGGTGCCGTCCTCGTACCAGCCGGCCAGGTCCTCACGCTCGGCGGGCGGTACGTCCAGACTGCCGGTGGCGGTGAGACCGAGGCCCATCAGCGGGGCGTTCACGCCGATGGCGGGGATGCGGATACGGAGGGGCGGGGAGGGCGGAAGCGCGGGGGTGGCGGGCTTCGGTACGGCGGACCCTGGTACCGCCGACCCCGGTACGGCGGATCCCGGGTCGGTGGACCCCGGCCCCGTCTGCTCCGTACGGGCCTGGGCGGCGGAGGGCTGCGGCGGGGCGTGCGTCGCGCCGCCGCTGCGGACCAGCCAGGCGCCGGAGCAGAGAGCGGCGACGCTCAGGGCGGCTATGAGGATGTTGGTGAGTCTGCGCACGTGAACCCCCTCCTGGACGACCCCTGCCGCACCCTGACCGATTGCCTGCTACATCCCTGCTTCATCCCCGATGTTTCACCCTGGCCCCCCTCCGGGCCGCGAGGGGCGTCGGGCCCGGAGGGGAGGGGGACACGCGGTACCGGCCGACGGACGGCGGAGGATGTCCGTCAGAACCTGTCGCCTCTCGCCCGGCGATGCAGGAGCCAGGTACCGCCCACGGCGGCGACGGCGAGAGCCGCCACACCGGCCGTGGTCTGCACGGGGTCGGGACCGAGCGCGCCACCGACCCCCGTCTTCACACTCCCCCTGGGCTGCACAGGGGGCTGCACGGGCGGCCGGGTCGAGGTCAGTGTGACCACGAGATCGCCGGTGACCTGCCGCGCATCCGCGTTCCCATCGCACCGGGCGACGATCTCGTACGTCCCCGGCTGCGCGCCCGGCGGCACCCGGAACTGTCCGACGGCGACTTCCTTGTGCGTACCGGGCGCGAGAACGAAAGCCCCCGCACCCACAGCACTGGCGTCCCCGGCGGCGGTGCCGCCGCTCCCGCAGGCGGTCGTGTTGACGGTGACCCGGGTGCCGGGGGTGACGGTCGCCGGGTACACCTCCAGCGTCCCGCCGCTGTTCGCGTAGGCGGGCGAGGTGAGAGCGACGGCGACGACCACTGCCGGTCCGGCGAGGGCGACGGCGAGCGCGGTACCGGTCAGCGGACGGGCGGCGGCGGTACGTCGCATCGGGCTTGCTCCTCCGAGAGCGTGCGAACGAGGTGGTCTGGTACCGAGGTAAGTGGCAGAGACCAGGACGCGCTCTCTGATGGACCGTCAGAAATACGGAGAACGGGTGGCGCGGCACGTCCGAGAGGAGGCCCCGTATTGCCATTCCGGCAGGTCATCGCCGTACTGCGGGTGCGCCGAGAAAGAGAACTCGATAGGCGGAGGCGGGGGGTGTGAACGGGTGACCCGAAAAGAGGGGGCAGACGGCTTGACCTCAAGAAAGCTTGAGGTACGAGGCTGTGACGCATGCAGACACTGACTGAATCTGTCGAGCCCGTACGTGTCACTGTCGTCGTCGGCAGCAACAGGGAGGGCCGCTTCGGCCCCGTCGTGGCCGCCTGGCTACTGGACCGGATCAGCGAACGCGACGACCTGACGGCGGAGGTCGTGGACGTCGCGGACACCGCCCTCCCGACGACATTCGCGACCGACGCCGACGCGAAGGCCCAGCTGGCCGGGATCACCCCGAAACTGGCGACGGCGGACGCGTTCGTCGTCCTGACCCCCGAGTACAACCACTCCTACCCGGCCGGCCTCAAGAACCTCATCGACTGGCACTACACGGAATGGCAGGCCAAGCCGGTCGCCTTCGTCTCCTACGGCGGAGTCTCCGGAGGCCTCCGCGCGGTTGAACACCTCCGCCAGGTCTTCGCGGAACTCCACGCGACGACAGTCCGGGACACGGTGTCCTTCCACAACGCTGGCGCGGCCTTCGACGACGAGGGCCACCTGAAGAACGCGGGAGGTGCGGACGCGGCGGCGAAGGTGATGCTGGACCAAGTGGTGTGGTGGGGGCGGGCGCTGAGGGAGGGTCGGGAGGCGCGGCCGTACGGGGGATAGCGCGGGCGGGGAGGTGGGAGGCGGGAGGTGGGAGGCGGGAGGTTCCGGGACCCCACCGCATCCGACGCCGCTTGCCCGACAGCTTGACCAGCGACAATGCTGGCCATGGACACCATCGTCGAGATTCACATACCTCTCCAGGAGCCCTCAGGCACGCCCGAGGGCTCCTACCCCTTCCCCTGGATCGACCGGATCGAGGACTTCATCGCCGGCCTGGGGAAACGGGGGAGGCGGAGGAGTCTGACGCCGGAAAGTCATGTTCGGAGAGGTAAAAGTGACGTGGAAGGAAAATGAATATTTCCCTGGTTCCGATTTCCGTGACGGATGCAGTCGGCGGATTTCAACAAATAGTATCTCGATTCCGTGCTGATTCAGAATCTTCCGTCGACTCATGTGGCCTGGGAGAGGAAGGTGATGTCATCCAGAACCTGCTGAGCCATGTATATTCAGGAGAAATTGCGGAAGCAGTCGTCTTCGGCAAAACTCTTCTTGGTGACGACGGGGTTGGAACGGTATGTGCTCTCCTTTCGGTCGGAGAAGTGCAGGAGGTCGCTGAAGCCCTTGGCTCCGTAAGTGTGCAGGAAGTGATGAGTTACGCCCCGAGGTATCTCTCCGGAGTGATTCGTGGTGAAATCCCGAATGGCTATCTGGAGTATTTGGAGCAGACGGTGATTGAAGTGTGTGAAATATATCGATTCGCGTCACGTGAAGGAATGTGTATGGCGCAGATTTATGAGGGGTGATTCTGCGATCGGCGTTCCCCGAGACGAGCGAGCGGCGGAGGTCGAGGAGTCACCCGGAGTGGACTCGGTGTGCAACCGGAGGCGTCCGACTCGGTACCGGAGCGCTGTCCTCGTCTGACCACGTTTGTAGAAGACGGGGGTCGGTGGACAGCCGGGTGGAGAACGACAGGCGTGCACGAGGCCCCGATCTGATGACCGGGGCCTCGTCGAAATGATCCCTATCGGCTCGCGCTACCCGCCGTCGCCGGATTCCCGTTCGCGTAGGTATTCCTCGACGACGTCAGGGTTTCGGCGCATGGCGGCGAGCAGTTGAGTCCGCCGATATCGATTTCGGCCCTCTTCCAGCTTCTTTTCCCAGCCGTCGCGGCCCTCGGCAAGCCGCTCCGTGATCAAGAACTCGATGACGTCCTCAATGCAAGGACGAAATCGCTTCCCGCCCACCGGGATGTGTAGTTTCTCCAGCGGGCGCTTACGGTCGTCGCCCTCGTTCAGTGACTCAAGGGCCGGTGAGGTTCCGTAGACCTGGACGTGGGCGCTCGGGTAGCGATCCTTCTCGCGTTCGAAATCCCAGTGACACAGGCACGTCTTCAATTCCTCGTCTGTAAAGATCCCGCAGTACGACGAATGGACCGTGAGGAACTTGTTTTCGGTGTCCATGCGCACCTGGAATGAGAGATTCATCCAGGCGCGGGGCTTCTTCGGGCTGATGCTCAGCGGAAACGGTTTCGGCTGAGTGGGATTCTGTCTTGTCAGGCCGTGGCCAACGGTGAACACGACGCCCGCTGTGGAATGTGGGCGGAGTGCGGCTCGCATGCGGACATGCTGGGTCACTGTCCCGTTCAGGGTGTCGGTGAGCTCTTGAGCTAACTTGCTGGCCTGACTGAGCAGGTCAGAGGTCAACCGTGCCGCCGATGGAAACCCAGAGCGCGTGGGCCTGCGATGAGGTGAAGTCGCCGTCGTGGGCCTGCTCTTCGAGCTCGGCGTAGGTGAGTCCGAGCTCGTCGAGCGCGCGTTGGGCGGCATGCTGGAAGTCGTCGGCGGACATGACAATCACGGCGTCGTCGTCGTGATCTGTTGTCGCGTGTTCGCTGAAGGTCACACTCATCGTCTACCCCCTGGACGGTGCATGGTGAGGTCCGTATCACCACAGCATTGCGTAATCATCCGCTCGCGTGCAGTGATATACCCAAATGGCTGATCTCTTACCGTCCATCCAGTGACCAGCCGCAACCCTGACCGAAATTGACGGCCCGTAACCATCTGGACGTGGGCGAGTCGTCCATGGTTCAACGAATCCCCGGATCCGATCCGTGAGCTTTACCACTCTGTCGGTCGTCGCACCCCGTGCCTGGCGATCTGGCGTCACAGGGCCACCCTTGCCTCGCCGGTGAACTGTAAGTGGGAGTCCAAGTTGCAGGACCGCTTCGAAACGAGTTGTACCGACGCGGGGGAGGCCCAAGTCCCCAGCTCGTGGCAGCCCAGAGGGCGGAACCACTTCTGCGGCTTCTTTCGGGCGCTCCGGCTACAAGGTCACAACGAGGGTGCAACGGGTGGGCGGCGGAGCCGCAGCTCGACCCGGAGCGTCCCTACCCTCTGGCGTACAGGGGTACGAATAGTGACCCCGGGGCAGGGGGCGCCGTGCAGTCGACAGTTTCGTGGCCGTTGGTCCGGCGCTTCGTCGGCGCTTTCGGGGCCTGCGCGGCCCTGGCCGCAACCTCGGGGTGCACGGTTCCGGTTGATGCCGTCGCCGGCCTCTCGGTGACCGACGACGGTCAGCTGGTCGGCGTCATGATGGTCTGCGGACATCACATCGATGGCGCGGCTCTCTACGTGGACAGCGATGACCCCGACAAGCAGGTGACGGTCGGTTCATGGACCGCCGCACGCCCCCTCAAGGCCGGTCTCGCCACCTGGACCCTCGATGCGACTGCCGCAGGCTGGACCGCGACCACACCTATCAAACCGCTCACCGCCAAGACCACTTACACCCTCTTCGGCTGGACCAAGGACAACTCGTGGTCGTCGAGCAGCGTCTCCTTCACCCTGACCGACCGGGACCGGCTCACCCCGGGAACGGTCCGCTATCAGGGCGACGAATCCGCGGTCACCGTCCCGGTGGCGGAGTTCAAAGCCAAGGCATGCGGGGACAGTTAACGTAGGCGAGCGGCTGTGACGGCGGTTCGGAACGTGTCCCAGGCGGTGGGGTGGAGGCGGAGGGGCTGGCTCGTCGGGCTCTTGGAGTCACGTATCGCGATGGTGCCGGGAATGTTGGTGGCTACCTCGACGCACTCTTCCTTGTCGTCGCTGTAACTGGACTTGTGGTACTGGAAGTCGGGCACGGCTCAGAGTTCCTTACGGAGATTGCGGAGGAATGACAGGGATTCTCTCGCGTCGAGCGCGCGGGCGGCGATCAGTTCGAACAGGTCGTCGTAGCCTGCCGCCCCTTCTCCCCCTTCGACCCAGGTGTGCCTGAACGCGGCCTCGGAGTAAGCCACATCCATGGCCCCGGGCTCGGCGAAGGAGATGATGTTGAACGAGCCGTTCAGTCCCTGGTGTGTGCCGTTACGGAAAGGGAAGATCTGGATGGTGATGTTCTGGCGGTCGGCAATCTGCGCCAGGTGGTCGAGTTGCCCGCGAGCCGTCTCGGCTCCACCGGGAAAGTTCCGCAGCACCGCCTCGTAGAGCACCGCGTGCAGAGCCAGGGGTGCGTCGTCGATGAGCCGTTGCTGTCGCGCGAGTCGCGAGGCGATGAACTCCTCGTCAGGGTCATTGCGATGGGCCACTGAGGCAGCGTTGGCGGGGGTGGCCCTCAAGGCTCGTACGTAGGCGGGAGTTTGCAGCAGGCCCGGGATGAACGCGGGCTGCCATGCCTTGATGGACGTGGCCGCGTTTTCCAGTGTGACGTACTCCTGCATGGTGCCGAGCATCGCGTAGTCGTCCCACCAGCCCTTGGCCTTGCGGCGCTCACGGTCGAGCCTGGCCAACTCCAGGAGCCTGCCGACGGTGCCGGGATCGTGGACCGCGTACAGCTCGCACAGTGCCCGGATGTCGGGGTCGCGTATCGGTACCCAGCCACCCTCCATCTTGGCGACCTTCGTCGTGGAAGCGGTGAGCGCCTTCGCGGCGTGGGTCTGGGTCAGGCCGGCTGTCGTGCGCAACTTGACGAGTTCGCCACCGAGTCGGCGGCCCAGGACGGTTGACGTGCTGTAGCCCTGTTGGTTTGCGGTCACGCTCGTGCTCCTCATGGCATTGATGCGGCGTCAGTCTGACGCGCCGTGTGACAGCCACGCAAACCGTTCGGGGGAATTCCTCCGGGATTGAGTTGCAGCGGAGGTGTGCCCCCATCTACCGTCGGTCACGTACCGATCACAGAGCTGTGGAGGTAAGTGACATGGTCGCTCCCCAAGAGCCTGACCCGCTCGAATACGACCGCCTCGACTACACCCCCTTCCCCAGAAGCGTCACCCTCGCCCGTCGCCGAGCCCACCGCCTCCTCTCCGACTGGGGACATCCCGAACTCGCCCCCGACACCGCCCTGTTGGTCTCCGAGCTCGGCGGCAACGCCGTACTGCACGGGTGTCTTCGTGACCGTCTCTTCCGAGTCGAACTCGCCCTCACGGAACGTGCCGTGCGCGTCGGCGTCTCCGACCCTCGGGGCGAGTTACTGCCGCTCCCGCGCCAAGCCGCGTCCGACGAGATGTTCGGCCGGGGACTGCTGATCGTCGGTGCCGTCTCCGACCGCTGGGGCGTGACCGAACTGACCGTCGGCAAGCTGGTCTGGTGCGAGCTGGACGTCGTACGCGAGGTAGGTCGGGCGGCGAATCAGGCGGCGAGCCCGCAGGAGCCGCACCCCGCGCCTGTCCTCGCCCCCTCGCCTGTCGCCGCCCCCGTACCCGTCCCCGCCCCCGCCCCCAAGCGAACCGCAGAGCCCCCTGCGGCAAGATGGAGCGCATGAGCATCGTAAAGATCAACGTACTCACGGTCCCCGAAGAGCAGCGCGAGACGCTGGAGAAGCGGTTCGCGTCGCGGGCCGGTGCTGTTGAGGGGTCGGACGGGTTCGAGTGGTTCGAGCTGCTTCGGCCGGTCGAGGGCACCGACAGCTACCTGGTGTACACGCGGTGGCGCAGTGAGGAGGACTTCCGGGCCTGGATGGCGGGCCCGACGCAGTCGGCGCACCGCCCCGCCTCCGCCGGCGGGGAGCAGCCCAAGCCCGCCGCGTCCGGGTCGACCCTCTGGTCGTTCGAAGTGGTCCAGCAGGCCGCCCCGAAGCAGGACTGAGGCCAGGCGGGCAACAGGTCACAGGTCGCCGTCACTCACCACTCCGGCGCGCCGAGCCGTAGCCGTAGCCGTACTCGGCGCGCCGGAACATCCGTAACGGAAACGGCTCGTGTCAGGGCTTCCGCCCCAACCCCCCGTGCTGGCCGATGGCCAGCGCCGCCACCCCGGACGCGCTCGCCTCGGGTCGCCACAGCGGCACCGAGACCACCCCAGGCTCCACCAGATCGAGCCCCTCGAAGTACGCCTCGATCTGCTCCACGGGCCGTAGGAAATACGGCACCGCGCCCGTCTCGTTGTACGCGTCCTGCGCCTGTTCGTAGGTGGGGTCGGTGCCGCGCGAGCCCTCGTTCAGGGAGAGGTAGCTGCCCGGCGGGAGGCCCGCCATCAGGGCGCGGACGATTCCGCGGGCCGCCTCGTAGTCCGCCACGTGGCCCAGGATGCCGCTCAGGATCAGGGCGGTCGGCCGGGTCAGGTCGAGGGTCTTCGCCGCCGACGCCAGGATGCGTTCCGTGTCGTACAGGTCGGCGTCCACGTAGTCCGTCGCGCCTTCGGGGGTCGATGTGAGGAGGGCTCGAGCGTGGGTCAGGACCAGCGGGTCGTGGTCCACGTAGACGATGCGCGCGTCGGGGGCGACCGACTGGGCCACCTCGTGCGTGTTGTCCACCGTCGGCAGGCCGGTGCCGACGTCCAGGAACTGGCGGATGCCCGCCTCCTCGGCGAGGTGGCGGATCGTCCGGCCCAGGAAGGCTCGGCTGCTGCGCGCGATCGTGACGATGCCGGGGAACACGGCCGTGTACGCGTTGCCGGCCGCCTCGTCGACGGGGTAGTTGTCCTTGCCGCCCAGCCAGTAGTTCCAGATACGGGCGGAGTGCGGTACCGAAGTATCGATTCTCTGTTCGGATTCGGACATGCCGGCATCGTCTCCTCGGCCGTAACGGACGCCTTCGTGCAAGGTTCAACTTAACGTCCGAGCCGACGATACGTATTCCGTACGTATTCCGTGTCGCCTTGTCGCCGTGTGGGTGAGTCGGCGACACGGCAGCGACCGGGTGGCCACCCCCTGGTCCTTCCGGGGTGGCCACCCGTCACACGCGCTGGGCTACGGCCGTCAGCCCACCGACACCGCACTCCATGCCGCGCCCACCGCGGCGTACTCCGTGCTGCTCGCCCCGTACAGGTCCCGCGCCGCGTTCAGCGTGGCCGTGCGCGCGCCCGCGTAGTTCGTGGAGGACGTCATGTACGTGGTCAGCGCCTTGTACCAGATCGCGCCCAGCTTGGCCCGGCCGATGCCCGCGACCGTGGAGCCGTTGCACGTCGGGGAGTTGTAGTCGACGCCGTTCAGTGACTTGGCGCCGCTGCCCTCCGCGAGGAGGTACGCGAAGTGGTTCGCCACGCCCGAGGAGTAGTGGACGTCCAGGCTTCCGACGGCCGAACTCCAGCAGTTGGCCGACTTGGTGTCCTTCGACGGCTGGTCCATGTAGCGCAGCGCCGTCTTGCCGAAGCCCGACCTGACGACCTTCTCACCGATCAAGTAGTCCCCGGGATCAGTGGAGTTGGCCGCGTTGAACTCCACCAGCGTCCCGAAGATGTCCGACGTCGCCTCGTTGAGGCCGCCCGACTCGCCCGAGTACGCCAGTTTGGCCGTCGACGACGTCACACCGTGTGTCATCTCGTGCCCGGCCACGTCCAGCGAGACCAGTGGGCCGAACGTCGTGCCGTCGCCGTCGCCGTACGTCATGCAGAAGCAACTGTCGTCCCAGAACGCATTGTTGTAGTTGCTGCCGTAGTGCACGCGGTTGTACGAGCCGACCCCGTTGCCCTTGATCCCGCTTCGGCCGAACGTGTTCTTGTAGTAGTCCCAGGTCTCGTCGGTGCCGTACTGCGCGTCCACCGCCGCCGAGGCCCGGTCGGCCGTCGCGCCTGTGCCCCAGTGGTTGTCCGCGTCCGTGAAGAGCGTGGCGGGGGCGCGGCGGATGCAGATGCCGAAGATGCACAGGTCGGTGCCGTTCTCGGCGTCGCCCGTGTACGTGTTGCCGCGCGTCGGGTCCTTCAGCTGGTACGTCGATCCGGAGAGCGTCGTCTCCAGCGGGACCGTGCCGCCGTACAGGGACTTGCCGTCGCCCGTCGCCGTCTCGATGCTGTCCCAGGCGTCGATCTGGGCACCGGTCCTTGCGTTGGTCAGGACGGTCCGGGCGACCGGGTTGCCGGCCGAGTCCAGCGCGACCGCGTTCGTCTGCCAGGCGAGCTTCGGGGTGCCGTGCAGGGCGTCAACCACCAGCTGTGGCTTGGAAGTTGTCTTGTTCAGAGTCTCGCCCGGGTTCGCCGCACGCAGCGCCGACACCGCGAGGTCGGCGGCCTTCGGAGCCGACACCGAGGGGCTGATCGTGGCCAGGGATATCGGGCGGGTCGTGGCGCGGCTCGCGCTGCGGTAGGCGCCTCCTGGAGTCAGGTGGACCACGAAGTCGCCGCCTAGGACGGGGAGTTGACGGTAAGTGCGGTCGTAACGGACGTGCTGGCTGCCGTCCTTGTCGACGATGACGTCCCGGACCTTGGTGTTCTGCAGGGAGGTCAGGCCCAGGTGGGTGGCCTGGTCCGCGAGTGCCGTGACCGCGTTCTTGATCGCGGTGTCCCTGGTCGGTCTGTCGGCCGCGTCGGCGGTGGGGGAGAGCGCGGCGGCCAACAGGGCCGCGACGCCGACCGTGGTGCCCGCCGCGGCGAGACGGGAACCACGGATGCGCTGAACGTGGGGGGTGCGCTGTGTCCGACTCATCGGTCTCCTCGGGCTTGTTCGAGCAGGTGGGAGGACGCGCGGCGGGACGTGGTGGAAGGCCGGGTAGGGACTGGTGACGTCCAACGCGCGTTGGGGACGCGGATGTTGACTGAGATTTAAGGGTCCATGACATGGCATGTCCATAGCGCGTTGTGTGTTCCCTGTGCGCTCTCTGTATGTATCCGGCCAGGTCTTCCGCCGGTCGTGGCAGCCCTGCCACCGAGGCGTGAAGTTCCTGCGCCCGCAGCCTGCTTGAGCCCGGGCGGCCCCGTCGGCGTGCGTCGCGTGCGACCTGTCCGTGAGGATGCCGACGGGTCAGTAATGTGAAGTCCCTGTCAACGATGTGTTGTTGTCGCGTTCGTCACAAGAATCAACATCCACTTATGCCATTGGCTTTCACGCATTTCGGCAATGATGTGGCCATGAGTGACCGGAAATCATTCCCCCCCGCCGGTTCCCGACAACCCCCGCAAAGCACCAGGTCCCAACCGCCTTCATTTTCCGACCTGTTGAGCCTGGTCCGAGCCCCGGCCGCCCTCAGTGTCCCCGGTGACATCCTGGCGGGCGCGACAGCGGCGGGCCGCCCTCTCGGTCCTCGGACGGTCGGCGCGATGGCCTCCTCCGTCTGTCTCTACTGGGCCGGAATGGCCCTCAACGACTACGCCGACGCCGCCGTCGACTCGGTCGAGCGGCCCGCCCGTCCGGTGCCCTCCGGCCGTGTGCCGCGCCGGACCGCACTGACCGTCGCCACCGGCCTGACCGGCGCCGGCCTCGGCCTCGCCGCGGTGTCGGGCGGCCGACGCGGACTCGCCGTCGCTCTGCCGCTGACGGCGCTGATCTGGGCGTACGACCTGAAGTTGAAGTCCACTCCGGCCGGTCCGGCGGCGATGGCGGGTGCCCGTGCGCTCGACGTGCTGGCGGGTGCGGTCGCGGGTGGCGGCAGTCCGCCGGCACACGGGGCCCGGGGCGGCGGCACAGCCGTCGCGCTCGCTCGCGGCGCCGTCCCCGCCCTCCTCACCGGGGTGCACACCTACACGCTCACCGCCCTCAGCCGCCACGAGATCTCCGGCGCGCCCGCGCGGCTGCCCGCCACGACGCTCGCCGTGTCGTCGGCCACGGCACTGTCGACGGTGCTGCCTTCCGTACTCCCGGCGCTCCTGCCGCCCCGGCGAGCCGTGCCACGCGAGGAGATCGCCCGAACCGCCGTCGCCTCCGCCGGAGTTCTCGCCTACCTGGGGACGTACGGCTGGGCGCAGGCGCGTGCCGTACGCGATCCACGCGGGAGTTCCGTCCGGCGTGCGGTGGGGGCGGGCATTCTCGCCATGGTCCCGCTGCAGGCGGCGCTCACGGCGCGTGCGGGGGCGCCTGTCGCCGCCGCGCTCCTGGGTGCCGTACACCCGGTGGCACAGCGCCTGGCGAGACGGGTGTCCCCGACATGAGCCATTCGACGAAGGGCGCACCATGGGCCTGAGATTCGGCTACGGCACCAACGGGTTCACCCACCACCGCCTCTCCGACGTCCTCGGGATCCTCGCCGACCTGGGCTACGACGGTGTCGCCCTCACCCTCGACCACAACCACCTCGACCCGTACGCCGACGACCTCGGCCGCCAAGTCGCCGGTGTACGTGCGCGGTTGGCGCGTCTCGGGCTGACCGTCACCGTCGAGACCGGGGCGCCCTACTTCCTCGACCCCTGGGCCAAGCACCAGCCGACGCTGATGTCCGGCCAACCGGACCGCCGTGTCGACCTGCTGCGGCGCGCCGTCCGCATCTCCGCCGAACTCGGCTCGCCCACCGTCCAGTTGTGCAGCGGGCCTGCCCCGGACGGCATACCGGAGACGGAGGCCTGGCGGCGGCTGGCCGCCGGCGTCGGGGCGGCGCTGGAGACAGCGGAGGCATACGGGGTCGCCCTGGCCTTCGAGCCCGAGCCGCACATGTTCGTCGACACGGTCGCCAAGTGTCTGAGACTGCGCGAACTCCTCGGCGGACATGAGCTGTTGGGTGTCACCCTCGACCTCGGACACGCCCACTGCGTGGAGGAGCCGACGCTGCTCGACTGCGTCGACCTGGCCGCACCGCACCTGCTGAACGTCCAGATCGAGGACATGGTCCGCGGGGTCCACCGGCATCTGGAGTTCGGCGCGGGCGAGATCGACTTCCCGCCGGTCCTGGCGGCGCTGACCGACCTAGGCCACCGCGGTCTGGTGTCCGTCGAGATCCAGGGCGGCGCCCTGGACGCCCCCGACATCGCCCGCAGCTCCCTGGAGTTCCTGCGCCGAGCCGAGGCCCGGAGCCTGCTCCCTTCCTGAGCGGCCACCCGCCAGCGGTTCACGAGCGTTCCGTGTCACCTTTCCGACATACCCAGGCACCCCTTTCCCTCTTCTCTCCCCCCTCTCCTCGCTCTCGCCCTCTCCTCCGTCTGTTCCCGCTTCTCCAACTCCCTTCCTGGAGAGCCGTATGCCTCTTTCCGACTCAGACCCCGTTGCCCTCACCCCCGAAGCCCGCGCCTGGCTCGATACGGCCCTGGCCGAAGTCGCCGCCGCCCCCACCACCATCCGAGCCCTCTTCCCCGCCGTCCGCCGCAACTGCGGACGTGCCCCGCTGCCCGACGGCCGGACCGTCGACGAGGCCGCCCGTGCCCTGCTGCTGGCCGCCCTGCCTCTTCACGGCCAGGCACTCGTCGACGAGGTGGCAGCGCTGCACCGCTACGGCGACCCCGCCGAACAACGCGCCGTCCTCAGGGCGTTGCCCCAGCTCGACCGGGACGGGACCGGCCGGTTCCTGGACCTCGTACGACAGACCCTGCGCGGCAACGACACCACGCTGATCGAGGCCGCCCTCGGCCCCTACGCGGCGGCTCACCTCCCTGCGGACGAGTACCGCCAGGCCGTCCTGAAGTGCGTGTTCTGCGAGATCCCGCTCACCCGCGTCGCCGGACTCGACGACCGGTCCGACGCCGAACTCGCCCGCATGCTCACCGACTTCGCCCGCGAGCGGACGGCGGCCGGGCGCCCCGTACCCGAGGACATCGCCTCTCTCGTACGCCCCTTCACCACCACTGGCCTGACCGCGGCTGACGTCACCACCACCGACTTCACCGCCTTCGACGTCAACACCACCGGCGTCACCACCATCGACGAAACGGTGTGACCATGCGCATCTTCGACCCCCACATCCACATGTCCTCGCGCACCACCGACGACTACGAGGCGATGTACGCGGCCGGGGTCCGGGCCGTCGTCGAGCCCGCCTTCTGGCTCGGCCAGCCCCGCACCTCACCCGACACCTTCTACGACTACTTCGACTCGCTGCTCGGCTGGGAGCCGTACCGGGCGGCCCAGTTCGGCATCCAGCACTTCTGCACGATCGCCCTCAACCCGAAGGAGGCGAACGACCCGCGTTGCCTTCCCGTCCTGGACGAACTGCCCCGCTACCTCGCCAAGGACCAGGTCGTCGCCGTCGGCGAGATCGGCTACGACTCGATGACCAAGGAGGAGGACGAGGCCCTCGCCCGTCAGCTCCAACTCGCCGTCGAGCACGGCCTGCCGGCCCTCGTCCACACTCCGCACCGCGACAAGGCGGCCGGGACCAGACGGACCCTGGACGTCGTACGGGAGTCGGGCATCGCCCCCGAACTCGTCGTCCTGGACCATCTGAACGAGCTGACGGTGGGCATGGTCCTCGACAGCGGCTGCTGGGCGGGCTTCTCCGTGTACCCGAGGACGAAGATGAGCGAGGACCGCATGGTCCGCATCCTCCAGGAGCACGGGCTCGACCGCGTCATGATCAACTCTGCTGCGGACTGGGGGAGTTCGGACCCCCTGAAGACCCGCAAGACGGGTGACGCCATGCTCGCCGACGGTTTCACGGACGACGACGTCGACCGCGTCCTGTGGCGCAATCCCGTCGCCTTCTACGGCCAGAGCGGACACCTGGACCTGGACGACAGGGACGGTGCGCCGAAGCCCGACGAGACGTCGTCGTTCGAGGGCAATTCCATCCGGCGCGGGGGAGAGTGAGTAGCCCGTGCGCTTCCTCCACCCCGACGGCACCCCCGTCCACCTCGCGTACTGCAGCAACGTCCACCAGGCCGAGGACCTCGCCGGGGTCATCGCCCAGCTCGGCGCCCACGCCGAACCCGTACGGGAACGGCTCGGCGTCGGCCGCCTCGGCATCGGGCTCTGGCTGGCCCGTACCGCCGTCACCGAACTTGCCGCCGACGAGCGGGCGTTGACATCCCTCAAGGGCGAGCTCGCGGCGCGCGGCCTGGAGACGGTCACCCTCAACGCCTTCCCGTACGAGGGGTTCCACCGCGAGGTCGTCAAGAAGGACGTCTACCTCCCGGACTGGGCCGACCCGGCCCGCCTCACCTACACCCTCGACTGCGCCCGAGTTCTCGCGGCCCTCCTCCCCGACGACGCCCGACGCGGCAGCGTCTCCACCCTTCCGCTCGGCTGGCGCACCCCGTGGCCGACGGAGCGCGCGGACGCGGCACGCCGCGCACTGGACCAACTGGCGTCAGGACTCGCGATGTTGGAGTCGAGCGCCGGGCGTCGTATCCGAGTCGGCTTCGAACCGGAGCCGGGGTGTGTCGTGGAGACCACCACCCAGGCGGTACGGGAGTTCGCCGACGTCGACCACGACTATCTCGGCGTCTGCCTGGACGCCTGCCATCTCGCCGTCCAGTTCGAGGAGCCCGGCGCGGCACTCGGGCGGCTCACCGACGCCGGTCTGCCGGTCGTCAAGCTCCAGGCGTCCTGCGCGGTCGAGGCCCCCGACCCCACCGACCCGCGCGCCCGCGCCGCCCTGCGTGAACTGGCCGAGCGACGGTTCCTGCACCAGACCCGAACGGTCGACGAGGGCGCGGTAGTCGGTGTCGACGACCTGCCGGACGCCCTGGACGCTGACAGGCTTCCGGCATCGGGCACCGGCAGCCCCTGGCGCACACACTTCCACGCCCCGCTGCACGCCGAGCCCGAAGCACCCCTCCGTACCACCACCGACCAACTCACCGCTGTCCTGGACGGACTTCTCGGCGGACCGAGCGCCGTATGCGACCACATCGAGGTCGAGACCTACACCTGGTCCGTCCTGCCCCGCCCACCCGCCGACCTGGCCGCCGGTATTGCCGCCGAACTCGCCTGGGCCCGCGACCGGTTGACCGGTCTCGGCCTGAAAGAGGACCACTCGTGACCGTCCCAAGGAACTGCTCATGACCGAGATCCCGAACGCCAACCGACTCGTCGTCCTCGATATCGTCGGCCTCACCCCCGCCCTTCTACGGCACATGCCGGCCGTCGCCGCGCTCGGCGACCGCGGCTTCCAGGCACCCCTCGGCACCACACTCCCGGCCGTCACCTGCACCGCCCAGTCGACCTTCCTCACCGGCGAACTCCCCTCCACACACGGTGCCGTGGCCAACGGCTGGTACTTCCGCGACCTCGGGGACGTCCTCCTCTGGCGGCAGCACAACGCTCTGGTCGGCGGCGAGAAGATCTGGGACGCGGCCCGAAAGCGGTCGCCCGGCTACAAGGTCGCCAACATCTGCTGGTGGTACGCCATGGGCGCCGACGTCGACTGGACGGTGACCCCGCGCCCGATCTACTACTCCGACGGCCGCAAGGAACCCGACTGCTACACCTGGCCACCCTCCCTGCACGACGAACTCACCGAACGCCTCGGCCCCTTCCCCCTGTTCACCTACTGGGGCCCGAACGCCGGCATGCCCTCCACCCAGTGGATCCTGGGCGCCGCCCGCCAGATATTCGACGAACACGACCCCGACCTGACCCTCGTCTACATCCCGCAGATGGACTACGAACCCCAGCGATCCGGCCCCCAGTCCGAGGAGTCCCTCCGCGCCGCCCGCCAACTCGACGACGCCCTGCGCCCGTTGATCGACCACTTCCTCGCCGCCGGCGCCACTGTCGTGGCCCTGAGCGAGTACGGCATCACCCCGGTGTCCCGCCCCGTGGACATCAACCGGGCCCTGCGCCGGGCCGGACTGCTGGAGGTACACACCCAGGACGGCATGGAGTACCTCGACCCCTGGACCTCCCGCGCCTTCGCCGTCGCCGACCACCAGGTGGCACACGTCTATGTCCGGGATCCGGCCGACGTCCGCGAAGTCGCCAAGGTGCTCAGTGAACTCGACGGTGTGGACCAGGTGTTGGGCGAGATGGGCAAGGCGGCGCAGGGGCTGGACCACGAGCGCTCGGGAGAGCTGGTCGCGGTGGCGGACGCCGACAGCTGGTTCACGTACTACTACTGGCTGGACGACGACCGGGCCCCCGACTTCGCCCGTCAGGTCGAGATCCACCGCAAGCCCGGCTACGACCCCGCCGAACTGCTGTGGGACGACACCGTCCCGACGGTGAAACTGCATGCGGCAGGTCAACTCGCCCGCAAGAAGCTCGGGTTCCGCTACCGCCTCCAGACGGTCCCGCTGGACCCCTCGGGCGTCCGAGGCAGCCACGGCCGCCTCCCGAGCGACCCCGACCACGGCCCCGTACTCCTGTGCTCCGAACCCGAGCACAGCACCAAGACCATCGCCGCGACCGAGGTCAAGGGCCTGCTTCTGAAACTCGCCGGCCTGCCCCCGACCACACCCACCGACGACGCCTAGGGACGGGCGGCGCCTGGGCACGGGCCTCACCGCAGGTCCAGGCCCAGGTCCAGGTCCAGGCGCAGGTCACGTTGGGGTGCACCGGGTGTGCCTCCGGCACAGCCGTCGCCGTGCGCCCCGACGACCGCGCCTCGCCCCCGACCACAGAGCCACGCCGTCGCCCCTCTTTCACGCACCCCCTTCCCCGCACCCCTGACCCCCACCACGCGGAGACCCCCACCATGTCTGAAACCCCTTTCCCCCCGCTGCCCATGCAGCGCACCGCCCTGCTCGATCCGCCCGCCGAATACGCCCTGTTGCGCGATCATGGTCGGCTCAGCCGTATCGCGCTCTGGGGCGGCAACACCCCCTGGCTGGTCACCCGGCACGAGGACGCTCGTGCCGTTCTGGCGGACGCCCGTTTCAGCTCGGAGAACCGCCGGGAGGGGTTCCCCGGGCTGCAGCCGACTCCGCCGCCGCCCACCCCGGGCCAGCTCTTCGCCATGGACGCGCCCGACCACACCCGGCTGCGCCGACTGCTGATCCCGGACTTCACCTTTCGCCGCACGGAGGAACTGCGGCCGTCGATCCAGCAGTTGACCGACCGGCTCATCGACGACCTGGTGGCAAAGGGACCGGACGTCGATCTGGTGGAGCACTTCACCCTGCCGCTCCCGCTGCTCGTCATCTGCGAACTCCTCGGAGTGCCGTACACGGACCGGGAGTTCATCCACCGCCACGCCGCCGCCTTCGCCACCGTGACCGACGGACCCGAGGCGATGCGGGCGGGCTGGGGAGCACTGTTCGGCTACCTCATGGAACTCCTCGCGGCCAAGACCGCCGACCCCGGCGACGATCTGCTGAGCAGGCTCGCGTCCGAACGTGTCGCCACCGGCGAGGCAACCCCCGCCGAAGCGGCCGGACTCGCCGTGATGCTGCTCATCGCGGGCCACGAGACGACGGCGAGCATGCTGTCGCTCGGCGCGGTGACCCTGCTGGCCCATCCCACCCAACTCGCGGCCCTGCAAGCCGATCCGGAGCTGGTGCCGGGGGCGATCGAGGAACTGCTGCGCTACCTCACGGTCGTTCACATCGGGATGCGGCGCATCGCCACCGAGGACGTGGAGATCGGCGGCGTCACCATACGGGCCGGTGAAGGTGTCGTCGTCTCGCTGCAGGCCGCGAACCGCGACCCCCGCTCCTTCGCCGACCCGGACACCTTCGACATCACCCGGGACACTCAGCAGCATCTGACGTTCAGCCACGGCCTGCACAACTGCCTCGGCCAGGCCCTGGCCCGCGCCGAACTCCAGATCGCCCTGCCCGCCCTGTTCCGCCGACTGCCGACGCTACGGCTGACGGCCCCGGCGGAGGCGAACGCCCACGAGGGACGCGCGGTCCACGGCGTACGCAGCCTCCCGGTCACCTGGTAGCAGGCCGCCCCAACTCACCTGCCACTCAAGGGCGTACGGTCTCCAGCCGTACCGCGCACGCCTTGAACTCCGGCATCCGTGAGGTCGGGTCGAGGGCCGGATTGGTCAGCGTGTTGGCCCGGCCCTCGCCCGGCCAGTGGAAGGGCATGAAGACGGTGTCGGGGCGGATCGAGGTGGTGATCCGCGCCGGCGCCACCGCCCGCCCACGCCGCGACACCACGGCGATGGCATCCCCCTCGCCGGCCCCCAGCCGCGCGGCGAGCCGGGGGTGCAGTTCCACGAACGGTCCGGGCGCGGCGGCGTTCAGCTCGTCGACGCGCCGCGTCTGGGCCCCGGACTGGTACTGGGCCACGACCCGCCCGGTGGTCAGCAGCACCGGGTACTCGGCGTCGGGCTCCTCGGCGATCGCCCGGTACGTCACGGGCGCGAACCGGGCCCGCCCGTCCTCGGTGGCGAACCGGTCGAGGAAGAGACGGGGGGAACCGGGATGCGGCGCTGACAGTGGCCGGTCGTCCCGCACCTGCGGTTGACCATCCCGCGCCTCCGGCTGAGCGTCTTTCACCGGAGACGGAACATCTCGCACCTGAGACGGAACGTCTCGCCCGTCCTCCCGCTCCTCCAATGCCGGGCACGGCCAGAAGACGCCGTTCTCCTCGGCGAGCCGCCGGTAGGTGATCCCCGAGTAGTCGGCGATCCCACCCGCGCTGGCCCGGCGCAACTCCTCGAAGACCTCCTCGGGGTCGACCGGGAACCCCTTCTCCACCCCGGCGCGGGCGGCGAGTTGGTGCAGGACGTACAGGTCGCTGCGGACACCGTCCGGGGGAGTGACGGCCTGCCGGCGCAGCAGCACCCGACCCTCCAGATTGGTGGTCGTCCCGGTCTCCTCCGCCCACTGGGTCACCGGGAGGACGACATCGGCGAGCGCGGCCGTCTCGGACAGCACGACATCCGCGACAGCGAGGAAGTCCAATGACTCCAGGCGCTGTTGGATGTGCGCGGCCCGGGGTGCGGACACCACCGGGTTGGACCCCATCAGCAGCAGCGAACGGATGTCGGAGCCGAGCGCGTCGAGCAGCTCGTACGCGCTCAGCCCGGGCCCGGGCAGCGAGTCGGGGTCGACGCCCCACACGCCGGCCACATGGCGCCGCGCCTCCGGGTCGGTCAGCTTGCGATAGCCGGGCAACTGGTCGGCTTTCTGACCGTGTTCACGACCGCCCTGCCCGTTGCCCTGCCCGGTCAGGCACCCGTATCCGGAGTAGGGCCGCCCCGAACGCCCGGTCGCCAGGCACAGGTTGATCCACGCCCCCACCGTGTCCGTCCCCTTGGACTGCTGCTCGGGTCCGCGAGCCGTGAGCACCATGGCGGCGGACGGCTCGCAGAACATCCGTACAGCTTCCCGGAGTTGGGGAACAGGCACCCCGGTGATCCGCTCCACGTACTCCGGCCAGTGGGCCATCGCCGCCGCCCGCGTCTCCTCCCAGCCGCTGGTCCGCTCCTCGATGAACGCCTCGTCGGTGCGCCCCTGGGACACGATCAGGTGCAACAGGCCCAGGGCGAGGGCGAGATCGGTGCCCGGACGCGGCGCGAGATGCAGGTCGGCCTGTTCGGCGGTACGGGTCCGACGCGGATCGATGACGATCAGCGTCCCCCCGTTCTCCTTGAGCTCGGCGAAGTAGCGGAGGGCGGGCGGCATGGTCTCGGCGAGATTGGAGCCGACGAGGATGACGCAGCCGGTCTTGGGAATGTCCTCCATCGGGAAGGGCAGCCCCCGGTCGATCCCGAACGCCTTGTTCCCGGCAGCGGCGGCGGAGGACATGCAGAAACGCCCGTTGTAGTCGATCTGGGAGGTCTGGAGGACGACCCGCGCGAACTTGCCGAGCGCGTAGGCCTTCTCGTTCGTCAGCCCACCGCCGCCGAAGACACCGCACGCGTCCGGGCCATGCTCCGTACGCGTGCGGGTCAGTCCCTCGGCGACCCGGTCCAGCGCCTCCTCCCAGGAGGCGGGCACGAGGACCCCGTCACGCCGGACGAGCGGCTCGGTCAGCCGCAGCGCCGGCGACAGCAGCGCGGGCGCGGTGCGCCCCTTGCCGCACAGGGCGCCACGGTTCACCGGGAAGTCGACGCGCTCGGAGACCGTGACGCCCCCGCCCGCGACCGGCGTGAGGTTCATACCGCACTGCAGGGCGCAGTACGGGCAGTGCGTGGGCGTCACGGAGGTCTCCATACCGCCCAGCGTGCGGCGCCCGTGTTACACCCCGGAACGCACCCCGTTACACAGCAGGCACGGGGACCTCCCGGGGGACCGAGGACGCCGGTGAGGTCCCCCGCCGCTCAGCCCGCGTCCACCCGCAACGCGCGCTGGACTCCCACCTCCACCGGCCCCAGGAACCGCGGATCGGGCTTGAACACCGCGTCCAATGCCGCCTTGCTCGCCGCGAGGATCTCCCGCGCCCCGCCGTAGTACCAGGTCACGTCATGTTTGGCCTCGACCCCGACCCCGTACGACTCCACCCCCGCCGCCTCGCACAACGCGACCGCACGACGAATATGGAAGCCCTGACTGATCAGCACGGCCCGGTCGACCCCGAAGATCTTCTTCGCCCGGACGCAGGAGTCCCAGGTGTCGAACCCGGCGTAGTCGCTCACGATCCGCCCGTCCGGCACCCCGTGCCGCGTCAGATACGCCCGCATCGCGTCCGGCTCGTCGTAGTCCTGCCGGCTGTTGTCCCCGGTGACGAGGACCACTCTGACCCGCCCGGCCCGGTACAGCTCCGCCGCCGCGTCCAGCCGGTGCGCGAGATAGGGGGACGGCTCCCCGCCCCACAACCCGGCACCGAAGACGACGGCGACATTGGTACGTGGCACGTCCGACACATCGCGCAGCCGGTCGCCCGTGGCGACGAACATCCACGTGGAGGGGAGCAACGCCAGCACGCACAGCGACATCACGACCTGCACGGCCCGCCGCTGACCGGCCCTCGTACGAGGCATCCGAACCCGCACGCGAACCCGGCCCCAAACACGCCGCGCCCAGGTCGGCGACAACAACCGTCTGCGCGCCTTCGGACTGCTCATCGGACTGCTCATCGCACGGGTCCTCCCAGGTGGCCTTCGATCAAGAAAGACGCCCCCGACACCGCCCCGGTTCGCCGCCCTCGGCGTGACCAGCTTCACTCGCCCGCAGGAAACCGCAGGTCAAACCACCTCACACACCCCTTGCCCCGCACCGTGAACCCCCGGAAAAGACCCGTCATCACTGCGCAACGGCGTGGCAACCTCGTACCGTCACGATCGGTACATGACGGCCTCGCCCCCTCCACACGACGAGTCCCAGCAGCCCCCGCAGAGCCCCCGGCCCCCCGGAGGCGCCCACCTCGACAGTTCGGCGCACATCATGGACCGGATCACCAGCCGGCTCGGCAGCCGGCTCAGCCTCGTCGCACTCGACGGCAGCCGTCGCCCCGCCCCGCCCGCCCTCGTCCTCGTGGGCCACGGCAGCCGCGACCCGCGCGCCCTGAGCACCGTGGGCGCGCTCGCCGAACGCGTCCGCGCACTGCGCCCCGACCTGGCCGTGCACCTGGGGCACATCGAGCTGAACGCGCCCCTGCTCCCGGACACGCTCGCGGGACTCGGCACCGCCGAGGCCGTCCTCGTACCGTTGCTGCTCAGCCGCGGCTACCACGTCAAGCACGACATCCCGGAGATGGCCGCGGCGGCATCGGCACGCACGCGCGTGGCCACCCCCCTCGGTCCGCACCCCCTGCTCGTCGAGACCCTGCACGCCCGCCTCGTCGAGGCCGGCTGGCGCGACCGGATGACCGCCGAGCAGCGCCGGTCGAGCGCGGTCGTCCTCGCCGCCGCGGGTTCCCGCGACCCCGACTCGGACATCGACACCCACCGCACCGCCCAGCTCCTCGCCGAACGCCTGGGCGTGCCCGTCGTACCCGCGTACGCCACCACCGCCGCGCCGAGCGTCCCCGCCGCCGTCCGCGCCCTGGCCGCCCGAGGCCGCCACCGGGTCGCCGTGGCCTCGTACTTCACGGCCCCGGGCCGCTTCGCCACGGAGTGCGCCGAGGCCGCCCCCTGGATCGCCGCGGCCCCCCTGGGCGCCCACCCGGCAATGGCCGACCTCATCCTCCACCGCTACGACCAGGCAACAGCGACCCAGGAATCGCCGGCAGCGAGAGAACTGGCGCCCGCTATCTAGGGGCGCGAGGAACCGCGCGACAAGCCACAACGGACCCGCACCCGCGAACGAAACAACCCCCGGCAGACGCGCAGGCGCATCCACACGCCCAAATTGTCAGTTCCTGCCCTTACTGTCGAACCATGGAAGGCACAAGTACAGGCACAGGCACCAACAGCACCCACACCCCCCAACCCCCCGAAAACGACACCACCCCCACCGCCTACGCCCCGACGGCAGTCGCCCGCTGGGCCGCCGAGCCCGACAAACGCCCCGGCCGCACCGCCTTCCAACGCGACCGCGCCCGCGTACTGCACTCCTCGGCCCTACGACGGCTCGCAGGCAAGACCCAGGTCGTGACCCCTGGCACCCGCAGTCAGATCTGGGACGCCAGCCCCCGCACCCGCCTCACGCACTCCCTGGAATGCGCCCAGGTCGGCCGCGAACTGGGCGCCGCCCTCGGCTGCGATCCCGACCTCGTCGAAGCGGCCTGTCTCTCGCACGACCTCGGCCACCCGCCCTTCGGGCACAACGGCGAACAGGCCCTCAACGAGTTCGCGGCGGACTGCGGCGGCTTCGAGGGCAACGCCCAGTCCCTCAGACTCCTCACCCGGATCGAACCGAAGCGCTTCGTCAACCGCGCACGTCTCGAAGCCACGGGCGAATCCGGAACCACCGGTGAACTGGTCAGCGTGGGCCTCAACCTCACCCGGGCCACCCTCGACGCCGCCACCAAGTACCCCTGGCCGCGCGGCGCGCACCCCACCGACCCGGCGTCCCCGAAGTTCGGTGTCTACGACGACGACCGGCCGGTCTTCGACTGGGTCCGCCAGGGCGCCCCCGGTACGCGTACGACCTTCGAGGCCCAGGTCATGGACTGGGCGGACGACGTGGCGTACTCGGTGCACGACGTCGAGGACGGCCTCCACGCCGGGCACATCGACCCCAACTGCCTGCACGCCGAGCCCGAGCGCCAGGAGATCTTCCGGGTCGCCACCGGTCGGTACGTGGCCGCCGACACCGACCCCGCCGAACTCGCCGAGGCCCTCGACCGCCTCCTCGACCAGGAGTGGTGGCCGCACGGCTACGACGGCACGGCCGTCGCCCAGGCCCGGCTGAAGGACGCCACCAGCCAGCTCATCGGCCGCTTCTGCCTGGCCGCGGAGGGCGCCACGCGCGCGGCGTACGGCGCTGGCCGGCTCACGCGGTACGCGGCGGAACTGGTCGTCCCGCGCGCGGCGCGGCTGGAGTGCGCGGTCCTCAAGGCGGTCGCCGACCGGTACGTGATGCAGCGCGCCGAACAGGAACTGCTCCGCGCGGACCAGCGTGTCGTCGTCGCCGAACTCGCCGAGGCCCTCACCGCCCGGGCCCCGGACGGCCTGGACCCCCAGTTCCGCGCGCTGTTCGACGAGGCGGCCGACGACAGGGCGCGCAAGCGGGTGATCGTCGACCAGATCGCGTCCCTCACCGACGCGTCGGCGCGTTCGCTGCACGCCCGCCTGACGGGCCGCATATGACCCCTATGGCTCCTGTGACTCCTATGGCTTGTATGACCCGTATCCGGCGCGGTATCCAGCAATATCCGACCCTATCCGGCCTGCATATGACACAAATGTGACCCTGCGTGGCCTGATCGGGCCACACCCTCTTCCCCCATCACACTCCGTGCGGGACGCTCGCCAGGGGGCGTCCGTACACAAGGCACGAACACGAACACGAGCATCACGCGACACGGGCAACACGTGGCATCCGTTATTACGAGGAGGCATGAAGTGGTCGACGCGGATCAGACATTCGTCATCGTCGGAGGCGGACTGGCCGGCGCCAAGGCGGCCGAGACGCTCCGGACGGAGGGTTTCACGGGCCGCGTGATACTGATCTGCGACGAACGCGACCACCCGTACGAGCGACCCCCGCTCTCCAAGGGCTACCTCCTCGGCAAGGAGGAGCGCGACAGCGTCTTCGTCCACGAACCCGCCTGGTACGCGCGCAACGACATCGAACTCCACCTCGGCCAGACCGTCGACGCCATCGACCGTACGGCGAAGACGGTCCGGTTCGGCGACGACGGCACCCTCGTCAACTACGACAAACTGCTCATCGCCACCGGCGCCGAGCCGCGCCGCCTCGACATCCCCGGGACGGGCCTGGCCGGCGTCCACCATCTGCGCCGCCTCGCGCACGCCGAGCGCCTCAAGGGCGTCCTGGCCGCCCTGGGCCGCGACAACGGCCACCTCGTGATCGCCGGCGCCGGCTGGATCGGCCTGGAGGTCGCGGCGGCGGCGCGGGAGTACGGCGCCGAGGTGACCGTCGTCGAGCCGTCCTCGACCCCGCTGCACTCGGTCCTCGGCCCCGAGCTGGGCAATGTCTTCGCCGAGCTGCACCGCGAGCACGGCGTGCGTTTCCACTTCGGCGCCCGCCTGACGGAGATCGTCGGCCAGGACGGCATGGTCCTCGCGGCCCGTACGGACGACGGCGAGGAGCACCCGGCCCACGACGTCCTGGCGGCCATCGGGGCGGCGCCGCGCACGGGACTGGCGGAGGCGGCCGGCCTGACCCTCGCCGACCGCGCGTACGGCGGCGGCATCGAGGTCGACGAACGCCTGCGCACCTCCGACCCCGACATCTACGCGGCCGGTGACGTGGCCGCCTTCCACCACGCCCTGTTCGACACCAGGCTGCGGGTCGAACACTGGGCCAACGCCCTCAACGGCGGCCCGGCGGCGGCCCGCTCGATGCTGGGCCGCGAATCGACGTACGACCGCGTGCCCTATTTCTTCTCCGACCAGTACGACATGGGCATGGAGTACTCGGGCTGGGCGCCCCCGGGCTCGTACGACCAGGTGGTGATCCGGGGAGACGCGGGCAAGCGCGAGTTCATCGCCTTCTGGGTGAAGGAGGGCCGGGTGCTGGCCGGGATGAACGTGAACGTGTGGGACGTCACAGAGCCCATCCAGCAGCTCATCCGATCCCGGGCCCAGCTGGACACGGAGGCCCTGGCGGACCCGCGCGTACCGCTGGACACCCTCGTCCCGTAGCCGTGGCGGGGCCCGGGACTGTCACAGCACTGTCGGTCCGCCACCGTAGAATCACTGCGTGGCCGGAAGGATCAACGACGAGGACGTGAAGGCGGTTCGGGACGCGGTCCCGATCGACGCCGTGGTGTCCGAGTACCTCCAGCTGCGTAACGCGGGCGGCGGCAACCTCAAGGGCCTGTGCCCCTTCCACGACGAGAAGTCACCGTCCTTCCAGGTCAGCCCGAGCAAGGGACTGTTCCACTGCTTCGGCTGCCAGGAAGGCGGCGACACCATCACGTTCGTGATGAAGGTCGACCACCTCTCCTTCTCCGAGTCGGTCGAGCGCCTGGCCGGCCAGGCCGGCATCACCCTGCGGTACGAGGAGGGTGGCTACAACCCCACCCACCAGCGCGGCGAGCGCATCCGCCTGGTCGAGGCCCACAAGATCGCCGCCCAGTGGTACGCGGAGCAGCTGGCCACCAGCTCCGAGGCGGACGCGGGCCGCAAGTTCCTCGCGGAGCGGGGCTTCGACCAGTCGGCCGCCGAACACTTCTCCGTCGGCTACAGCCCCCAGGGCTGGGACCACCTCACCCGCTACCTCCGCGGCAAGGGCTTCTCGGACAAGGAGCTCCTGCTGTCCGGTATCGCCCAGGAAGGCCGCCGCGGCCCCATCGACCGCTTCCGGGGCCGTCTGATGTGGCCGATCCGCGACATCGGCGGCGAGGTCGTCGGCTTCGGCGCGCGAAAGCTGTACGAGGCGGACACCGGCCCTAAGTACCTGAACACCCCGGACACGGCGATCTACCGGAAGTCCCAGGTCCTTTACGGCATCGACCTCGCCAAGAAGGACATCGCGAAGACGAGCCGCGCGGTCGTCGTCGAGGGCTACACGGACGTCATGGCCTGCCATCTGGCCGGCGTGACGACGGCGATCGCGACCTGCGGTACGGCCTTCGGCACCGACCACATCAAGATCCTCCGCCGGCTGCTGATGGACAACGGCTCGGCCCGCGTGATCTTCACCTTCGACGGCGACGCGGCCGGCCAGAAGGCGGCGCTGCGCGCCTTCGAGGACGACCAGAAGTTCGCCGCCGAGACGTACATCGCGATCGCGCCCGACGGTATGGACCCCTGCGACCTGCGCCTCGCCAAGGGCGACCAGGCCGTCGCGGAACTCGCCGAACCCCGCACCCCTCTCTTCGAGTTCGCCCTGCGCCAGATCGCCATCCGCTACGACCTGGAGACCCCGGGGGGCCGCGCGGCGGCGCTGGACGAGGCGGCCCCGATCGTGGCCCGCATCAAGAACAGCGGCGCACAGCACGAGGTGGCGGTCCAGCTCGCGGGCATGCTCGGCATCCTGGACACGCAGTTCGTCGTCAAAAGGGTGGCCCAGCTTGCCCGTTGGGCCCGGGACCGCGGCGGCAAGGGCCCGGCCCCCACCGGACAGCAGGGCCGGACCCAGCCGTACGAGCAGACCTCCGCGCGCTCCGGCGGCCCCTCCGGCCCCGCCCTCAACCTCCGCAACCCGGTCTACGCCACCGAGCGCGAACTCCTCAAACTGGCTCTCCAGCGCCCCGACCTGGTCTCCCCGGCCTTCGACGCCTACGGCATCGACGAGTTCACGGCAGCCCCCTACGCGGCCGTACGCCAGGCGATCATGGAAGCGGGTGGCGCGGAGTTCGGCGCCCAGGACCCCCAGGAGTACCTGGTCCGGGTCCGCGAGATCGCCCCGGACAACACGGTCCGGGCCATGGTGACGGAGCTGGCGGTCGAGGCGATCATGCGCAAAACCGTCGACGACGTGTACGCGAGCGACCAGTTGGTCATGGTCCGCCGCAGAGCGGTGGAACGCCGCATCCAGCAGGTCCAGGTCACTCACACCCGCCTGGCCACCCACGGCGACCCGGCCGAACTGGCCGCCGTGCAGAACGAGTTGTGGGTACTCCAGCAGTACGACCAGGCCCTGCGGGAGCGGGGCTCGGCAGCGCTCTGACCGCCCAGCGGTCCAGCCGTTCCGCCTCGGCGGCGGTTTCGCAGCGAACGGTGATACGGGTTTCGTACACGTGAGTTGAGCGGGAGAGAACCGGACGCGCGCCGATCGTGCCAGGTCGGACCCCGAACAAGCGCTTGAGTTGGCCGCGACGGTAACCACATGGGCACGGACGTGCGCAAAAAGTCGTCGCACGCCCCTCGTGGCGGCGATGTGTCGTACTCCACACTGGGTTCCGGTGCCTGAGTCCTCGGAGCGCGGCCGACCCGTCCCCAACGGGTCCGACACCCCCGCGATTCCGCTCAACGCGTACGGGACGGACAGCGGCGAGGCCGCCCCCTCCGCCCCCCGAGTACCGCTGCCGTACGCCTCAGCAGCGATCATCCTGGAGGTCGCCCCCGTGCAGACCCAGACCCTCACCCAGACCGACAGCAGTACCGCCGTAACGGAGTCCGGCGCCGCCGAGGCCGATACCGATGCCGAGACCGTGGACGTCACCGACGTCACCGGCGTCGAGGTCATCGGGGCCGTGCCTCCGCAGAGCCGCGCCGCGCACCACCCGGAGACGGCCGAGCCCGACAGCCCGTCCGAGCTGGACGAACCCCCGGCGGACGCGGTGGAGACGGCGGAACCGATCGAGCCCGTCGAGCCCATTGAGCCCGTCGAACTGCTCGATCCCGTCGAGCCGGTCGAGCGGGTGCGCGCCCGCGCCCCCTCCCGCGGCCCCGCCCGCGCCGACACCAGCGGGCCCTCCTCCGACCTGTTCCGCCAGTATCTGCGCGAGATCGGCCGCATCCCGCTGCTCACCGCCGCCGAGGAGGTCGACCTCGCCCGCCGGGTGGAGGCCGGCCTGTTCGCCGAGGAGAAACTCCGGCTCGCCTCTGACCTGGACAGCCAACTGGCCCTGGACCTGGACCGGTTGGTCGTCATGGGCCGGATGGCCAAGCGCCGGCTGATCGAGGCGAACCTGCGCCTGGTCGTCTCGGTGGCGAAACGGTACGTGGGACGCGGGCTGACGATGCTCGACCTCGTCCAGGAGGGAAACCTGGGCCTGATCCGCGCTGTCGAGAAGTTCGACTACGCGCGCGGCTACAAGTTCTCGACGTACGCGACCTGGTGGATCCGCCAGGCCATGTCCCGCGCCCTCGCCGACCAGGCCCGGACGATCCGCGTCCCCGTGCACGTGGTCGAACTGATCAACCGGGTCGTCCGCGTCCAGCGCCGGATGCTCCAGGAACGCGGCTACGAGCCCACCCCCGAGGAGGTCGCCGCCCATCTGGACCTCCTGCCCGAACGCGTCAGCGAGGTGCTGCGCCTGGCCCAGGAACCGGTGTCGCTGCACGCGCCGGTGGGTGAGGAGGACGACGTGGCCCTCGGCGACCTGATCGAGGACGGCGACGCCGCGTCACCGGTCGAGTCGGCGGCGTTCCTGCTGCTGCGGGAACACCTGGAGGCGGTCCTGTCGACGCTGGGGGAGCGGGAACGCAAGGTCGTCCAGCTGCGCTACGGCCTGGCGGACGGCCGCCCGCGCACTCTGGAAGAGATCGGCCGCATCTTCGGCGTCACCCGGGAGCGCATCCGCCAGATCGAGTCCAAGACCCTGAACAAACTCCGCGACCACGCCTTCGCGGACCAGCTGCGAGGCTACTTGGACTGACCAGCCCGTCCGGCGCTTGAGGACGAGGCCCCTTCAGGGCCGAAGCGGGGGTCTGGGGGGGCGCAGCCCCCAGGCACGGAATGGGACGGGTAGGGGCGGCGGGGGCGAAGAAAAGCCACCCTCCGCCCCCCACCGCTCACTCCACCTCAGCAACCGCCTCGGCGAACTGCGCCTTGTACAACCGCGCATACGCCCCGTCCGCCCCCAACAGCTCCTCGTGACCCCCCTGTTCCACGATCGCGCCGTTCTCCATCACCAGAATCGTGTCCGCGTCCCGGATCGTCGACAGCCGGTGCGCGATCACGAACGAGGTCCGCCCGTGCGCCAGTTTGGCCATCGCCTTCTGGATGAGGACCTCCGTCCGCGTGTCCACGGAACTCGTCGCCTCGTCCAGCACCAGGATCACCGGATCGGACAGGAACGCCCGCGCGATGGTGATGAGCTGCTTCTCACCCGCGCTGACCCCCGTCCCCTCGTCGTCGATCACGGTGTCGTACCCGTCCGGCAACGTACGGATGAAACGGTCCGCGTGCGCGGCCCGCGCAGCCTCCTCGATCTCCCCGCGCGTCACCTCGCGCTCGCGCGCGGCCCCGTACGCGATGTTCTCCGCGATAGTTCCCCCGAACAGCCAGGTGTCCTGGAGCACCATCCCGATCCCGGACCGGAGTTCGTCCCGGGTCATCGACGCGATGTCCACCCCGTCGAGGGTGATCCGGCCCCCGGAGACCTCGTAGAACCGCATCAGCAGGTTCACCAGGGTCGTCTTGCCGGCGCCGGTGGGACCGACGATCGCGACCGTGTGCCCGGGCTCCACCGACAGCGACAGATCCTCGATCAGCGGTTTCTCCGGCTCGTACCGGAACGACACGCCCTCCAGCGAGACCAGCCCGCGCAGTTCCTCGGGCCGTACTCCCGGCACCGGATCGGCCTGCTGCTCCTCCGCGTCCAGCAGTTCGAAGATCCGCTCGGCCGAGGCGACACCGGACTGCACCAGGTTCGCCATCGACGCGACCTGCGTCAGCGGCATCGAGAACTGCCGCGAGTACTGGATGAAGGCCTGCACGTCACCGATCGACAGCGAGCCCGAAGCGACCCGCAGCCCGCCCACCACGGCCACCAGCACATAGTTGATGTTCGACACGAACATCATCAGCGGCTGCATGATCCCGCTGTTGAACTGGGCCTTGAACCCGGCCTCGTACAGCGCGTCGTTCTGCTCGGCGAACTGCTGCGCCGACTCGTCCTGCCGCCCGAACACCTTCACCAGGGTGTGCCCGGTGTACATCTCCTCGATGTGGGCGTTCAGCTTGCCGGTGGTCCGCCACTGCTGCACGAAGTGCGGCTGCGACCGCTTGCCGACGCGCGTGGCGATGAAGAACGACAGCGGAACGGTCACCAGCGCGACCAGCGCCAGCAGCCAGGACACCCAGAACATCATCGCCAGTACGCCGATGATCGTGAGGAGGGAGTTGATGAGCTGCCCCATCGACTGCTGGAGCGTCTGCCCGATGTTGTCGATGTCGTTCGTCGCGCGCGACAGCACCTCACCGCGCTGCCGCTTGTCGAAGTACGACAGCGGCAGCCGCGACAGCTTCGCCTGCAGATCCTCGCGCATCCGGTACACGGTCCGGTTGACCGCCCGGTTCACCAGCCGCGTGGCGACCAGCATCAGCAGCCCCGCGAACACGAACGTCACCAGGGCGAGCCCCAGCACCCCGCCCACCGCGCCGAAGTCGATGCCCTTGCCCGGTGTGAAGTCCGTACCGGAGAGCATGTCGGCCATGCCGTTGCGGCCCTGCTTGCGCATCGCGGCGAGAACCTCGGCCTTCGAGGCGCCGCTCTCGAACTGTCGTCCGATGATGCCGGAGAAGACCAGGTCGGTCGCCCGCCCCAGGATCTTCGGGCCCACCACCGACAGGCCCACGCTCACGAACACCGCGCACAGCATCACGTACATCGTGGCCCGTTCGGGCCTGAACTGGGAGAGGAGCCGTTTGCCGGACTGCTTGAAGTCGAGCGAGTGCTGGTCGGGGCCGGCTCCCGCCATCATGCGCCCCATGGGCCCGGCCATCAGGCAGCCTCCGCTTCCGTGAGCTGGGAGAGCACGATCTCCCGATAGGTCTCGTTGTCCGCCATCAGCTCGTGATGGCGTCCGGTGCCGACGACCCGGCCCTCGTCGAGGACGATGATCCGGTCCGCCTCCCTGATCGTGGACACCCGCTGGGCGACGATCACGACGGTCGCCTCGGCGGTCTCGCGCGCGAGCGCCGTCCGCAGGGCCGCGTCAGTGGCGTAGTCGAGCGCGGAGAAGGAGTCGTCGAAGAGGTAGATCTCGGGGCGCTGGACCAGCGTCCGCGCGATCGCGAGCCGCTGCCGCTGACCGCCCGAGACGTTCGTCCCGCCCTGCGCGATCGGCGCGTCGAGCCCGCCTTCCAGCCGCTCGACGAACCCCTTGCCCTGCGCCACCTCCAGCGCCCGCCACAGGTCGTCGTCGGTGGCGTCCGGATTGCCGTAGCGCAGATTGCTCGCCACGGTCCCGGCGAACAGATACGGCTTCTGCGGCACCAGCCCGACCGTCCTGGCCAGCAGCCTCGGCTCCACCGTCGCCACGTCCACGCCGTCGACGAGCACCTCTCCATCGGTCGCGTCGAACAGCCGCGGTACGAGCCCCAGCAGCGTCGACTTGCCGCTGCCCGTGGACCCGATCACCGCGGTCACCTCACCGGGCCGCGCCACCAGGTCGACGGCCTTCAGCACCGGCTCCTCGGCACCCGGGTAGTGGAACCCGGCCCCGCGGATCTCCAGATGCCCGTGCCGCCGCAGCTCCACCACGGGAGCGGTCGGCGGGACCACGCTCGACGACGTCCCGAGGACCTCCTCGATGCGCTCGGCGCACACCTCCGCGCGCGGCACCATCATGAACATGAAGGTGGCCATCATCACGGACATGACGATCTGCATCAGATAGGCGAGGAACGCGGTCAGCGCGCCGATCTCCATCCCGCCGCTGTCGATGCGATGCGCGCCGAACCACACCACGGCGATCGACGAGATGTTGACGACGGTCATGACGATCGGGAACATCAGTGCGAGCAGTCGTCCGGTGCCCAACGACACCTGGGTCAGCTCGTGGTTCGCCTTCCCGAACCGCTCCTTCTCGTACTCGTCCCGTACGAACGCACGGATCACCCGGTTGCCGGTGATCTGCTCGCGCAGCACCCGGTTGACCGTGTCGAGCCGTACCTGCATCGTCCGGAACAGCGGCCGCAGCCGCCGCACGATCAACGTCACACAGATGCCCAGCACCGGCACGACGGCGATGAGCACGCCCGACAGCGGCACATCCAGCCCCAGCGCGAGCACGATGCCACCCACGCACATGATCGGCGCCGACACCATCAGCGTGAACGTCATCAGCGCGAGCATCTGCACCTGCTGGACGTCATTGGTCGTACGCGTGATCAGCGAGGGGGCACCGAACTGCCCGACCTCGCGCGCCGAGAACGACTGCACGCGGTCGAACACGGCGGCGCGTACGTCCCGGCCGAGCGCCGACGCCGTACGGGCGCCGTAGTAGACGGCGCCGATGTTGCAGACGACCTGCACCAGCGAGATACCGATCATCACGGCGCCGGAGAGCAGGATGTAGCCGGTGTCGCCCTTCACCACACCCTTGTCGATGATGTCCGCGTTGAGCGTGGGCAGGTACAAGGTGGCGCAGGTCTGCAGGAGCTGCAGCAGCACCAGCAGCCCGATGGGTTTCTTGTAAGGCCTCAGATAAGTGCGCAGAAGTTGTATGAGCACGCTGAATCTCTCGGAGTCGGCGGTTGTCCGTGACGGACGATGGCGTGACGGACGATGGGGAGTGCCCCACGCACCCATCGTCCGACACTCCACCCGTGTTACTTCAACCGATTAATCCAAGAGCGGATTAAGAAGCAGCCGCGCGGGGGAAGCTCCTCGCCCCCCTCAGCTACGAAATGCCCCAGGATGCGTCTGCTCCCGCACGGACACGTACTGCTGCCGCACCGCCTGCCCCACCGCCAGCTCCTCGCCGGGCTCCAGCACCTGAGCGGCGGCCCCCTGCCAGGCCGGCGGGGTCCGCGGGTCGAGCGTGCCCTGCGACACCCCGAGCGCCCAGGCGGCCTGCCGTGCGGCGCCGATGGCCGCGTAGTCGGCGGGCTGCGGTACGACGACCTGCGCCCCGAACAGCGGCGGTGCCGAGGCCTGTACGGCGGGCAGCTCGGCGGCGGACCCGAGCAGGAAGACACGCTGTACGTCGACCCCGCGCCCCCGCAGCACGTCCAGCGCGTCGGCGAGGCCGCACAGCATCCCCTCGAAGGCGGCCCGCGCCAGATGCTCGGCCTTCATGGACTCCCGCCGCAGCCCGGCGAGCGTCCCGGCGGTGTGCGGCAGATTGGGCGTCCGCTCACCCTCCAGATAGGGCAGCATGACCAGCCCGTGCGCACCCGGGGTCGATTTCATCGCGAGATCGGACAGAGTCTCCAGATCCCCGAGCCCCAGCAGCTCAGCGGTCCCGCGCAGCGTCCGTACGGCGTTCAGCGTCGTGACGACGGGCAGGTGCAGCCCGGTCGCGTCGGCCAGCGAGGTGATCATCCCGGTCGAGTCGAAGAGCGCCTCGGGATGTACGGCCATCACGGACCCGGAGGCCCCGAGCGACACCACGACATCCCCGAGCCCGAGCCCGAGCCCGAAGGCGGCGGCCATGGTCTCCCCGGTCCCGGCGGAGATGAGCAGCCCCTCGGGCGTCGTACCGGCGGCGTCGGACGGGCCGAGCACCTCGGGCAGCATCGCCTGCCGCCCGAGCGCGAGTTCGACCAGATCACCCCGGTAGGCGCCCATGGCGGCCGACCAGTACCCGGTTGCGGAGGCTCCACCCCGGTCGGTGGTCCGCCGTACGGGCCGCCCGAGCAACTGCCACACCAGCCAGTCGTGCGCCTGCATCAGTATCGCGGTGCGCTGCGCCGCGTCCGGCTCGTTCCGCGCCAGCCAGCGCAGCTTGGTCACCGGCTGTCCGGCCTGCGGCACACACCCCACGGCCTGCGCCCACGCCTCACGTCCGCCGAGCGCGTCGATCAGATCGGCCGCCGCGACCTGCGCCCGCTTGTCCCCGCCGACCATCGCCGGTCTCACGGTGTTGCCCTGCGCGTCGACCGGCACGAGCGCGTTCTGCTGCGCGGACACCCCGATGGCCTGCACACCTTCGAGCAGCCCACCGCCGGCCGCCTCACCGAGGGAGAGCAGCCAGGCCTGCGGATCGACATCGGAGGGCCGCCCGGCGCCCCCGCCCTCGGGGCCTTCCACCGGATGCGGCGCATAGCCCTGCCGCAGCACGGACCCCGTGTCCGCGTCGCAGACGACGATACGAGTGAAATCGGGCGAACTGTCCAACCCGGCGACTATCCCCATGGCGAAAATTCTGCCGTACGCGGAGAGGTGAACGCGCCGGGTCGGACTTCCGTTGAGGAAGACCCGCGCGTTGTCCGTGACCAGGGGCGTGCGGGTGCCGCAGATGTGTCCATGCCGACACCCTGTCGCTCAGGTGTTACTGGTGCCCCAGTCGTCCTCGCCACCTCCCGAGCCGTTGCGCTCACGCAGGGAACGCACCCGGCCGGCCACGGAGTCCGGAACCCGGTCGCCGACCTTCTCGCTGACGGTGTGGAACGCCTTGCCGGCGAACTCCCGCCCCTGTAGCGCGGCTGACTCGGCGGTGTTGCGGACGGCCGGGTTGTGCGCGATCCGCTGGCCTGACTTCTTCAACTGTTCGTAGCGCTCGCGCCCGGCCCGTGTGCCCAGCACGTAACCCAGGGCCAGTCCGGCGACGAACGTGAGCCGGTAACGCATGACGGCCACCTTTCCTTGACGTGTGTCGTGTGTCGAGTGAGGAGTGACGGGTGGTGAGTGAGGCGACGGACGGACGACGACGGGTGGTGGACGAGGGGCGCCGGGTGCGAGGCACGCGGAACCGATTGGCGGAGCACCCCCCAGCTTGCGCTAATGTATGTGTCGCAGCGACCGCACGCCCCCTGGCGAATACCCAGGGAGTCACGATCGATGCAACGAGGCAATCCCCTGTAGCTCAATTGGCAGAGCAGCCGACTGTTAATCGGCAGGTTACTGGTTCAAGTCCAGTCGGGGGAGCTTCGATCTTCCGTAGCTCAATTGGCAGAGCAGCCGGCTGTTAACCGGCAGGTTACTGGTTCGAGTCCAGTCGGGAGAGCGCTTGAACGAGGACCCCGTCGGGGTCCTTTTTCATGCCCGGGGGAACCGCGCGAACCGCGCCGATGTCCTCATGGTCATGCGAAGTCGACCATCCGAAGCAGGAGATCGTATGAGCGGCTATGCTGCGGCAGACGGCGCGCACAAATGTGCGCGACGCGCCGTAATGGGGCGGTAGCTCAGCCGGTTAGAGCAGCGGACTCATAATCCGTCGGCCGTGGGTTCGAGTCCCACCCGCCCCACCACGTGCTACGCGGGGAGATCCGCTGTGACCAGCAATCCGAGCGCTCCGACTGGTTTAGACCAGCAGGGGCGCTCAGTCGTTTCCGGGCCCCTGCGTGAGCGATGCGTGAGCGGCGGTGCCAGACGGCAGCGGACGGCGGGCCCGAGGCACGATGCTCTCGGACTTCCTCGCCACCTCCTGATCGACCTGGGGGAGGAGAGCCGTGTACGTGTCGGACGCCAACTGGATCGTCCCGTGCCGCAGCGTCTCCTTGATCGCGTGAAGGTCACCACCACCCGCATGGATGAGAGTTGCCGCCACGTGGCGTAGATCACGAAGATTGATCGGGGGCAGCCCGGCCTCCCGGCACAGCCGCCGGAACACGTCCGAGACCTTCTCCGGATGCAGCCAGCCGCCGTCCTCGTCGACGAACACCTTCCCCGTCTCCTGCCACGGCAGCTCCTTGCCGAGGCACGCCTGACGCTCGGCCTGCTGCCGGACCCGGTGCTCCGCGAGGACTTGGAGGGTCGCCGGGCCCAGGGCGATCGTCGCAGCGCTGCCTTCCGTCTTCGGGTCGCTCTCCACCGGCGTCCACCCGTCCTGAATGATCGTCTTAGAGACCGTCAGGCGGGCCTCGGTGAAGCTGATCCCGGACCATGCCTGGCCGACAGCCTCGCCGCGGCGCAGGCCCCGGAACGCGATCAGGTGGAACAGGGCGTAGAGGCGGTCGGATTCGGCGTGGTCGAGGAACTCACCGACCTGAACCGGCGTCCACACCATGACCCCTGACGGCTTCTCACCCGTCTCCCGCCACCGCTCCACATGCTCGGGAGTCCACAGCACAGCCTTCGGCCGCTTCCCCGAGACGAGCTCGACGTGCGCGGCCGGGTTGAACGTGAGCAGCTGCCGGGAGATCGCCGAGTTGAGCGCCGAGCGCAGGGTCGCCCGGATCCGCTGCTGCGTCGCAGGACCGGTGACCCGCCGGTACGGGGGGAGTGCCTCCAGCTTCGCGCGCTCCTCGGCCAGCCGGGCCGTCTCGGCGGCCGGCGGCCGGGACTGCTTGCCCCACTTCGCTCGCGCCTGCTGCTCGCGCCGCTGCTGGTTCTCCGCCTCGATCGTCTCGTTGGCCGTGTCGATGGCGTCGAAGAGCTCCACCAGGTGCCCGACGTTGAGCCGGTCGAGGAGGACGTGTCCGATGCCCGGCTTGAGGTGCACGCGGATGTGGGAGCTGTAGTTGGTGAGCGTGCTCTTCTTCCGCTTCTTCGCCTCCCACCATTCATCCAGCCAGTCCCCGACGGTCGTCTTCGAGGTGAGCGGCTGGCCGGCGCGGAACCGGCGGCGGGTCTCGGCGAGGTCGGGCAGCGGGGCGTCCTTGTTCTTGCTGACCACCTCAAGCAGGTCACCGATCTTCGTCTGTGCTTCGGTGTCGTCGCCGTCGGGCAGGTCGAGGAGGGCGCGCACCTTGTCGAGGTCGCCCTGGGCGTCCTTGGCGGTGTCGTACCCGGAGCGGGAGAACGAACGGCGGGTGCCGTCCTGCCGGTTGGGCAGCTCCTGGCGCACGGCCCACACTCCGTGCCGTCGGGACGACAGCTGCGGGCAGGCCTTGTTCAGCGCCTTGCCGCTCGCGTCGCGGCAGTAACAACGGCGGTACGTCGAACCCTTCATTCCTTACTTGCACCCCACTTCTGGGCCACACCTTCAAGTAGGCCGTCGCGCCTAGCCCTCCCGACCCATTTTGCAGCAGTGGAATGAGCGACCTCGAACCGATCTGCCACCGCCCGCGTGGGCGGCTCTCCGTTCTCGACGGCTTCCGTGTATACGCCGACCACTTCTTTAAGATGCCTGTCGGTGATCTTGTAGCGCCTTGGCTTCGCCGTCTGAGGCTTCTTCGTGAGGGAGATGGCAGGGGTCTCGGAGCTGTCAGCGAGTTGGGGTACCAGGAGGCGAACCTCGTCATCGGCCAGCCAGCGCACCATCTCCTCTGTGGCCAATGCCTTCCAGCTCTCCATGGGGAGGCGAGCAATCACCCATGGCAGCCACTCCTCAAGATCGAGATTGGCTCCGAGGATCATCATCGTCTCCAGCCCATCGGGCGTGGCCTTGAAGCTGACGATGATCCCCCTCACATCATCCGTGCCCTCCGTCATTTCCGGGGCTTCCAGTGACCATGAGAAGTACTCCGGGACAAGGACGTAGCCGACCTGGACCAGCTTCATGGCCGACAGGTCGAGCGGCACATTGAGCTCATGCTTCGGCCATGCCGAGCTGATCCAGTCGTGGGGGAACTGTGTCTTCTGCACGCCTTCACCATGCCGGAACGGCAAGCTTTTGGCAAGACAAGCCTTGCCTTGCTCTACCCGCAGGCTTGGATCCGGATGGCTATGAGTGGCTACGAGTGGCGACGAGTGGTTACGAGTGGCTACAGACCCTTGCCATTAAGCCTTGCCGTTCGGGGGGTGCCCTAGTCGACCGGAATGGGGCGCGTACCCGGTGTCGACGCCAGCGGGACCGAAGGGGCTGAAAAGGTCAATCCGCCGGAAAAGCCGCAGCGTTGCCCCACTTCGCCCACCCTGCACGACGGCGAATCGTGAAGCTTCGGAGACTGGATGTGGCCTCGCTGAAACTCCCGGAAACTAGATGGAACTCGCGAGAACTGGCGGGAACTCACGAGAACTCGCGGGAACTGCAAGGACCTGGCAAGGCTCAAGGTTGCGTGTGAGGCAAGAAACTGGCAAGGTTCCTTTCGTGACAGACACACAGGTTCTCCGTCTGGCAGAAGTGCGCGCCGTTGTAGCCAGCGGCGAAGCCGAGCAGCTGCGGACCGTAGCCCGGCTGTCGATCGGTGAGGTGGCGCGAGCATGCGGCGTTGACCAGTCCACCGTTTGGCGCTGGGAGCGGGGCACGCGACGACCGCGAGGTGAAGCTGCACTGCTCTACGGACAGCTCATCGACAGGCTTCGTAAGCAAGTGGCGACAGCGCCACCCCAGCAGGCGTCGGCATGACGACCGCTGCCCTGACCATCGCCGAGATCCTTGACCAGCCCGCCGTCGTCCCGCTGTGGCCGATCGTCGGACGAGCCCTGGGCCTCGCCGAGAGCACCACCTACCAGCTGGCAGCCGAGAACAGGCTGCCCATCGAGGTCATCCGCCTGGGCCGCCGACGCGTCGCCCGGACTGTCGACCTCCACCGCTTCCTCGGGCTCCTGCCCGAGGCGAACGGCGCCGCTCCGACGTACCAGGCCGGAGCGGCCGCCGAAAACAACGAAGCGGCCCGGGTACCAGCCGGGCCGCCTCAGTCGAGCAAATCCGCACTCACCAGCAATGAAGAGATCAGGACAGCTCTATGAGAAGCATGGCACAGACCCCAACGGCAAGGTCGACCGATCCGTTCGCAGACCCGTCCCGCATGCCCGCCGTAGTCGACGGGGTTCAGGTCCCCGTCGCCAGCCCGGCCGCCATCTTCGAGGCCCTCGCCACCGAATACCGCCTCCAGGTCGAGGAGTGGGACACCTCCACCCTCGACGAGAGCCTCCGCGACAAGTTCTACGCCTACTACCTGGAGCTCAAGGACGGCCTCCGCATCATCGTCGTCCCCACCGGCCAGGACCCGGGCCAGCGACTCTGGGCCGTCCGCGCCCTTCTCGCCCACCAGGCGGTGACGGCATGACGAGCGTCGACAACACCTTCGCCGGACTGGCCATCACCACGGCCGTCGTCAAGGGCATCCAAGTCCCCATCGCCTGCCCCACCGGATGGTGCAACAACGACCACACTGACGAGAACACCCAGAACCTGGACGACATCGACCACGCGGGCGCGCACATCGACCTGATGGTGCCCAACCTCCAGGGCGTCGACGACCTGCTGTTCGCGTACGCCCGTCTGTACCAGGACACCTACGCCCCGGACCCGCTGATGCGCACCCCGCACATCCGCATCGAGTTCGGCGGCGGCGAGGAAAGCTACCTCACCCCCGACCAGGCCGACCTGTTTGCGGCACGCCTGGCCGCGTTCGCCGCACAGCTCCAGGCCCTCGCCCACACCGCCCGCAACCCGGGCACCGCCGGATCCACGGAGGCGACCGGATGCTGACCCCTGCGCACACCTCGATCATCGAGCAGCTGGAAGCCGGGCACGCCGAGATGAACCGCGCCGGGCTCGGCAGCCCCGCCTTGGACGACTTCCACGCCCTGCAGGTCCGGATCATCTCCGAGTCGCCCGATCCCGAGGCCACCGTCCGCGCCATGACCGACCTCATGGACGAGCACGTCGACGCTGGGGCCGCTCGTGGTGGCCCCAACCGTCCGGCCCGGCCCGCGATCAAGGAGACGGCGGCGTGAACACCGACCCGAAATCCTTCCGCGCGCAGATCCGCCGCGACCGTAACGCCGGACGCATCGCCCGCTACAAGGCCCGCACCGTCTTCTCCGTCTGCGACCTCGCCGAACGGCACGGCCGCAACATCCCCGACGTCCACAAGACGGTCGGCTTCATGGGGCTCGGCGAACTCCGCCCCGCCCTCGCCGACCCCACAGACGGCGACGGCGACTGGTTCTTCGTCCACGAAGTCCTGGAGATCACCGGCGCCACTCCCGAGCAGTGGCACCAGCTGCATGACGAGGAGATCGCCGAGGCTGCCGAAGAGCCGGCCGTACCGCCCCGCGTCGACGAGTTCACCAACCACCGCGCCGACGGCGGCAGCCACCAAGTCCCCGTCTGCAACTGGCAGATGGCCATGCTCCTCGCCCTCGAAGGGCCGTGGGGCAAGGAGCTGATGGCGAACGTGATGCCCGCGTTCAGGCGGGCCGCCGTCGAATCCGGGATCGGCGACCAGATCGACGTCGTACGCATCGGCGACGACGGGATCGCCCGCCATACGGGCGAGACCATGACGGCCGCCATCCTCGCCGACGGGCCGCTGCCGTCCGCGGAGGTCGTGCGCGAGCAGATCCGACGCGGTCCGCTCGGCGCCCTCGACCAGGACGGAACCGGCTGAGGACCCGCCAGGGGCAGGCACTCCCCCGCCTGCCCCTGGCGCTCACGGACCACAACCAGATCCAGCACAAGGGATACGTTCGTGAACAACCCCACCGGTCCGGCAGAAGCACAGCCCCCCGACCTCCGGGCCGCAGCCCGCGAGTTGGACGACGCCGGCCTGTGCGCCATCCCCATCAAGGCCGACGGCAGCAAGGCCGCAGCTCTCCGCAGCTGGAGCCCCTACAAGGTCCAGCGATCCACCCCCGCCGAACACGACCAGTGGTTCGGCGGAGACCGCCCCGCCGGAATCGCCGCCGTCTACGGCGCCGTCTCCGGCAACGTTGAGATGCTCGAAATCGAGGACCACGCCGTCCGCGACGGACTCCTCGACGAACTCACCGAGATCATGGACGCATCCGGCCTCGGCGAACCCTGGCGCGCGATCCTCACCGGTTGGGTCACACAGAGCCCTGGTGGGGAGGGACAGGGCGTTCACCTCCGCGCCCGTATCGAGGGCGCCGACGTCCCCGGCAACACCAAGCTCGCTTCCCGCCCCGCCCGCGAGGACGAGTACACCCCCGAGGAGCGGCAGCGGCTCCGCGAGAAGCCCAACGCGAAGATCGTGCGGGTTCAGATCGAGACGCGCGGCGAGGGCGGTTACGGGCTGGTCGAGCCGTCCGGCGGAACCGTCCACTCCAGCGGCAAGCCCTACGTCCGTCTCACCGGCAGCCCCGCCAACATCCCCACCATCGACGCGGACACCATGGCCGCGATCCGCGACGTCTGCCGGATGCTCGACACGCTGCCCTCCGAGGAGAAGGCCAAGACCGCACCCCGGCCGAAGCGCGAACTCCCTGCCGGATACGTGCGCCCTGGCGACGACTTCGAGAACAAGGTCGACTGGCCGGACATCATCGGCGACGAGTTGGACCCGATCTTCACCCGAGGCAGTACGACGTACTGGCGGCGCCAAGGCAAGACCCGCGGTATCTCCGCGACCACCGGCCACGCGAAGGACCGCGACCGGCTCTTCGTCTTCAGCACCTCCACCGTGTTCGAGGCAGAGGTGCCCTACGACAAGTTCGCCGCCTACACGCTGCTCACCCAGGGCGGCACCAGCCTGGCCGACTTCAAGAAGGCCGCCGCCGAACTCGGCAACCGGGGGTTCGGATCTGGGACACGACGAACTCACGTCAGCCTCGTACCACCCTCCACCGGCCCGTTCACGGACGGCTCTTCGGCGCTCGACCCCGACCACGCCCCAGACGAACAAGAGGCGTTCGAGGGCGGCCCGGACCTACGCGTCGTCACGTCCAAGCCCGAGCTGGACGTCACCATCGAGGCCGACGCACTCGACGGCACGCTGGGCCTCATGGCGGACGGACGTCTACCTGACCTGTACAAGCGCTCCGGCGGACCGACGTGGGTCCACCAAGACGACAACGGCAACCCGCTCATGCAGCAGCTCGGTGCGGACAACCTGCGCGCGTACCTCGCCGAACACGTCGACACATACCAAGTAGTCGCCGACCCCCTGACTCAAGGCACTAAAGCAGTCCGCGAGTTGATGATGCCCAAGACCTGCGGCACCATCCTGGGCCGCAAGGACTGGCCCCTGCCTCCGCTCCGGGGAATCGTCACCTCGCCGGTGATCCGGCGGGACGGGACGCTCCTGCAAGCGCCTGGTTACGACAAGGCCACCGGCCTCTACCTTCAACCGCGCGTCCCGCTGCGCCGTCTGCAACCGCAGGTGACGGACCAGAGTCTCGCGCGAGCCAAGGAGATCGTCCTAGACCAGATGCTGGCCGACTTCCCGTGGGCACAGCCCTCCGACCGCGCACACTTCCTCGGTGCACTGCTGACCCCGATCATGCGCCCGTACTTCTACGGCCCGACCCCGATGTTCCTCCTGACGGCGACCTCGCCCAGCAGTGGCAAGAGCCTCCTGAAGGACATCCTGAAGTACGCCTACGGCATCGCCGAGACAGCGTGGCCCGAGAACGACACCGAGCTGCGCAAGAGCATCACAACGCAGCTCTACACCACCGGGCAGCCCGTCGTCGTCCTCGACAACCTGCCCAACGGCTACGTCGTGAAGTCGCCCGTCCTGTCATCCCTGCTCACCGCCGAGCACTGGGGCGATCGCGTCCTCGGCTCTACCGCGTCCGTGACCATGCCCAACGACCGCCTGTGGATCCTCACGGGCAACGGCCTGCGTACCGGTGGAGACAACGGACGCCGGGCCATGTGGGTACGCCTGGACCCCAACTGCCCCGACCCCGACCAGCGTGACGGATTCCGCGTAGGAGACCTCCGGCCCTGGCTCCGCGCCAACGCCTCCACGGTCGTCGCTGCTGCCGTCACCATGGTCCGGGCCTGGCTCGCCGCCGGAGCGGAGACCGTGCGTGTCCGCAAGGGCGACTACTCGGAGTGGGCCAGCATGGTGGCCGGCCTACTCGCCTTCCTCGGGGTCCCCGGATGGCTGGCCGACCGCAGCCAGAACGCGGGTCAGGACGACGAAGAGCAGGAGTGGGCCGCCTTCCTCGCAGCCTGGCACCGGAAGCTCGGAGGCGAGCCCGTACCAGCGGGCGCAGTCATCGCCGCCGTCCCAGAGCAGGTGCCCCGACTGAAGAACGGAGAACTCCCTTCTTCCCAGGGCCTGGGTGGCTGGCTCAAGAGCAGGGAGGGCCGCTACTTCAGCGCCCCGGAGCTCGACAACTACAAGCCCGTCAAGGTCTGGGACTCACACAAGTGCCAGAACTTGTGGCGTGTCGAGGTTCACCAGAGCCGCAGCGCCACCGGAGGTGGACGGTGACCCGCACCGTTGCCGGGAGTGCAGGGACTTCGCAGGGAGTAGCGCAGGGACCTGGCCGACTCCCTGCACGAGGCGTGACCAGCGGAGACGCAGGGACGCAGGGACTTGCAGGGGGCTGCCTCCCCTCTCTTACTGCACATGCGCATCACATGCACATCGCGCATCACATGTCCGTGTCTGTACGCAGCGACGTCAAACCCCAACTCCTTCACTGCATTGGTATTGAGAGAACTCCCTGCAAGTCCCTGCCTCCCTGCAAAACAACAGGTGAGAGCGGTCGGAGGTCGGGCGCCGACTCCCTGCACTACTCCCTGCCGCTCCCTGCACTCCCGGCAAAAGCCCAGGACTTCACGAACCGAGGTGACCGCCATGTCTGAAACGCCCGAGACGTTCGCCCCGCGCCCGTACCAGGCGGAGGCCATCAAGGCCCTCGTCGAAGGCTGGCAGGGCGACAACAACCGGCTCGCCGTCGTCCTCCCCACCGGCGCCGGGAAGACCGTCGTCTTCTCCAACCTCATCCTCGAACGGCTCACCGCCCTCGCGGCCCGCGGTGAACGCGCCCTCGTCATCGCCCACCGCGAGGAACTCCTCGCCCAGGCCGCCGACAAGATCAAGGCCGTCGCGCCCGGACTGCGTGTCGGCATCGTCAAGGCCGAACGCGACGAGCACCAGGACGTCGACGTCGTCGTGGCCTCCATCCAGACCCTGGCCGTGGAACGCCGCCGCCGGGCCATCACGGGCATCGGCATGGTCGTCGTCGACGAGTGCCACCACGCCGCCGCCCGCACCTACATGACGGTGTTGGAGCACTTCGGCGCCTGGCGCGGCATCCCCACGGCCGGCTTCACCGCGACGATGACCCGCACCGACGGCGGCCTGGCCGAAGTGTGGGAAGAGGTCGTCTTCACCCTCGACATCCTGGAGATGATCGAGGACGGCTACCTGTGCGACGTACGCGGCAAGCGCGTCACCGTGCCCGGCCTCGACCTGGACTCGGTGAAGTCCCGGCACGGTGACCTCCAGGACGGCCAGCTCGGTCAGGCCCTGGACGACTCCGGGGCCGCCGAGGTCGTCGCCGAGGCGTACCGGTTGCACGCCACCGACCGGCCCGGCGTCGCCTTCACCCCGACGGTGGAGACCGCGCAGTCCATGGCGGACGCCTTCACCGCCGCCGGCATCACGGCTGCCGCGGTCTGGGGCGACATGTCCCGCGAGGATCGTACGGCCACGCTGAAGAGGTACCGGGCCGGTGACGTCCAGGTCCTCACGAATTGCATGGTCCTGACGGAGGGGTTCGACGCCCCGTGGACGTCGTGCGCGGTCATCGCCCGCCCCACGAAGTCGGCCGGCCTGTACTGCCAGATGGTCGGACGGGCGCTCCGTCTGTCCCCGGAGACCGGCAAGAAGGACGCCCTGGTCCTCGACGTGATGGGCGCCTCCACCCGGCATCAGCTCGCCTCCATCGTCGACCTCACCGGGCGTCAGGTGGTGATGCAGGACGAGGAGCAGACCCTGCGGGAGGCCGTGCGGGAGGCGGAGGAGAAGACGAAGCGTCACCTGGATCTGTCCCGGATTCAGGTGGAGGAGATCGACCTGTTCCACGGGTCGTCGGTCCGCTGGCTGAAGACGGCGTCCGGTATCTGGTTCATCCCGGTCACGGATGCCGCGTACGTCTTCCTGGTCCGTAACCCGGTCGACCGGACGTACTGGCTGCGCCGGTTCGACCTCAACAACGGCGTCGTCGGCCCGAAGAACGACGTGCCGCTGCCGTTGTCCGCCGCGAAGGCGTGGCTGGAGCAGCAGGCCCGCGCCATGGGCAGCCGCTGGCTCGCCACCCGCGCAGCCCTCTGGCGGGAGAGGCCGGCGAGCAGCAAGCAGCTCAACTACTGCCGATTGAAGGGCATCCAGGTGTCGCACGGCAGCAGTGCCGGCGAGGTGTCCGACCTTCAGGCGATCCACCAGTTCACGACGATCCTCAACCAGCTCGGCGTCAAGGCCGCGGCCTGACACCTCGCAACCACCAAGGAGAACCTGATGAACCTGTCCAAGCACTGCGACCTTGAGATCAACGGCCAGCACTGCAACCTGCCCGCCACCGTGCTCGGCCTGTCCGCCAGCGCCCCGGAGATGTGGGCGAGCGGAAGCGCCAGCGTCGCCTCGTTCTGCAGCGCCGAGCACGCCGAGCTGGAGCCGCGCCCCACCCGAGAGCAGGCAGAGAACGGCTGGGCGGACGTGGCCGACGCAAGTGGTGGCGAGCAGTACATCGCCGCCGACGCCGCTGACGCCTGGACGCGCCTGCTGTCCGCCTGCCCGGCGCCCGTGCCGCTGACCACCTGACCCGCCCGCACCACGGACGGAACTGCGGCCGAGTCCGACTCGGCCGCAAACGACACCACCAAGGAGAACCAGTGACCGACCTCGACCGCGACCAACTCGCTCAGGACACCGCCGAGTACATCGTCAACAAGCTGATCCCCGACACGGCACGGTTCCATGGCCTGCCCGAAGTGACCATCCACTACGCCGACGACAGGCGGCCCCCGACCACCGTCGAAGGTGTCAAGGCCCACCTGCTCTCCGGCGGCTGCTGGTTCTCGTGGATGGACGACCGCGTCATCGCGGCCATGAACACGCTGCACGGAGAACCGATCAACGTCTGACCCGCAGGCGAACGGCCGGCCCGCGGGACTCGGGCCGGCCGCCCCCAGAGGTTAACCACCCAGCTCACAGACCTGGACCTCCATAACGGAGGTCCAGGTCCCCCACCCCGAAGGAGCCCGCTATGCCGAACGAGACCAGCCGTGGCGATACGGCCACGGTTGCGGTGGAGTCCGGCTCCCCCGCAAAGGGGCAGCGGATCGTGCGTACCCCTGCCGGACCCCGGGTGATCGGCCTGGACGTCAGCCTCACCTGTACGGGGGTGGCGGGCGAGGGCTGGACCGACGTCATCCGCCCCCGGGCCGGCGTACGCGGGCACCCCCGACTCGCGCTCATCCTCGACCAGGTCGCCGACCACATCCGCGGCGCCGACCTGGTGGTGATCGAGGGCCCGTCGTTCGGCGGCGGCGTCGCCCACCGGCACGAAGATCTCGCCGGACTCCGGGTCATGGTCCGGCACGCCTGCTGGCGCCGAGGCATCCCCTACGCGGTCGTACCACCGTCCTGCCGGGCCCTGTACGCCACCGGGAAGGGCTCCGGCTCCAAGGGCGCCGTACGCGACGCCGTACAGGCCCGCTACGGCGTCGACTGCGACGGGCCCGGCCGCTACGACCAGGCCGACGCGTACACCCTGCTCGCGATGGGCCTGCATCACCTGGGCTGGCCGCTCGCCGTCGTTCCCGACACCCACCGCCGAGGCCTCGACGGAAGCCTGTGGCCCACCTTGGAAGGACTCGCAGCGTGACCGACCACGAACTGCAACTGCTCACCGTCGGCTTCAGCACGGGCGCGTACTTCATGCTGCTCGTCCAGGCCGGCTTCGGGCTCCTCGACGACCGCCGCGACCGCAAGGCAGCCCGCGCCGCCCAGGCCCAGCTCGACGCGGCGCGCGAGCGGGCAAACGGGACACGGACAAACGGGACGTCGACTATGGCAGATCTGCCATCGACGCTTCCCGCAGATCTGCGGGAGTTCGGCGAGGCCCACCGATGACCGCGTGCGAGGTGTGCGAGCAGGACGCGGCTGGCCGGTATCTGTGCGAGCGGCACACCATCAAGCTGGCGAAGACCCTCCAGGAGTTGCCCGTCCTGTACACGGAGGTCGCCGAGTGCCTCGTACCGCGCAACTCCGGGTGGGGCGAGATCGTCTCCACCCGGGGCGCGGCCGGGCCGCGGTCCCCGGTCGACGAGGACGTCCTCGACACGGTGAACATGGTCCGCGCCGGGGAGGTGGTGCACCTGTGGCGGGTGGACGTGCAGCGGGTGCGCTGGCCCCGGCATGGGGCGCCGGCGGCGGCCGGGCTGGCTGCGGACTGCCGTTGGCTGGGCATGGAGATGGAGTGGCTGGTGGAGCACTATCCGGCGGCCGGCGACCTCTTCCGGGAGGTGGGTGATCTGGAGCGGTCTGCGCGCTCGATCGTCGGAGATCCCGTGCCGCGTCCGCAGCGGCTCGGTACGTGCATCGCGGTCGACGACAAGGGCGCCGTCTGTGGCGCTGCGATCTCGCGCCTGCCGGGGCAGACCCGGCTGACGTGCAAGTGGTGCCAGTGCTCGTACGGGCCGCCGGACTGGGCGCTGCTCGCGTACTACCAGCCGAAGGCGTCGGCGTGAGTGGCGTGTCGGTGTTGCCTAGGACAGCCTGTCCTAGTAGAGTGACTGTCGTGCCAACAACCAATTGGCGCGAGCGCGTTGCTGCCGAATCCCGGCGACAGCGCGAGTTGCAAGCGGAGATCGCAACAAGCGCCCGGAGGCGAGCGGAAGCGTTCGAGGAAGGCGTCTTGGAACTCGGCAGCAAGTCGGCTGTCGCCCGAGAAATCGGGATCGACGTCCGCGCAGTACGAAGAGCGATCAACGAATACGGAACGGCGACTGCACCGCCGCCCGATTCCACAACTGCAGATCAACAGAAAAAGTAGACCCCCCGGCTATAGGCGACTGCACCGCCGAGCCGAGGGGTGACTACCCCGGATTCCGGAGGCGCGTCAACGCCGACCGGAGCCCTGACCGAACCCTTGATCAAGCAAGGAGAACGGCTCCATGGATCGTCTCACGCCCGCGGCATCGTCCGCGATCAGCCCGACGCAGCAGCTCAACGCACAGTTCACCGAGGTCTACCGCACCTTCCAGCCCGCCATCACCCGCCTCGTCACCCGCGAAGTCCGCGGCGGCAACCACGCCCTCGCCGAAGACCTCACCGCCGACGCCTTCTACCGGGCCTGGCTTGACCTCCACAAATGCCGCGCCACCACCGACCGGCAGATGTACGCATGGCTCGCCACCATCGCCCGCAACACCGTCGGCGCCCACTACCGGACCCGCAAGAACGTGGCCGAGACCCCCGTCGACACCGGCACCTGGCAGTACGCCAACCGCGACATGGAGTCGGGTGCCGGCTACTACACCCCCGCCGCCACCGGGTTCCGCACCGTCAGCATCAACCCCCGCCCCGGCGACAGCGACCCGGACATGGACGAGGCCCTCCGCCGCGCCCGCCAGAGCGGGGGCGCCCGATGAGCGAGAACCTCGTCCACCTCGCCGAGCTGCACCGCCTCTGCGACGTGGACTACGCCAAGGGGCAGCAGGAACGCGCAGCCGCGCTCCACACCCCCGAGTCGAGTGACCTCGCCGTCGCCATCCGCGTCGGCCAGCGCATGCTCACCGCCTACGGCGACAGCAGCCGTGACGGCTTCTCCTACCCGGAGGCATACGGCGCCCAGCGCGAGGCCCTCCGCCTGCTGCTGCGCGCCCACGGCGCCGAGCCCGTCGACGAGGACGAGGACGCCCGCCGCTTCGTCGCCAGGCACTTCCCCGAGGTCACCGCCTTCCTCGCCGACGAGCGCGGTGAGCGCCCGTGAGTACCGAGCCGCGCATCGTCACGCTGCCCACCGTCGACTACGGCGACGTCACCGTCACCTGTCCGGCCTGGTGCATCGGCCACCCCAACCACAAGGCCGACGACTACCGCGCCGACATCCTCCACCAGGGCCCGGACGTCACCCTCGCCTTCCACGGCCACGACATCGGCGACGCCGCCCTCGTCCAGTCCCCGTTCTCCACCGCCGAGATCCCCGAACTGTGCAGCAGCACCCCCGGCGTGTCCATCAGCCTCATCGGCCGCACCCTCGACCCCGTAGCCCTGTACGACCTCGCCGCCACACTCGACCGGCACGCCGACCAGCTGCGCGACCTCGCCGACCAGCTGCTCGTCATCCTCGGCGGTGGCCAGTGAAGCGCCACAACGCCCGAGACGGCCTCGCCGTCGGCGCCGCCGTCGTGACCGTCCTGCTCACCGCCGCCGCATTCTGGCTGTCCTACGAACACCTCCACGACATCGCCGGCGGCAACGGACTCGACGGCGCCCGCGCCTGGGCATGGCCCGCCACCGTCGACCTGTTCATCATCGCCGGAGAACTCCTCATGCTCCGGGCCTCTCTCGCCCGACAAGGCATGGACTGGTGGGCCGTCACTCTGGCCGCGTTCGGATCCCTCGGCTCCATCGCGCTCAACGTGTTCGGCGTCGGCGACGGCGCACAGCCCATGGAGTACGTCGTGGCCGCCGTACCCCCCTCGGCCGCCCTCGTCGCGTTCGGCGCCCTCATGCGGCAACTCCACGAGCGCCTCGCCCAGGACACCGAGGACGCACCCCAGGACGCCCAGGACGCCGACGCGTCCCCGACCGTCCTGAGCGTCCCGGCCATCACCGAGGTGGTCCCGCCGGGCATCCGGCTGCTGCCGATGACGGCCCGCCCGGTACCCACCGTGACTCTCGAACGCGAGGACGCCCAGGACGCGGGCAGGACGCCCGAACTCCCACCCGGGACAGACCAGGACGCCGAGGACGCCGACGACGGACCACCGCCCGAGCCGCCCCTCATGACGTCCGCTCAGGTCGCCCTCATGTACGGCATCGACCCGTCCACCGTCCGCAGCTGGGTCGCCGTAGGACGCCTCACCGTCCACAGCAAGGACGCCCGAGGACGCAACCTGTTCCACCCGGACGCACTCCCCGCTCGCCAGGGGGTGCCCGCATGACCCGCGTCCTGTTCGGTGCCGTCCTCGGTCTCCTCGTCGCCTACCCGCCGCTGCTCGCCCTCGTCCTGGCCGCCGCCGTCGCGACCGTCTCGCAGCCCGCCGTCCTCGCGTTCGCCGCCGGCGTCCTGCTCTGGCCGCACCTCGCCCGCCGCATCCGGGGGTGGGCCCGATGAGCGAACCCGTACAGCGGCAGCAGATCGGCTACGACCTCGCCGGTAACCCCATGTACGCCGCTCCGGCATTCAGGGGATCCCCTGAAAACCCGTCCGTCGCCCAACAGGCGACGGCACCGCTCCAGCCGATCAAGGTGCACCCGTGGGGCGCGTACCTGGCAGCCGGCTGCCTCGGCCTGCTCGCCCTCACCGTGGTCGTCGTCCTGGTCGCGTTCCTGGTGTTCGGGTTCGCGATCCTCGCGGCCGTCCTCGCTGTGGTCGTCGTCGCCCTCGTGATCTGCCTGCTCATCCTGCGCGACGTCTGGCGCAGCAGCCGCAAGGGCTGACGGTCTCTCCGTCCTCCGTCAACCACCTCCGTAAGGGAGGCGGTTGCGGGGGCGCGGTGAGGCCGGACAACCCGGCCCGCAACCAGGAGGAACCCGTGGACGACCTGACCCGAACCCTGGCACTGACCGAGGCCCGCAACGCGGCGGCCAAGGCCAAGCGCCTCGCCGAGCACGCCGAGAGCGCCGCCCACAGCACCAGCCGCCAGAGCGACGTCAAGATCTTCGCCGCCGCCGGAACCACGTGGGCCGACGTGGCCCGCTCGTACGCCGCCATCGCCGCCGCCCTGCCCGAGACGGAGACGACCAATGGCTGACACCACCTTCACCGACCGCATGTTCCTCGCATCGGAGGCCGTCTACGCGGCCATCGAGCGAGGCGAGGTGCAGGACGTCCAGGCCTCACTGATCGAGGCGCAGATCAACGCATCCGAGGAGACCGACCGTGGCTGACCCGAAGCTCACCTTCGGCGACAAGCTCGCCATCGCCCGCCTGGAGATCCGCGGCGCCCGCCGCGCCATCGCCAACATCCAGGAGCAGCCCGACATCGACCGCGGTATCGAGCGCATCAAGGAGCGTGCCCGCAAGCGCGAGGAACGAGCCAACCGCAAGAAGTAGATCCACCCCGGGGACGGCGTCCTGCCGCCAAGCCGTCGCCGTCCCTGGGCCCCGGACCGCCCAACGAACGACCGGAGAACACAGCATGACCGTCGCCCTCATCAAGACGCCACCGGACGCCCCCGCCGACACCCAGGACGCCCCCACAATCCCCGCGTCCTCCACGCGTCCCGAACGGCGCCGCGCCCGCTACCTCCGCATCGCCAAAGCAGCCCTCGCCGACGAACGCGTCCGCACCACAGGACGCCTGATCGTCCGGCACGGCTCCTACGTCCTCGGCGGAACCCGCGTCGTCACCCGCCGCACCTGGGAAGGCCGGACAGCGTCCCGGTACGAGCGCATGATCCGCGCCGCCGAAGCCGCCGGCCTCCTCGAAGAGGTCAAGGAATGGGAGGCCCGCGGCCACCAATTCCGCGCCGCCCGCCACCGCAGGCGCATGGACATGCTGCAACTCGCTCTCAACGCACCCAAGGCCATCGCCTCCGCCACCGTCGGAACAGGCGGCGTCCTGCTCATGCTCGGCGTCCTCCTCGCCTGGGCCAACCACGACATCACCGACGTCCTCGCCCCCCTCGAAGCCGTCATCGAACTCGTGCGCTGGGCCGCGCTCATCGCAGGCATCGTCTGGGGGCCCGCGCTCACCGCAACACCATGGATCGCCCTCGCCGCCGTCTGGGCCATCGGCCAGCAGCGCCACACCGCCCCCCAGTGGGCGCTCCCCGTACAAGTCCGCGACGTCGGCGGCCCCATCACCCCGTCCGTCGTCGTCACCGCGTTCCGCGACCTGGGCATCTCCGCCCTGCGCAAGTCCATCGAAGCCATGGGCGACGTCGGCGCCGCCATGCTCTCCCCGATCGTCATCGCAGGCTGCGGCGTCGAACTCGACGTCACCCTGCCCACCGGCGTCTCCACCGAGGAGATCCAGCAGCGGCGCAAGAAGCTCGCGGAGAACCTCAACCGGCACGAGCACGAAGTGTTCATCAACATCCCCGAAGCGGCCCGCACCGTCCGCCTGTGGATCGCCGACTCCGGCGCCCTCGACGAGCCCATCGGCCCGTCCCCGCTGGTCACCGACCCCGACGTCCGCGCCGAGTACAAGACCGGACGCGCCCCCTGGGGCCAGTCGCTGCGCGGTGACGCCGTCGCCCTCAGCGTCTACCAGCGCCACATGCTCATCACAGGCCTGTCCAACCAGGGCAAGACCGCCTCTCTGCGCGCCATCGCCCTCTGGCTGGCCTTCGACCCGACCGTCGAGTTCTGGATCGGCGACCTGAAGGGCATCGGCGACTGGCGCATGTTCATGGGCCTCGCCGCCGTACTCATCGAGGGCCCCACCGACGAACACGCATGCGCCGTCACCGAGATGGTCGAGGCCGCGGTCAAGGAGATGGAGACCCGCCTCCAGGCCCCGGCCGGCACCGTCCATGACCCGCTCGTCGTCATCGTCGACGAGGCGCAGGTCGCGTTCATGAACCCGCTCAAGGACGACAACAAGCTGCCCTACGGCGGGAAGAAGGCCACCAGCAGGTACTTCATGGCCTGCCGACGCCTCCACAACCAGGGCCGCGCCGTCAACGTCACCCTGTGGCAGGGCACCCAGGACCCCACCGACGAGAACCTTCCCAAGCTGGTGCGCGAGGGCGCCCACACCCGCGCCTCCCTCGTCGTCGGCACCGAGTCGCAGGCCAAGATGGCGCTCGGCGACAAGGCCGTCGACGGCGGCGCCGCACCCCACCTGCTCCGCCAGGGCCTCGACAAGGGAACCGTCGTCGTCGCCTCCGACGGCATCCAGATCCCCGCCGGCGAAGCCTCCATCACCGTCCGCACCCACTTCATCGACACCGACCCCGCCAAGGAGATCGCCGAGCGCGCCAAGCAACTGCGCAACGGCGTGGCCACCGTCCACCGCCTGGAGGCCGTCCAGGACGTCGACCCCCTCGCCGACATCCTCGCCGCCCTCGGGAAGACGCCCCGCATGCGCACCCAGGACGTCCTCCACGGGCTCCGCACCCGCAACGAGGCGTACTACGGAGAGTGGAAGTACGGCGACCTCAAGGAGTTCCTGGAAGGCTTCGGCGCCGAGCCGCACAAGAGCGAAGGCGTCATGGTCGTCGACCGCAAGAAGGTCATCGACGCCATCGCCGACCGCGACGCGGCATAGAGGGAGCCGCGAGGGCCCGGGGAGTTCTCCCCGAACAACTCCCCGGCCACCCAAACCCGCTATGACCAGGGGGAACAGGGTGTTCAGGGAGGCAGGGAGGCCGGTTGCAGGGGTCAGCCCAACCCCCGCAGGCGGCCTCTCCGGAGCCCCCACAACCTCCCTCCCTGGCGCATCATGGGGCCATGCAGCAGCCCGTCCTCGTCGACCCCTACGCCGCCCACGCAGCCACCGGCATACAGCCCGGCACCATCCGCGTCTGGCTCCACCGCGGCAAGCTCACCCACCACGGCCACGACCACGCAGGCCGCGCCCTCATCGACCTGCACGAACTCCAAGCCCGCCTAACGGCCAACGCAGCTTGACCCATTAACCAGCAGGCTGTAACACTTCAAGGGCGTCCGGCATGCCCAGACGCCACATACGCACGACGAGCCCCCAGCCAATCCCCCCGGCTGGGGGCTCCGTCGTGTCACAGGACAGCCACAGCGGCCACACCCGCCCCCCAGGGCGCGCATGATGCCCCTCAGCATCGAGCGTCCTTGGGGGGACCATGAGCGACTACAGAGACATCCAGACCGCCGTGCGCGTCGAGAAACTCCGCATCTGGTTCGCCTGGATCTGCGGCACCATCATCCTGACCATCATCGCCATGGCCACCCGCACCGTGCCCGTCCTCAGCGTCATCACCCAGGTGCTCCTCGTCGCCGGCTTCCTCGCCCTCACCGTCGCCCTCTTCCGCATGACCGGCGCCCTCAACCGGAAGGCCGCAGCAGCCCGCAAGGACGTCCTCGGCGACCTGTAGTCCCAGGGGGCGCGATGGCCGGTATCCGCAACGGGCGCCCCTACCGCCGGCTCGTCGCCGCACAGAAGCGCCTCGGTGAACCCTGCTGGATCTGCGGCCACAACATCCCCACCAACGTCGACGGCCGCACCCACCCGCTCGCCTTCACCCTCGACCACCTCGTCCCGCTCAGCCGAGGCGGCAACCTCACCGACCCCGCCAACGCCCGCTCAGCACACCGACGGTGCAACAGCAGCCGCGGCAACCGCACCACCGTGCGGCCCAAGGCGGCACCACAGCGAGCCTCACGGAGGTGGTGACCATGTCGAGCACATCCGACGCCAGCTCCCGGGCTGTGACTCGCTGGCTGGAGCAGAAGCTCAAGGAGTCGATGCTGCGCAGCCTCAGGGATCTGACCGCTCAGCTCCGGGCTGAGCAGGAGAAGCGCGGCCTGCCTGGGAGGTGACGCCCCGTGCTGTACGTCGTCACGGGCCCGCCGGCCTCAGGCAAGTCGTCGTGGATCGACGCGCACGCCACCGCGCGAGACATCGTCATCGACCTCGACCGCATCACCCGCGCACTCACCGGTCCCGGCGCACCCACCTGGAACCAGGACCCGATCCACCTACGCGTCGCCCACCGCGCCCGCTACGCAGCCATCGACGAAGCCATCACGGTGCGCGACAAGGTCGATGTCTACCTGATCCACACGATGCCCAGCGCCAAGGCCCGCGCGAAGTACAAGCGCCTCGACGCCCGCGTCATCACCGTCGACCCGGGCCGCGACATCGTCATGCAACGCATCGAAGCCATGCGCGACCCCGACATGAAGAGGGTCGCCACCCGCTGGTACAACTCCCGGCCCACCCGGTCACGAGGAGCGATGCCGCAGGCGTCACGGGCCTGGTGACCGAGTCCTCGCACCCTCACGGGAGGGGGGCCATGGGCTGACGGGGAGCCCTTCCCGGGCGACCCAAACGCCCTTCTCGCCCGATTTTTTGCGCGGCCGTTTTGAAAGACCAATTCGCGCGAACTCGGTTCGAGTGTTTTAGCAGCGTCACCCCGCGTGACGTGACGCTGTGTTAGCTCTGCTATTTCCGCGAACTCGGTTCGAGTGAATTAGTGGAGGTGCTCGTGGACGTCGCCGAGAGCATCGCGACGGAGCTTGACGATCTTCATGCCGACGAGTCGTCGCCCGGCATGGCCGCTGTCGCCCGCGCGCTCGCCAAGGCGATCGACGAGACCGATGCGCCGACCGCGAAGGCGGTCCTCGCCGACAAGCTGCGGCCGATCATGTCCGACCTCCGCAAGCTCGCCCCCGTCGAGACGAAGGGGGACGTCGTCGATGACATTGCTGAGCGACGAGCGAAGCGCCGCGCCGGCGCCGACCATCAATCCGCGAGCGGCTGACGGCCCCTTGTACGGCTGGCAGGAGCCTCCGATCCAGGCGGCGACCCCGTCGGTGTCCAGCGCAGGCCAGGAAGCGGTCGACCTTGCGGCCAGGGCGGGGCTGGAGCTGGACCCGTGGCAGCAGTACGTGCTGCGGGTCGGCATGGGCGAGAAGCCGGACGGCAGTTGGTCGGCTGACGAGGTCTGCGTCAACATCCCGCGCCAGAACGGCAAGGGCGCGATCATCGAAGCGCGGGTGCTGTGGGGCCTGTTCATTGGTGGCGAGCAGGGGATCCTGGTCTCCGCCCACGAGTTCAAGACCGCGATGAACACGATGAAGCGCATCGAGCGCCTCATCCGTGGGTGCCCTGACCTGCATAAACGCGTCAAGGCGTACCACAAGACCGTTGGGCGTGAAGGGGTAGAGCTGCACGACGGCCGCGAGGTGCGGTACGTCGCTCGCTCGCGCGGTTCGGGCCGAGGTTTCACGGCGGACTGCGTCATCTTCGACGAGTGCATGATCCTCGGCGACGACGCGATGTCCGCGCTGGCGCCGACCACGGACGCGGTGGCGAACAGCCAGCTGTGGTACCTGGGCAGCGCGGGTATCGGGGGGCCGTCTCAGCAGATGGGTCGTCTCCGTAGGAGGGCCCTGGCTGCCCTGCAGAGCGGAGTACCGGATCCGGTGCTGGCCTATCTGGAGTGGTCGATCGATCCGCACGTGGACGAGTGCCCGGCGGACTGTGACCAGCACGACGACATCGCCTCCGTGGAAGCACTGCTCAAGTCCAACCCTGCCGTCGGCTACCGGCTCCAGGTCGAGAAGAGCATGCATCGGCGCCTGACCATGGGCGACTTCCTGTACGCGCGGGAGAGGCTCGGCGTGGGCGAGTACCCGTCCGACACGGCGGACACGTGGCAGGTCATCGGTGAGGAGGCGTGGCGGGCCCTGGCGGCCTCGGATTCACGTCCCTCGGACCCGGTGTCGTTCTCCATCGACATGACGCCCGAGCGGTCGCACGCGGCGATCTGCGTGGCGGGCTACTGGCGCGGCGGCGTCCACGTCGAGGTGGTCGAGCACCGTCCCGGCACGGGGTGGATCGTCGAGCGCGCCAAGGAGCTGCACGCGAAGTGGAAGCCGCGCTGCTGGGTCGTCGACGAAGGCGGCCCCGCCGGGTCGCTGATCCCCGATCTGGAGGACGAGGAGAACGGGCTGGGCATCACGGTGGTGAAGCCGAAGACCCGTCAGGTCGCGCAGGCGTGCGGCCAGTTCTACGACGCGGTCACGGAGCAGGCCCTGTCCCATCTCGACGAGGCGCCGCTCGCGTCGGCTCTGGCGGGCGCACAGACGCGTCCGCTGGGCGAGGCGTGGGCGTGGGCGAGGCGCGGCGTGAACGTCGACATCAGCCCGCTCATGGCAGCGACGTTCGCCAAGTGGGGGCTGAGCGCCGAGATCGAGGAGAAGGCGGAGGAAGCACTGCCGTGGGCGATCTACGACTGAAGCGCACACGGAAGGCCGCCTCCACGGTGTGGGCGCGGCTGGGGCGTGTGCGGAAGGTGACGGCCCTGTCCTGGTCCCGGCTCGGCTACGCGGGCGGCTGTCTGACGACAGCCGCAGGCGTCGCAGTCGAGTTCGGGACGGGCTGGGCCCTGATGGCGGGCGGCGTCGTGGCCGCGGCCTCGTTCCTGCTGCTGGTCGACGTGGACAAGAGCGACAGCACAGGAGGCGGCCGTGGACGGTGAGCTGACGATGCGCAGGGTTCCGGGCGGGATCGAGGTCCTGCACGCCCCGCGCATCACAAGCATCTCGCTGGAGGTGATCGCGCAGGCCTGCGAACACGCCCTGCAGGTGCACGGCGACCGGATCACCATCGCCGGGCAGGTCGACTACCAGGTGACCGCCTGGCAGGCCTCGCCGCCCGGCGTGACGGTCGTACTGATGGAGGACCGTCGCGAGGGGGCGAAGCCGACGTGAACCTCTTGCAGCGCGCGTTTAGGCGCTTCGACCTGGCCTCGGCGCTCGATGATGCGTCCTGGTCGACGGGCGGCAACACCTACTTCGGTATGGGACGCCCCTCGGGTGGTGAGGAGCGTTCCTCGGCGTGGGACTTCGAGGCCGCGGTCCGGTACGCGTACAAGCGCAACGGGCCGGTCTTCGCGCTGATGCTGGTGCGTCAGCTGGTGTTCTCCGAGGCCCGCTTCCAGTTCCGGCAGATCCGTAACGGCCGGCCGGGGGAACTGTTCGGTACGGCCGCGCTGGCGCCGCTGGAGGCGCCGTGGACGGGCGGGACGACGGGCAAGCTGCTGTCCCGGTTCATCCAGGACGGCGACCTCAACGGCAACGGCTTCGTCACCAACTACAACCCGGGCCGCCTCAAGCGGCTGCGCCCGGACTGGGTCATCATCGTGACCGCGTCGGAGGAGGAGCCGCACCTCGCCGGGGACGCCATCGACGGCGACCTGATCGGCTACGGGTACGCGCCTCAGGGCAGTTGGGCCAACCCGGTGTTCCTGCTGCCCGAGCAGGTCGCGCACTTCGCCCCGATCCCCGATCCGGAGTTCCACTTCCGCGGTATGTCGTGGCTGACCCCGGTGGTCCGCGAGATCACCGCCGACAGTGCGGCGACCACGCACAAGCTGAAGTTCTTCGAGAACGGGGCCACCCCGCAGCTGGTCGTCTCCTACGACAAGGAGATCACCCCGGAGAACTTCGCGAAGTTCAAGGCGGCCATGGACGCCGCGCACGTCGGCGTCGACAAGGCGTACAGCACGCTGTACCTGGGCGGCGGCGCCGATGTGACGGTGGCGGGCAAGGATCTGCACCAGCTGGACTTCAAGGTCACTCAGGGTGCCGGGGAATCGCGGCTCGCGGCGGCGGCCGGGGTGCCGCCGTCCATCGTCGGCTTCTCCGAGGGTCTGGCAGGGTCCTCCCTGAACGCGGGCAACTACACGGCCGCGCGGCGCCGGTTCGCGGACGCCACGATGCGCCCGCTGTGGCGGGAGGCCGCGGGCGCCCTGTCCACCCTGATCGACGTCCCCGCTGGCGCGGAGCTCTGGTACGACGAGCGGGATGTGGCGTTCCTGCGCGAGGACAGCAAGGACGCCGCTGACATCCAGGGCGTGAAGTCCCGGACGATCCGCCAGCTCCTCGACTCCGGGTTCGAGCCCAACTCCGTCGTCGCGGCCGTCGAGGCCGATGACTTCGCCCTGTTGAAGCACACCGGCCTGTACTCCGTGCAGTTGCAGAAGCCCGGCTCTCTCCCGTCCCAGACCGCCCCACAGCCCACGCAGGAGCCGTGATGGAAGCATTCACTCGCAGCTTCCCGCTGGAGGACATCCGTGTCCGCGCCGGCGGGGACGGCCGCACAGTCGAGGCCTACGCCGCGGTGTTCGACACCCCGTCGGAGATCCACGACCAGGACGGCCACTACAACGAGGTCATCGACCGCCGCGCGTTCGAGCGGACCCTGAGCCAGCTGGCGCCGGCGGGCAGCCGCACCAACTGGCGTGTGGGCGTGCTCTACAACCACGGGCGGACCCTGTTCGGTACGCCGTCGGAGCGCGGGGCGATGCCGATCGGGGCGCCGGTGGAGATCAAGGCCGACAGTCGCGGTCTGCTCACGGTGACCCGCTACAACCGCACCGAGCTGGCCGATGAGGTCTTGGAGAACATCCGCGAGGGCTCCATCACCGCGCAGTCGTTCAGCGGCGGGTTCCTGCGCTCCGACCCCGGCCGGCCACCCCGTGGCGGCTGGCGGGCGGATGCGGGCGGGAAGCTGCGCACCGTGCGGCGCCAGGAAGTCGCGCTGCGGGAGTACGGGCCCACCCCGTTCCCCGCCTACCCGGATGCCGCCGTGGTGGGCGTCCGCGCCGAGCAGGCCGCGCGCCTGCTCGCGGACCTTCCCCCCGACGAGCGTGAACGGCTCGTCGACATGCTTCGGACCGGCACCCCGCTGGACTCGCCTTCTGGCGAGCCTCCCGCGGGCCCGCCGGCCAACGGCGACCCCAACCCGGGCCCCGCCGCCGAGGACCCGCCCCAAGGGCACTCCGCTCGGCAGAAGATCGCATGGGCCAAGACCCGTGCCGAGATCATGGCCAGGAGGGCCCAGTGACCACCACCAAGAAGGCGAAGAAGTCCCTCAAGCTCAAGGAGTCGCTTGAGGCGATCCGCACGGAGCTGCTGGAGCTGGAAGAGGTCGAGGAGCCGACCGACGACCAGGCGTCCCGGGCGACCGAACTCCTCGGAGAGTTCGACACCGCGCAGGAGGCCTACACCGAGCAGCTCGCTCACGAGGAGCGGGTGGAGGCCGTCCGCGCGGCAGCCCTCGTCCCGGGCGGGCAGGAGCGCACCCCTGGCGAAGCCCCGGAGTTCCTGCGTCACCGCGGCAACCCCTACCAGGACCTCGACCGCGTCCGCGGTGCGAACGTCCACGACCGCAACGTCGTCGGCGACCTGCGTACCCGCGCCCTGTACGCGGTGGAGCTGGCGGGCGAGCTGATGTCCGAGGACCAGCAGGAGCGAGCCGAGAAGCTCGTTCGTGCGGACCGTCGCGGCCGGATGTCGCAGCACCTGCTGCTCACCGGCTCGGACGACTACATGCGCGCGTTCGAGGCGCTGCTCGCCAACGGCGGCAACCCGGCGCTGCTGGAGGACGACGAGCAGGTCGCGTACAAGATGGCCGAGGCGCACCGCCGGGCGATGACCCTGACGGATTCGGCGGGCGGCTTCCTGGTGCCGTTCACTCTCGACCCGACGATCATCCTGACGAACTCGGGATCGGCGAACCCGTTCCGGCAGGTCGCGACGACCAAGACCATCACGACCGACACCTGGAACGGCGTGTCCAGCGCCGGGGTGACGGCCGAGTGGCTCGCGGAGTCCGGGCAGGCGGCCGACGCGTCCCCGACGTTCGCGCAGCCGTCGATCACGCCGAAGAAGGCGGCAGCCTGGGTACAGGGCAGCTTCGAGGTCCTGTCGGACTCCGGGTTCGGTACCGAGGTCGGCCCGCTCCTGGCGGACGCCAAGGACCGCCTGGAGGCGACCGCGTTCGCCACCGGCAACGGCACCACCCAGCCCAAGGGCGTCATCACGGCCGTCTCTGCGGTGGGCGGCTCCGTGGTTGCGTCGGCGACGGCCGACACCTACGCGGTGGCTGACGTGTACGCCGTCGAGCAGGCCCTCCCCCCGCGCTACCGGCTGACGGGGTCGCCGTCGTGGATGGCGAACAAGGCGATCATCAACAAGACCCGCCAGTTCGACACCGCCGGCGGCTCCAGCTTCTGGGCGAACCTCGGTATGGGCCAGCCGGAGCAGCTGCTCGGCGCGCCGATCTACGAGGCGTCTGCGATGGACGGCGTCATCAACGCTGGCGCGGAGAACTACTCGCTGCTGCTGGGCGACTTCCGCAACTTCTACATCGTCGACCGGGTCGGCATGACGATGGTTTACGAGCCGCTGGTCAAGGGCGCGAACGGGCGTCCGACCGGTGAGGCGGGCTGGTTCGCCTACTGGCGGGTCGGCTCGGACGTGGTCAACGCCGACGCGTTCCGGCTCCTGGACATCACCTGATCCCCACCCACCCTGACGGGCACGGACCGGCTCCCCGCCGTCCGTGCCCGTCCTTGTTCCAGGAGCTGCGATGTTTCGCGCGAAGGACACGTTCTGGGCGCCGGACAACCGGCGCATCGTCAAGGGCGACCTGGTCGCCCCGCACGACCCCGTTCTCGAAGGCCGCGAGGGACTCTTCGAGGAGGTCGTCATCCCCATCGCCGTCGCCCCCGCCGGGAAGCCGCCTGCGGCGAAGACCCTGGCCAAGAAGGCTGCCGCGAGCAAGCCCGCCGTCTCGAAGGACACCGGTACCGCCACGCAGGACCCGGCGGACGAGAAGCAGGCCGACGGGGGTGACGAGGCATGAAGCGCAGCGTCTACAACCACGTCCGGGCCAAGGCGACCCTGGCCATCGCCACCCGCAACGCCACCGCCAACGGCACCGCGGTGGACCGTCAGCTGTCCGGGGCGTCCGGCACCAACGAGTGGTTCGCCTCGGCAACACTCCTTGTCCACACCGGGACCGTCACCGACGGAACGCACGCCATCACCCTGGAAGTGTCCGACGACAATTCCAACTGGACGGCAGCCGCGAGCGGCGACGTCCAAGGCACTCTGCCCAGCATCGCCGCCGCGAACGACGACGCCCTCTACGAGGTCGGCTACACCGGCACCAGCCGGTACCTGCGTGCGGTAACCACGGTCACGCCGGGCGCCACCGGCGGCATCTACGGTGCGTCGATCCTGCTGGGCTTCCCCAACGTCCTGCCCGTCTCCCGCACCTGAGGGGACGGTCATGGCACTGCTGACACTGGCCGAAGCCAAGGCCCAGCTGGACATCACCACGACCACGGACGACGTCGAGCTGCAGGTGTACGTCGACGGCGTCACGGCCGCCATCGAAGCCCACGTGGGCCCGGTGGAGAACCGGGCGGTGACCGAGACCCACGACATCCCCGCCTGCGGGGCGCGGGTCCTGGTCCTTCGCGAGACTCCCGCGGTCTCACTCACGAGTGTCGTCGCGGTCCTGGCCAACGGGGCGGGCTACAACGTGGCGGACCTGGACCTCGACGGGCCCACCGGGATCGTCCGCCGCCTGGACGGCGGACGGCTGTACGGCCCGCTTCGCTTCGTCTATCAGGCGGGCCGCGGCACGGTCCCGGCCACCCTGAACCTGGCGGGCCGCATCATGGTCCAGCACCTGTGGCGCACCCAGTACGGGGCGTCCCGGGCCGGGGCCGGGATCGGCGGCGGGGACGACTTCTCTGTGAGCGAGCCCGTCGCGGGCTGGGGGTATGCGATCCCCAACCGGGTGCTGCAGCTGCTGGAGCCGTACAAGCGGGCCCCGGCGGTGCTGTGATGGCGACCTCCCGTGTCCCGGCGGCAGTGGCCGCCCTGCTGGTCATCCTGCGTGCGGCGCCCGCCCTGGCCGGTGTACGCATCATCGACGGCCCGGAACCCACGAACCTCACTGTGAAAGACATGATCTTCGTGGGGTGGTCACCCGGCGCGGAGGCAGCGGTGGGGCTGACGCAGAACTTCAACGCGGCCGGCGCACGTACCCGCGACGAGGACTTCCAGATCTCGTGTTACGCCGAGTCCCGGTCGGGCGACAAGGACATGTCCCTGCGCCGCACCCGGGTGTTCGAACTGGTCGCCGTGGTCGAGGAGGCGCTGCGCGCGACCGACGCCGCGCCGACGGCTCCGACGCTGAACGGCACGGTGCTGTGGGCGCACCTGACGGCCGGAAACCTGCAGCAGGCCCAGAGCGAGGGCACCGTCGCGGGTCTCGCGTTCACGGTGTCCTGCCGGGCCCGTATCTGATCCAACCCCTGTGAAGGAGTACTGCCATGGCGCGTGTGCGCTACCTGGGCCCGGAACCGGTGGCCGTGCCCGAACTCGGCCCGGACCGGGTCGTCCAGCCGGACGAGGTCGTCGAGGTGCCCGACGCACGGTTCGAGGGCTACGTCTGCCAGAGCGCGAACTGGGAGCCCGTGGAAGAGCCCGGTGTGAAGGCCGCGGCGAAGAAGACGGTCGCGGCCAAGCCGCAGAAGGAAGAGGGCTGATCCATGGCAATCGGATCCGGTCTCGGCGGCCAGATCGGCTGGGCCACCGAAAGCAGCTACGGCACGTTCGTCGCGCCGACCACGTTCCCCGAGTTCACGAAGGAATCGCTGGTCGAGAAGAAGACCACCGCAACCAGTTCCGGTGTCGCGGCGGGGCGGCTGCTGCCGCTGTCCACCCGGCGTGTGGTCACCCAGCGGGAGGCCGCGGGGAACATCGAGCTGGAGGTCCCCAACAAGGCGTTCGGGATCGTCCTGCAGGCGCTGATGGGGACCACGGTCACCCCGGTGCAGCAGGGCGTGACCACCGCCTATCTGCAGACCCACACCCTCGCCGATGTCGCGGGCAAGAGTTTGACGATCCAAAAAGGTGTGCCCTTGACGACGGGCACCGTCACCGACAAGAGCTTCGTCGGCTGCAAGATCATCAGTGCGGAGTTCTCCGTCGAGGTCGGCGGCATGCTGATGTGCACGCTGGAGATCGACGGCAAGGCGTGCGACGAGACGCAGACCCTGGCCGTCGCCTCGTACCCGACCAAGAGCCCGTTCCACTTCGGCCAGCTCGCGGTGAAGAGCGGCTCGTTCGGCACGGAGGCGGCACTCGACGGTATCCGCAAGGTGTCCGTGAAGATCGAGCGTCCGCAGGACGTGGGCCGCTTCTACGCCGGACAGGCGGGGCTGAAGAAGGAACCCATCACCAACGACCTGGTCAAGATCAGCGGGTCGCTGGAGACCGACCACGTGGCGACCACGCTCGACGACCTGCACACCTCCGACGCGGCGACGTCTCTGGTCGTCGAGTGCATCGGACCGATCATCGCGTCCACGTACGCGGAGACGTTCCGCATCACCCTGCCCGCCATCAAGCTCGACGACGCGCCCCCGTCGATCGAGGGCTTCGAAGTGATCAAGCCGACGTTCAACTTCACCGGCTTCTTCGACGGCACCAACCAGCCGAAGATCGAGTACATCAGCACGGACGTCACCCTCTGATCGGTGGAGGTGAGACGCCGTGGTGCAGGACATTCGGATCCTCGGCACCGGCCAGCTCATCGAGCTGCAGCGCAGACTGCGGGCGGCCGGCCACGAGAACATCCGCGCCTCGATGCAGCGGCGGGCGAGGCGGGCCGCCGAGCCTCTGCGTGACGAACTGCAGTCCACAATCCGCGGCCTGAACATCAGCTCGGAGGGGCGCAAGGCGGGCAAGCGTGGCGGCCCCTCCCCGACCACCCGACCCTTCCGCGCGAGCATCGCCGCTGCTGTACGAATCAGCGTCCGCACCACCGGTACGCCCGGCGCGCGTGTCTGGCTGGACAAGTCACTGCTGCCGCCGGACATCCCCGTCGGCGCCGTGAACCAGCTGAACGATCTGGGCCGTCTGCGTCACCCGGTGTTCGGCAACAAGAAGCGCTGGTCTCAGCAGACCACTTCCCGGGGCTTCTGGGAGAAGACCGTGCGCGCCCACCAGGACCGCATCACTCGTGAGATGGAGCGCGTCGTGGACGACGTGCGCCGCAAGCTGGAATAGGAGCCAGAGTTGATCATCATCTATACCCCTGAGGGCGGCGAGCCCGAGCGGTACGACGCCCGCAGCCTGCGGGTGTCCGAGGCGTCGATCGTGCAGCGCACCGTCGGTATGAAGTGGGCCGAGGTCAAAGAGGGCCTCAGCGATGAGGACCAGGACGCGATGCGAGGCGTCGTGTGGGTCCTGAAGAAGCGGAGTAACCCGTCGTTGCGGTTCGGGGAGTTCGACCCCGGGATCGAGGAGATGGTCACCCGGCTGGACACACGGGAGGCCGCCGACTACATCGACGGCGCGTTCCGGCTCGTCGGCACCGAGCCGGAGATGACGCGCGAATCGGTCGCGCACGCGCTGCGCGAGATGCCGCAGGCGGCCGACGACCCCGAGCACGCCGAGCGGCTGATCGCCGAACTGGCGAAGGACCCAAAAGACCAGGAGGACCAGGAGGTGCCGGGCGAGGAGGAGGACGGCGAGCCGAGCGAGCCGCCGAGCCCGAGCCCGACATCGACGTCGCCCGAGACCAGTACCTCGGACTCCTCGCCCACCTCTGCCACATCCCCGCCCCCGTCGTCGACGACCTGACCGCCGTCGACTTCTACAGCTACATCGCCTGGATCGACGTACACCAGGCCCAGCAGGCAGAGGGTGGTGAGCAGTAGTGGACTTCATCCTCACCGGCCGCGACCGGCTGTCCCGGGTGCTGGACCGGGCGGGCGACGCGAGCGACCGGCTCGGGCGACGCCTGCTGACGATGTCCATCAACGGTGACGCGGCCGTCCGCCGGTTCACCAACAACTCGACCCGGAACCTCGCCCGACTTGAGCGGGACTCCGACGCCGGCAGCAAGGCGCTCGGCGAGCTCAAGAAGGCGACGCTGCTGCTCGCCCCGGCCGCGATCCCGGCCGCCGCGTCGCTGGCACCGATCGCCGCCGGCGCCGGGGCGGTCGCCGTCGCCCTCGGGGTGATGGGTGCCGCGCTGGGCCCGCAGATCTCCAAGCTGGGGGACGCGGCCGAGGCGCAGAAAAAGTGGAAGGACGCGGTCGACAAGTCGGGGGCGTCCTCCGCGGAGGCGGTCGCCGCGCAGCAGGAGTACCTGCGCCTGATGGCGAAGATGCCGCCCGAGACGCGCCGCGCGGCGGTCGCCGTGGCCGGCCTGAAGGACGAGTACCAGGGCTGGTCCGATTCGCTGGCCAAGGACACGATGGCGCCGTTCATCAAGGGCGTCGCCATCGCCAACTCCATGTTGCCCAAGACCCGTGGGCTGGTGAAGGGCACGGCCGCTGAGACCGACCGGTTCATGACCATCCTCGGCGGCGAGATGGCCAGCCCCGGCCTCGACCGCCTCAACTCCAAGTTCACCCGGTTCGCGACCGGCGCCCTGGCCAAGGCGAACGACGGGCTGATCCGCCTGCTGCGCACCTCGGACTCTGGGCAGGTCGGCGGGAACGTCACCAAGTTCATGACCTGGGCGTCCGCCCAGGGGCCCCGGGTCGCAGGCGTCCTGTCGAGCGTGGGCACCGCGCTCATCAACGTGCTGCAGGCGGGATCCGACGTTGGCGTTGGACTCCTCGATGTGGTCGGGGTTCTGGCGCACCTCGTGTCGGCGGTGCCGCCGTCGGCGATCTCCGCATTCCTGCAGCTGGCGTTGGCCCTGAAAGTCGTGAAGGCGGCGGCGCTCGGCATGGCTGCGGCACGGACTGCTCTGGCCGGGTTCGCGATCCAGCTTGTTGCGATGCAGACCGCCGCTGCGGCGGCGCCTGGCCGACTGGCTGCGGTGACCGCCTCGATCGGTGCGCTGTCCCGTGGCGCGAAGATCGCGCTGGCGGGCACAGGCATTGGGCTGCTCGTCCTCGCTCTGAGCTCACTGTCGGCCATGGGCGAGCAGGCGCCGCCGGACGTGGACCGGCTGACGACCAGCCTGGGCAAGCTGGCACAGACCGGCAAGGTGGGCGGCGAGGCTGCACGGGCGTACGGCAAGGACCTCGGCGGTCTCGCCGACTCGCTTCGCGTGCTGGCCCGTCCGAGCAATGCGGAGGGCATCCAGCAGACTCTGACCTCGCTGATCGGCATGGACTCCACGCCGGTGAAGAAGGCGAAGGAAGACCTCGACGGGGTCGACAAGGCGCTCGCCGGACTGGTGCAGGGCGGCAAGGCGGACCTCGCCAAGCAGGCGTTCGACCGGGTCGCCGCGTCCATGCGCAAACAGGGCATGACCACCGCCGAACTCCGCGCGGAGCTCGGCGACTACAAGGCGGCGCTCGCCGACCAGGCGTTCGAGGCGCAGCTCGCCGCCCAGGCGCAGGGACTGTTCGGTGCGCAGGCGCAGAAGACGCAGGCGGCGCTCGCCGCGCAGAAGGCGTCTGCGGACGGGCTGCGGCAGAGCATCGTCGCGCTCAACGATGTGAACCGCCAGGGCCTGTCGGGGATGATCGGGTTCGAGGCGTCCATCGACGCGGCGGCGAAGGCGGCCAAGGAGAACGCCGGCGTCCTCGACATGCACGGCGGGAAGCTGGACCTGGCCGGTGAGAAGTCGCGGGCGGCGGCGACCGCGCTCAACGACTTGGCCGCGAAAACGGATGAGGCGACCGCGTCGGCGCGGGAGTCCGGTGCGTCGTGGGCGACCGTCAACGGCATCTACACCAAAGGCCGCACGAAGCTGATCGAGGCCGCACAGGCGATGGGCCTGACCAAGGCCGAAGCGCAGTCGCTCGCGAACCAGATCCTCAAGACCCCCGACAAGACGGCCAAACTCAAGGGCAACCTGGAGGACCTGGACGCCAAGCTCAAGGCGGCCAAGGGCAAGCTGGCCTCGGTACCCGACTCGCGTAGGGCGAAGGTCCGGGCGGAGATCTCGGACCTCGAAGCGAAGATCCGCAGGGCCCGCGCCGAGCTCGACAACGTGGACGGCAAGACGGCCACCACCTACGTCGTCACGAAGTTCACGTCGGTCCAGTCGGGCAGCAAGGTCCCGGTCGCGAAGCGGGACTACGCGACCGGCGGCCCGATCGGATTCCCCGGCGGCGGCCCGATCAAGGGCCCAGGTACGGGCACCTCGGACAGCATCCCCATCAACGCCTCCAACGGCGAGTACATGATCAACGCCCGGTCGACGGCGAAGTACCGGTCGCTGATCGAGGCCATCAACGCCGACAAGCTCGGCGACGGCCAGGGTGTGGGCGGCGCCGGGGCAGCGGTCGCGCAGGGCCTCGCCGGCGGGATGACCGGCTCATCCGGCCTGGTGCTGGCCGGGGCCCGACAGATGGCGGCAGCGGTCACGGCGGGGATCCGTGAGGAACTGGAGATCCGGTCGCCGTCGAAGAAGACCACGGCGCTCGCGAAAGACGCCGGCCGGGGCCTGATCGTGGGACTGACAAGTTCCCGCGACAAGATCCGCTCGACGGCGGCCGACCTGGCGAAGGACATCAGGGCAGCTTTCTCCGGGCGCAAAGAGTCCGGTCTCATCAAGATGGTCACCGCGCAGACGAACCGGCTGCTGTCTCTCGCAGCCCGGCGGGACAAGATCGCTGCGAAAATCGCAGAGGCCAAGGCCTACGCGGGCAACGTGATGGGCAACGCCCGCAGCGGCGCCCAGCTCGGGAGTCTCGGGCTGAACGTCGTGACCGGCGGCACCATCAAGAAGGCCATGGGCGACAAGCTGTCGAAGATCCGGCGGTTCACGGCGTACATCAAGAAGTTGGCCGCCCGGGGCCTGAACAAGACGCTGCTGCGGCAGGTCCTCGACATGGGCCCCGAGGAGGGCTACACCTACGCGGCGGCCCTCGCCGAAGCGGACAAGGCCACCCTGACGTCGATCAACAAGACCCAGTACGGGCTGGACACCGCCACGCGGAGTCTGGGTGAGATAGGGGCGGACCGCCTGTATGACGCGGGCAAGAACGCCAGCAAGGGCTTCCTGAAGGGGCTGGAGTCCCAGCAGGCGGACCTTGAGCGGGTGATGCAGAAGATCGCCCTCGCGATGCAGAAGGCACTCCGTAAGGCCCTCGGCATCGCGAGCCCCGCGAAGAAGATGATCCCGGACGGCATCAACACCGCGCGGGGTGTGGCGGTCGGTGTGCTGCAGGGACTGCCGCACGTGGACAGTGCGATGCGGGCGGTCGCCGGGCGGATGACCGGGCGGGCGGCTGCGATGCGTCCCGTCGCCGGTCGTCCGGCCGTCGCCGCCAGCGGCGGGGCGGGGCCGGTGCAGATCCATATCCACGTCGACGGCACGGTGCTGGATCCGGTCGCGGTCGGCCGGCAGATCCAGACAGTGCTGCTGGAGTTCAAGCGCGCCCGAGGCGGCGCCGACCTCGGACTGGCGTAGGGGGGTGGCGCGATGACGCGGTGTGCGGTGGAGGTCGGGTTCGGGAACACGATCACCGACAGCAGCATCACCTGGACCGACATCACCCAGTACGTCGACATCCAATCCTCGGGCATCAGGATCGACAACCGGGGATCACAGACCGAGCAGTCGGAGACCCAGCCCAGCACATGCAGCCTCGTGCTGGACAACTCCGACGGTCGGTTCACTTCGTCGCGGACCGGTAGCCCGTACTACCCGAACGTGAGGAAGAACGCGCCGATCCGGGTGTCGGTCGTCACGGTGTCGAAGAACTTCATGCCCAACCCGTCGTTCGAGTCGGGTGTGTCGGAGTGGGTGAGCTCCGGCACGCCGACCCGGGTCACGGACGCCACGCACGTGCAGGACAGTGCGACCGCAATGAAAGTCACGTGGGGTGCGGTGGCGTCCCAGACGATGACCTCCCCGGTCATCTACGGCCTGGACATCGGCACTCGGTACACGTTCTCCGCCTATGTGTGGGTGCCGACCGGTGACGCACCTGTACGGCTGACCGTGGCGGACGTGACGACCGGCGCGCAGTCCACACTGTTCGACCAGTTCCAGCGGCTCACCGTGTCCTGGACCGCGACGTCGACTTCCCACCAGGTGCGTGTCGGGGCGATCGGTACACCCGCCGCCGGTGACGTCGTGTGGGTGGACGCCGCCCAGATCGAGGCGGCCAGCAGCGCCACGGCTTTCGACAGCAACGGCGCCCAGGTCCACCCCAGGTTTTTCGGCATGGTCAACGACTGGCCCACCAAATGGACGGGCCTGTCCTCGACGGTGTCGATCACCTGCACTGATGTTTTCAAGCGGCTGTCGCGCACGCCGGCGCTGCGGCCGATGCTCATCCAGGAGGTGCTGCTGGACGGGCCGCTCGCCTACTACCCGATGGGCGAGACCTCGGACTCGACGAGTGCCGGCGACGAATCCGGCGTCCTCGGGTCCAGCTCGCTGACCATCCAGCAGAAGGGATCGGGCGGCAGCCTGACCTTCGATTCCAGCGGCGGCCCGGCCGACACACTGAACGCGCCCACTTTCACGCCGGACGACAGCGCCAACGGGAAGTACCTGCGGGCGACTTTGGGTGAGGCGTTCACCGACGCCTCCGTCACGAACTTCGTCATGATCGAGTGCTGGTTCAACACGATCACCCGGGGCCGGAACATCCTGACGGTGTTCACCTCCGACGAGGGCCGCTACATCATCTTCTACCTCGCCGCTGCCACCGGGTTCCTGACCGTCGAGACCCGGAACCCGACTTCCGGCGGGGCCGTCACCACCACCGTCGGCGCCGTGGACCTGGCCAACGGCGGTGTGCACCACCTGGTGTACGACTCGGAGACCAAAGAGATCCTGATCGACGGGGTCAGCCTCGGCACGTTCTCCGCGATCCTCACCCTCGTCAATTTGGACACCCTGCACGTCGGAGCCAGCCAGAACGGGTTCCAGCTGTGGCAGGGCTCTGTGTCGCACGTCGCCCTGTACGCGACGACGTCGCTGACGACGGCGACCCTGGCCACCCACTACACCACCGGCCTCAACAACCACACCGGGGAGACCGCGGACCTGCGAGTCGCACGCCTGGCGTCCTACGTGGGCATGACCGTCCTCGCGCAGGGCAGCGGGTTCAGCCAGATCGTGCGGCAGGCCGGCCTCGGCTCCAGCGCACTGGACCACATGCGGGAGGTGGAGCGCACCGAGGCCGGGCGGCTCATCTCCTCGCGTTCGTCGGCGCAGTTGGTGTTCCAGGGCCGCTCGCTGCGCAGCAACCCGGTGCCTGCCTTCACCGTCGCCTACGCGGACCTGGAGACGAGGGAGGTCGAACTCGCCGACGACGACCAGAAGATGGTCAACACGCTGCTGCTGTCCCGGCCGACCGGGTCGCAGACGCGGATCGCCGACAAGGCGGCGATCGCCGCGTACGGGCCGTATGAGCAGACGCTTGAGCTGTTCACCATGACGGACGAGGCGATGGTCGACCGGGGGAACTGGATCGTCTCCCGGTACGCGGACCCGCCGCCGGAGCTGCGGACCGTGCCCCTGGAAGCGTCGACGCTGGGGCTGACCGCTTACCGGCAGATCCTCGACGCCGACGTCTCCAGCGCATTCACCGTCACCTCGCTGCCCGCCGAAGCCCCGGCATCGTCGCTGACCTGCACCATCGAGGGCTACTCCGAAACCATCACGCAGAACCAGCACAAGTTCGGCCTGTTCGCCTCGCGGACCGATCTCGACACCCGATGGGTCCTCAACGACTCCACCTACTCGGTGCTCGGCACCACCACCCGATTGGGGTTCTGACATGGTCGCCGTGCAGCGTGCCGAAACCTTCTACCTGCCCCCACCCACCATGCCCGCCGATGTGTGGGACGGGCTGCCGGCGGGCGAGCGAGTTCTGCGGTGGACGGAGATCCACACACAACGGCGTCTGCCCGACATCCCGCGCGAGCAGACCTCGGAGCCGCTGTATGCGCGCATCGACGCCGGCCGGTGGATCGCCGAATGCGACTGCGGTGCCGGGCACGTCGTCAGCCCCACCGACCCGCACATGCTGTGCACCGTCTGCGTGGACGGCTGGCACCCCGTCGTCTTCCCCGCCTTCCCCGACGCCATCGAGGCACAGATCGACCACCAGCCCAGGCGCCACCAGTTCTGGTACCACCCGGCGGATGTCCGCTGGCAGGCGGAGCGGCGCCTCCTGGAGGCGCAGGCCGCCGCTGAGGCGCAGGACGGGGACAGCTGATGTCGATCATTGCAGCGCCCCGCACGTGGGTTTCCGGTGAGGTCGTCACCGCCACGCTCGTGAACACCGAACTGCGCGACCAGTTCCAGGCACTCCGCAACGCCGTCAACTCCTCCGCGTCGACCACCGTCGCCAACACGACCACCGAGACGGTCGTAGCCGTCTACTCCATCCCCGCCGCCCAGGCCGCGGTCGGCTCGATCTACCGCATCACCGCGTTCGGGAACATCAGCTTCCTCGCGTCCACAAACCTCACCTGGCGCCTGCGGATCGGCGGGGTCGCCGGCACCGCGCTGGCCACGATGGGCCCCACCCCCGCGTCCGGCACCGGGCAGACCTTCAAGGAATTCCACGTCCGCGGGAACGTCGTCTGCCTGACCACCGGCGGCAGCGGCACCTGGTACGCGGACTTCCACGAGATCCGCAACTGGACGCAGGCCGGTTCGGTGGGCGACGTGCAGCTGGCGTCCAGCGACGGCGCCATCACCCGCGACACCACCGCGGCGAACGACTTGGTCCTCACCGCCCAGTGGGCTGCGGCCAGCGCCTCCAACACCCTCACCGCCCGGCAGCTCGTCGAGCGGTTCGTCTGAGAGGACACCCCCCTGTGTCGGTCCCGTTCACCGCAAACGGCGACGGCTACGCCGCCTACCGCATCCCCGTCCTCACCCTCGCCCCCGACGGCACGCTCCTCGCCATCGCGGAGGGCCGTAAGGCCAGCAGCGCCGACAGCGGCGAGATCGACATCGTGTCCCGCCGCTCCGTCGACGGGGGCGCCACCTGGGGACCGCTGTCGGTCGTCACGAGCCACGGCGCCAACACCGCCGGCAATCCGGTGGTCGTGACCGATCCGGCGTCCGGGGATCTCGTCCTGGTGTCGTGCGGCCACTCGGGCACCGTGACCGAGGCGGACATCATGAAGGGGCTGGCGACCCGGCAGGTGTATGTCCAGCGCAGCGTGGACTCCGGTGCCACCTGGTCCACGCCCGTCGACATCACCACCCAGGTGAAGGCGCCGTGGATGCGCTGGTACGCGACCGGTCCCGGCCGCGGTGTCACGGTCACCGGCGGCGCCCACCCGGGACGGCTCGTCATCCCGGCCAACCACTCCCGGGCCCCCGCGTCGGGGAGTACGGACACGGGGGCGGAGGGCAAGTATTTGGGGGCGCACGCCATCGTCTCGGACAACGGCGGCCACACCTGGCAGGTCACCTTCACCTCGTCGAACCCGACCGGCGCCCTGAACGAAAACGAATCGTGCGTGGCCGAACTCCCTGATGGGCGGCTGTACTTCAACGCCCGTGACCAGGGCGGCACGGTGGCCGGCACCCGTGCGGACACCTATTCCGCCGACGGAGGCACGACCGTGCAGTCCGCCTACCGGGTACAGGGGACGATCACCACGCCGGTCGTGCACGGCAGTCTCCTGCAGGTACCGGGCGGCCCGCTGCTGTACGCGGGGCCGGAGCATCCTGACGGGCGCGTCACGATGGTGATCCGCCGGAGCGACGACGGCGGCCGCACCTGGTGGACCTGCCGCAAAATCTCCGGGTTGCACGCCGCGTACTCCTCGATGGCGATGCTCGACCCGGCGACGGTCGGCCTGCTGTACGAGACCGGCGACTGGGGGCCGTATGACCGCATCGAGCTGGTCGCCGTGCCCGTCGCCGAACTCTGACGCTCGCCCACCCCGCTGCCCCGCGCCATCCGGCCGGGGCTTTCGTCATGTCTGGAGGTCTGATGGCCTGGTACCCCGGCGCCACCAGGATGGAGCTCCAACCCGAGTCCGACTCGCAACCGGCGATCCGACCTACGCAGTTCATCGTGCACAGCATCGTCGCCCCGTGGACGCCGCAACGGACCTACGAGTACTGGCGGGACTCCACCAACCTGGAGTCGCACTTCGGGCTCGGCTACGACGGGAGCCTCGGCCAGTTCATCGGCACGCAGACCCGCGCGGATGCGAACGCTGCCGCGAACCTGCGGGCGGACGGCACAGGCGCGGTGTCGCTGGAGTCCGCGTCGAACTTGCAGGCGTCAGATCCGTGGACGGCCTCGCAGGTCGAGGCACTCATCAAGCTCGGCGTGTGGCTGCACCAGGAGCACGGCATCCCCCTGCGGATCTGCCGCAGCGAGAGCGACCCGGGCTTCGGCTTTCACCGCCTGTTCAACGCATGGAACCCATCGGCGCACTCGTGCCCAGGCGACGCCCGCGTGGACCAGTTCTACAAGGTCGTGTTCCCGGGCATCGTCGCCCGCGCGGCCGGCACCACCACCGAGGAGGACGACGTGGCACTCACCACTGAGGACATCGACAAGGTCGCGCTGGCGACGGCGAACAAGCTGATCGCGGGCGGCGGCGTGCTGGAGAACAGCGACGTGGACCGGGTCGCGAAGGCGGTCGCCGCGAAGCCGGTCGCGCTCACCGACGCGCAGGTGCAGGCCATCGCCGCGAGCCCCGTGCTCGCCGAGGCCATCGCCGAGAAGGTCGCGGCGAAACTCGCCGCCAGGCTCGCCAACTAGGAGGCATCCCATGAAGATCTCCAGCATCGCCAAGAGCATCGTTGCCGGTATCGCCGCCGGCGCCACCGCGGCGGTCACCGCCGTACAGGACGGAGCCCTGTCGACAGGGGAGGGCGTCACCATCGTGCTCGCTGTCCTCGGCGCGTGGGGCATCACCTACGCCGTGCCCAACCGGCAGACGGGCCCTTCCTCGCGCAACCTGTAGGGAGCCACCTTGACCGACACCACCATCGGCGCGGTCCTGGCGTGCGTGGCTGGGCTCATCGGCTCGGTGGTGGTGTACGTGGGGAAACGCGGCGAGAACTCCACGACGCGGTTCAACTCGGTGACCGACCAGGTTCAAGAGGAAGTGATCCGGAAGACAGCTGAGTTGACGGCCGCGCAGACCGAGGTCGGCGTCCTGCGTCAGCAGCGGCACGACGACCTCATCAGGATGACGAAGCTTGAGATAGAGATCATTCGACTCGGAGGAACCCCGCCCCCATGACCCGAACAGAGCGAACGATCGTCCAGCACTGGCGCGGTCTCGCCACCTTGTGCGCGATCGTCGCCCTGTTCGGGATCGCGTGGGCGACATGGCACCGCGTAGACGCCGACCGGACGGCATCGGACCGGCGGTATACGGCCGTTGCCCAGGAGGCCGACAAGCGCGGAACCGCGGTGAGCACGCTGGCCGGCGACGTGCGCGCACTACGGGCGCAGGTACAGGCACAGGGCGAGACGCCAGTCGCACCGGACCCGACGAAGGCTGTCGCGGATCTCCCGGACCGGGCGGAGGTGCCGGTGCCGATCCCCGGGCCGCCCGGTCCGGAAGGCGAGCCAGGCTCGCCAGGCCCCTCTGGTTCGCCCGGCCAGGACGGCACGGACGGTGTCGGCTCACCCGGCCCAACAGGGGCTGCGGGTACGGACGGAGCGGCCGGTTCCCCCGGTTCCCCTGGTCCGGCCGGGCCGCAGGGCGGGCCCGGTCCTGCAGGCCCACAAGGCGAGCAGGGGCCGCCCGGAGCAGCGGGCCGTGACGGGCAGACCTGTCCGGACGGGTACAGCCTCCAGGCCCCGGCCGATGACCCAGACGCCCTCGTCTGCCGACGTGACGGCGCACCCAACCCGGGCAGCAGTGACGCCCCGGGCCCGCTCGCCGCGGGCCTTGACCCCCGACGCCAATACCCGTAATGCCCTGGGTGTAGCAGACCGTGTAATAAAACAACGCCGATCCTTACACCAGACCCGCGACCGCGGCCCCGCTCTCCTCGGAGGGCGGGGCCGCTTTCGTGCGTCCAGGGGTAGGCGCCGGTGAGCACCCCCGGCTACTCCTTGGGCAGTTCGGTGACGAACGTGCCGATGCCCGGCTGCATCTGCGCGAGGCCGGCCGCCCGCAGCTCGGTGAGCACCCGGCGGGCGGTCATCTGCGCGATGCCGAACTCACCCTGGATCGCGAGGACGCCGGGCAGCTGGGCCCCGGGCGCGTACGTCCCGTCGCTGATCCGCTCCTCGATGACTGCGTAGACCTGCTTCCACCTCGGCACGTCTGGCTCCCATTCCATGATCGTGACGCTAGGCAACGTCATCGAACTGAGCGAGACGAGTTAGCCTGACTCGCCTATCCACCCTAGCTAGCTAGGTCTACGCTGCGGGGATACAGGTAGCCCCCGCGCCGTGTGACCGGCCGGGGGCATGGACGACTGGTTGGAGTCGACATGGCAGAGAATCCCACAACCGCACCCGCGCAGGACACCCCCGGCGCCTACGGGTACTGCGCCTGGCACCAGGCGTTCGCCTCGGGCGTCCGCCTGATCCAGGTACAGGAGCAGGGCTCCGGCCCCGGCGGCGGCGCGTTCGCCTGCCGGCCGTGCCGCGAGTCCTACGGCCTGGTCCCGTTCGCTGACCGCCCGCTGTGAGCACCGACGACAAGTCCCCCGAGTGCAGCCTGAACGCGCACCACTACTGCACCGGCCCGAAGGTCATCCGGCGCGAGGGGGCGCCCGCCTGGGAGGTTCCCATCATGGTCCTGAAGTGCGGCTGCACCTGTCACCGTAAGCGCCGCTGAACTCCCGCCCGCCCCGCACCCCGTGACACCTGGGGCGGGCGGGACCAGGCCCCGGCCGGACGCCGATCCGGTCGGGGCCGACCCATGTCCGGGCGTTGCGTCACCCTCCTCCAGCGGTGGAGGAGGGTGGAAGTCGCCCCACGCGCAGGCGGAGGGACAACTTTGCGGAGATCCGCAAAGTTTCCGGAGCCCGCGGGCAGCAAGGACCGCTCCATGTCTGGACGGAGGGGCTTTCGGTTCCTCCACCGCTGGAGGAACCGAAGACGTCCGCTCGTTGTGGTGTGCGGGGGAGTGCGAGACAATGGATAGGCCCTGTTCAGGGTGCACGTGGACCCTCGCGATTGCGTGAGCGGTGCGTGAGCGGAGGTCCCGCAGCACCCCGGAATGGCCGGAGTGAGCCAGAGACTCACCCCGATGCCACCAGGGATTTTCGGAGTGGCCGGAGCGTCCCGGAGTGAGCCAGCGTGAAACCTTGGGACTCATAATCCGTCGGCCGTGGGTTCGAGTCCCACCCGCCCCACTGTGCACGTCTCTGACCTGCGGAAACGTCTCATCCGGGGTGCGGATTCAGGGCGTTGGCCCACGGGGCTGAATCCGCTGCGCGTGACTTCAACTCTGCGGCCGTAGACGTTAGTTCGAATCGCTCTGACCTGCTCTGGCGTGGTGGCCTGGATGTTGGGCACGTCTCGGTGGTCGACGTTTTGAGGGGCTGCACGCCCGATTCTGGACGCTGGCTGGACGCGAGGAATCGCAAGTGGCGTCTGGTGTTTTTTGGGTCGGCCCTCTGCCCAGGGTGGCGTGTGGGTGCGGTGGTCGGTTTGGGAGGGCTGCCCCGAGGCGAGCGGCCCGGACAGGAAACGGCCCAGCGCGTCCTTGCCTCATGCCGCGGTGTGCGCACCCCTGTCGTGTCGGGACACCGCCAGGTAGCCGACGAATCCGATGATCGCGGCCGTCCAGGCGAGGGTGGAGGGCGGCAGGCCGAGGTCGTGGCCGCCGTGGGTGCGGGAAGGGAGTGCCATCCAGTCGGCGCTCCGAGGGGGCGGGGGATGACCTGCGCGGTCCAGAAGGCGGCGACTGCGCCCAGGGTGCCGAAGCGGTGGGCCAGGACGGGTGCGCAGATCGGAAAGGAGGCAAGGATGGAGCATGCCTGCGGCGCCAGATCTTGCCTGACTTGGGAAACGATGCGTCGGCCGTGAGTTCGAGTCCCACCCGCCCTACCGCTCGTTAGGTGAGGGGAAACCCTCCGCTTCGCTTCTGAAAGCTCGTGAAGCTGAAGTACCTCAAGTACTGTGACCTGCGATGATGTAGTGATCGGAGATGCGGCGAACCATGACGAAACCGTGTTCAAGGGACGCGGGGTTCAGGACGGGGGCGGGCGCTCGCCGGTCGGGACTCCTGCCAGCCCTCCACGTGTCTTGTCGAGCATCAGATTCTCTGAGAAAATGAGGTCATGAAGACGATGACCGCTACCGAAGCGTCACGGAACTTCGCCTCCGTGCTGGACAGTGCGGAACGCGGGGAAACCGTCGTGATTACGCGCGGAGGCAAGCGTCTGGCCGTGCTCGCTCCCGCACCCAAGGCCACGGGACGGGCAGTGAAGGACGCTCTCATGCGTCATGTCGGCACGCTCGACGATGCCTTCGAGGATGACGTCACCGCCACCCGTGACCTGCTGACCCTGGACGACCCGTGGAACGACTGATCCTGGACACCGGCGTGCTGATCGCGATCGAGCGCCGGAAGGTCTCCCTCGACCAGGCGCTGGCCGACGATGACGATCCGGCGATCGCCGCCATCACGGCGGCGGAACTGCTCCAGGGCGTGGAACTGGCGGACGACACCAACCGGGTCGCCCGCCAGTCCTTCGTCGATACCGTCCTCGCCACCATCCCGGTCGAGGAATACACCGTGGATGTGGCACGTGCGCACGCGCGGCTGCTCGCCCACGTCCGCAGAGCCGGTCAACCTCGGGGCGCGCACGACCTGATCATCGCAGCCACCGCGCTGACCACCGCCCGCGCGGTGGTCACCCACGACAAGCGGGCACGCTTCGACGACCTTCCCGGCGTTCGGGTGCGTCAGTTGTGACGGGTCTTGGACGATAGGCCCTTGACAGGCGGCTGGGAGTTTCGCCCGCGTTCTCGATAGTTTGTCCGGCGAGTTCGTGGATGCGGCGCATGGCGGCTTTCTTGTGCGCAAGGACGTACGGGTCCCAGCCTGATACTCGCCAATGGGACTCAAGGCCCGTAACGCGTGTTTACCTGGTCTCGTAGCGTCGGTGCGGCTTGGTCGCCAACTGCCGCCAGACGTGCCCCACTTACGCAGAACGGCTTGTCTCATACTCCCGGTACGCTGGGTGTGCGAGCCGAGGGCGGAAGGGGGGCAGTGACGTGAACGAAGAGTTCCGGCTGCTGCTTCCGTGGCTTGAAGATGAGACTTCTGAGATCCCTGCTGACCGCACGACGCCGACGGATGCCTCGTGGGACGGCGGGCTGGGCGCGTCCATCCAGAGCGGAGTCGTGGCCGACGTTCTGAGCCGAGCGTATGCGGCCGCCGCGCAAGAACTGCAAGGCCGGCAGCGATGTGAGACTTCGGCAGCGTTCCGGCCGATGAACCCGTGCCCTGCTTTTGTCTATCGGCACGAAGATCGAAGCGTGTCCGTGCGGGCGCGGGAAACGGTGCGAGCGGCGTCCCTGTTCGACCTCTACCAGGACCTGTGTGGACACTGTCGCCCTCGCTGTGTTCCATCTGCGATGACATCCAGGGGTGGGGAAACTGCCCCAAGTGGAAACCGCCCGGACGGGTTACTCGCCCCTCTTGGGTAGAGCCCTGCGGTTCGGCCGTCAGGCCGGTGTGACGGCCGACCCTGCACTGTTTCTAGGGCAGGTACGGCCCCCCGAGAACGAACCTCAGAAGATCAACGAAGCCCTCCCCCCGTCACGTCACACCACACCCGTCGCCTTCTGCGGCCGACTCGCGTCCCTGGGCGAGGCCAGGAAGAGCACCGCCCGATGCAGCAGCATGATCAGCGGGCATGCTCGGGCCCGCGAGCTGCGCCGGCTTTCCTAGGAAAGTCAGCGTGTCGAGCCAGGGAACCGGTGACGGCAGGGCCTCGGGTCGCTCTTGCCTGCCCGGCGGCGATGGGCCACGAGGAGAAGAGGAGGATCAGGCAAGTGTCGCCTGATGACCATCGGGTGACCGCTGTCCGCCGGGCGATTCATCGGAGTCCAGGTGATGCTGGGGGCGTCAACGCGAGCGATCAGCCGCCGACACGCCGCGCGAAACACCCGAACCGCTCCGGAAGGAATCTCACGCCATGACCGAGACCGCGCCCAAGGCTCCGACTGCACCAGGGGTGCGGTCCTGGTGGGGAATCCCGTACGCCACCGCCGAGCGGTACCGCCGCCCCGTGGTCGCGGGCTTCGATCCGAGGCTCCCGTACGACCGGAAGGGCGTCGTCGCGATCCAGCCCGACAGCGGCGACTGGCTCGAAGCGGACAGCGGGATGGGCGAGGACTGCCTGAACCTGAACGTGTGGGCCCCCGAGCAGCCGGCCGGGAAGACGCTGCCCGTGGCCGTGTACATCCATGGCGGCGGATTCGAGTACGGCGCGAACACGCAGATCACCTCGAACGCCGCCGGTCTCGCCGCGACGGGGCGCGTGGTGGGCGTGTCCGTCAACTACCGGCTCGGCGCCCTGGGTCCGCTCTCGCTCTCGCAGTACGGCGGGAAGCTCGCCGAGGCCAGCAACCTCTTCCTCCAGGACATCATCGCCGCCCTCACCTGGGTCCAGCGGAACATCGCCCACTTCGGCGGCGACCCCGACCAGGTCACGGTCTACGGCCACAGCGCCGGCGCCTACTCCACCTTCGGACTGCTCGGCGCATCTTCCGCCGACGGCCTGTACCGGCGCCTGGCCGGGTTCTCCGGCGGGCCCGCCCGCTCCATCCCGGCCTGGTGGGCTGAGGAACTCGCGCACTTGTTCGTCACCGAACTCGGCGTCGCGGACAACCCGGAGAAGCTGCTGGACCTCGACGCGCTCTCGCTGCGGGACGCCCTGCGCAAGGTCGCCCCGACGGACCTCGGAGTCCGCGGCGGGGTGGACAACAAGGCCACCGGCGTCGTCCTGGACCTGGGGCAGCCCGGCGCGGTGGTGCACGCCCACCCCATGGACGTCCTCGCCTCGGGCGCGCACCGCGACGTCGACATCCTGCTGAGCATGGCCAGCGACGACATGGGCTGGTGGGTGGCGAACGACCTCGACCGGTTCGACCCGGGCACCGTCGACCGCGTCGTCGACGAGGTCGCGGGGTGGCGTATCTCCCGCTCCCGCGCGCAGAAGATCGTCGACGCCTACGACCAGGGCGGCCGTACCCCGGCCGAGGTCCGCGCCGCGGTCATGGCGGACTACCTCTTCGCGATCCCCGCCGCCCGCGGCGCCCTGGCGCACGCCGCCGCAGGCGGCAACGCCCACCTCCTCCTGATCGGACCCGCCGAGGGCGCGCCCGCCGTGCACGGCACCGAGATGTACGCCCTGGTCGGCCAGGAACAGCCGGGCCGCAGCGCGGAGCAGGCCGAGCGGGACACCCGTATCCGCGACATCGTGCTCGACTTCGCCACCGGCGAGCACTCCCGCCTGTGGCCCGCCGTCACGGACCAGCCCACCTCGGAAACCGTCGGCAACTCTCCCTTCGAGGGCACCGCCCACTACCAGCAGGTCCTCGACCTGTGGGAAGGCATCGACCGCCCCTGACGGCCGGCGGGCGATACGGAAGAGCGCGGGGGACAAGGGGACAACACGGAGTGAGGTACGCGACATGAGCCAACCGACAGCAGCCGGCGACGCCGCACCGGCGACGATGAGGGCCGTCGTCGTCACCCGGCCCGGCGGCCTGGAGGCACTGGAGATCAAGGACGTCCCGGTGCCCGTCCGCAAGCCCGGCTGGGTGCGGATCAAGGTCAAAGCGTTCGGCGTCAACGAATCCGAGGTCTCCACCCGCAAGGGCGAGTCCGATGCGGAGGTCACCTACCCGCGCATCCCCGGAATCGAGGGCGTCGGCGTGGTCGATGACGCCGACGAGGACAGCGAACTGCGGCCGGGACAGCAGGTGGCCACGATGATGGGCGGCATGGGCCGCGCCTACGACGGTGCCTACGCCCAGTACGTGACCGTCCCCGTGGCACAGGTCATCCCGTTCGAGACCAGCCTGCCGTGGGAGGTCGTCGGTGCGCTGCCGGAGATGTTCCAGACCGCCTACGGATCGCTGACCACCGGCCTGGACCTCAAGGCCGGGCAGACGTTGCTGATCCGAGGCGGCACCTCCACGGTCGGGCTGAGCGCGGCCACGATCGCGAAGGATCTGGGAGCGACCGTGCTGTCCACCACCCGCACCGCGGCGAGGTCAGGGGAACTGAGAGCCGCAGGCGTCGACCACCCCCTCGTCGACAACGGCACCCTCGCCGACCAGGTGCGCGAGCTGATCCCGGACGGCGTCGACGCCGCCCTGGAACTGGTCGGCTGCTCGGCCCTCCCCGACACTCTCAACGCCGTCCGCCGCCACGGCACGGTCTGCTTCACCGGAGCCCTGGCGGGCCAGTGGACGATCCCCGACTTCAGCCCGTTCATGATCCCGGGCGGGGTGCGGCTGACCTCCTACAGCGGTCAGGCCGCCGACCTCCCGGCCGACGTCCTCGCCCACCAGCTCCAGGCCATCGCCGAAGGACGCCTCCACGTCCCGGTCGCGAAGAGCTACCACGGCCTGGAACAGGTCCGCGATGCCCAGGCCGACCTCGAATCCGGAGCCACGCCGGGCAAGCACGTCGTCGTCCTCGACGACTGAAACCTGATCGCGGGACGCGACAAGGTCATCGCACACATCGTGCGTGGTGGGTGCCTCAGCACGGCGGTGAGCGTCGCCGCTCCCCGTTGGTTCCGAAGGAGAGAAGAGATGACGGACCAGACAGCAGCAGACTTGTTCGGTGCCACGACCATCCGGCCCCCGTTGGACCCGGAACTCGCGCCCGTCGAGGAGGCACGGGGGGCCGTCTTTCCGGCCCTGACGGACGAGACCCTGCAGGAGATTCGGCAGCAGATCGCCGCGGGATCCCCCGGGTTGGATTCGGAGGCTCTGACTGCGGGCGGCAGAGTGCGGGTGGAGGAGCGCCAGGTGCCGGGGCCGGAAGGCGAGTCGGACATCACGGTGCTGATTCTCAGCCCCGTCGAGGACCGAGGTCCCAAGGGAGGCATCCTCAGCCTCCACGGTGGCGGGATGATCATGGGGGGACGCCGGGACCACGTGAGTCATCTCCTTCCCCATGTGATCGAGGGGAGTGCGGTCGTCGTGTCGGTCGAGTACCGACTGGCGCCGGATCACCCCGATCCCGCGCCGGTCGAGGACTGCTACGCGGGGCTGGTGTGGATGGCGAAGAACGCGGCCGAGCTCGGGATCGACCCCGAGCGGCTCATGATCGCCGGAGTCAGTGGCGGCGGCGGCCTCGCGGCGGGGACCGCGCTGCTCGCCCGCGACCGCGCCTTTCCCTCGCTCAGCCACCAGGTTCTGATCTGCCCCATGCTCGACGACCGCTTCGAGACGCACAGCAGTCGCATGGTGGACCGCGAAGGCGTATGGGACCGTCACAGCAACCTGTACGCGTGGACCTCCGTACTGGGCGAGCGGCGCGGCGGCCCGGACGTGTCGCCGTACGCCGCGCCGGCCCGCGCCGAGGACCTCAGCCGGCTGCCACGCACCTACATCGACACCGGCTCGGCCGAGGGGTTCCGCGACGAGATCCTGAGCTACGCCGGCCGTCTGTCCGAGGCGGGAGTGAGCGTCGATCTGCACATGTGGGGCGGGAGCTTCCACGGGTTCGACATGACGGTGGATCATGCGGCTGTGTCGCGCGCTTCCAGCGCGACCCGTGAGGAGTTCATCCGGCGGGCCCTTGACAGTGAGCGGTGCGACAACGCGCAGACTGCGAAGACAGCCATTGCCTCCTGACGGGCAAGCCCGGCGTTCGCCGCGTTTCCGTCAAGCGTCGGTCCTCGCTTCGTGAGCCGCGTAGGCGGCCGGGGTGAGGCCGGTGCGGTCGCGGAAGAAGCGGCCGAAGTTCGCGGGGTCGGTGAAGCCGAGGTGGACGGCCACGGTCCGGGCGTCCCACCGGGCAGCTCCCAGCAGGCGCCGGGCTTCCAGGAGGCGCCGCTCGTCGATGAGTTCACGTACCCCCTTGCCGGTGGCGTCCTGGGTGGCGCGGGTGAGGGTGCGGACCGAGCAGTCGAGCAACTCGGCGTAGTCCGCGGCTTGGTGCAGTTCGCGGAAGTGCAGCTCCAGAGCGTCCAGGAAGCACCGGTACCTGTCGGCGCGGCCGGTGCCTGCCGTGGCCGTGCCGGTGGAGGCGATGCCTTGGGAGTTGGCCAGGCGCAGCAGCAGCGATTCGAGCAGGCTGCGGCGCAGGGCGTGGTGGATGTCGAGGGGGCGGCGCCCCAGTGCGCGGTGTTCGTCCAGGAGTTGGAGTGCCGTCTGATGGAGCCAGGCGGTGTCGTCGGGGTGCGGGGTGAGCACGGCAGGGGCCTCGTGCGCGGTGAGCGGGGCCAGGAGGCGGGCGATGTCGGGCCTCAGCACGTCCGGTTCGAACAGGATGAACGGGCCGCGGGCCGCGCCGGGCGGATGCCAGCACTGCGCGTGCCCGGGACGCACCCACAGCCACTGGCCGGGGGCAACGGTCCGCGTGACGTGGTCGACGTCGTGCCGCAGCTCACCCTCAGTGACGGCGATGAGGTAGTGGAAGGTGGCGCGGCCCGGCCGGGGTGGGTTCCACGGCCAGTCGTCGTGCTGGGCGAAGAAGTCCTCGACGGTACTCACCTCAAGGCCGTACGGAGTGCCGACCGGGGGCTGAAAACCGAACAGCGGAACCGCAGCCGGACCGGCCGCGCTTCCGCTCGGGTCAGGGTGTCGCCTGTCGACCATCACGTGTCCGCAGCCTACTGCCTTTCTGGTTGGCTGCGGCGGAAGGATGGGACGTGCCGCCGCGCCCGCGCGGCGCGCCCTCCACGTCTTTCGATGCCACAGTCCGTCACCACTTGAGGAAGGGAACGCCCATGAGCGGACCGGCCCTGCACAAGACCGCTGCCGACTGCGCGGAGGAGCTCCCCGGAGCTCAGCTGGAACACCCTTTCGGTCCTGATTGGGAGGTCTTCAAGGTGCGCGGCAAGGTGTTCATGCTGATGACCGAAGTCCCGGGGCGGCCCGTGGTGATCCTCAAGGCGGATCCCGGTGAGGCTCAGGCCCTGCGGGAGCAGTACCGCCACATCACCCCCGGCTATCACATGAACAAGAAGCACTGGATCACCCTGGAGAGCGGAGACGGCGTCGACAAAGAGCTCGTCAGGGAGCTCGTCACCGACTCCTACCGGCTCGTCGTCGCCCACCTGCCCAAGGCCGAGCAGCCCGTCGACCCGCACACCTACGGCACCGGCACGCGGGCGGCCCGGTGAGCGCGGCCGGTGACCGGTTTCAGGACACCGCCCGACAGGTGGCCCTGGCCTTCCCCGACGTCAGCCACGGCTACCCCTTCACCCCCGGACTCGACGTGTACAAGGTCGCGGGCAAGGTGTTCCTGATCGTCACCGACGACCCGGACGAACAGATCATCACGGTCAAGTGCGAACCCGAGCACGCGCGGGCACTGGAGCGCGGCCACGCATCGATCACACCGGGCCGCTATCTCGACAAACGGCACTGGATCTCACTGGGGCCGGGACCCGGCATCACCGAGCGGCTGGTCACCGACGTGGTCGAGGACTCCTACCACTTGGCCGTCGAGCGGCTGCCGCGACGCGACCGCCCCGGTGCCCGATGAACGCCGCGACCTTCCCCACTAACGGCTGAGCCGACGCCTGTCAGTGCCCCGTGCAAGGCTCGTCATGCCCGCACACGTACGCACCTGTCCGCACACGTCCGCCTGCGACCCGAGAGACCGATGGAACCGACCGAAGTGACCCTGCCGCTCTTCGGCGAGGAGCCCTCCCGGCCCCTCGCCGACCGCCTGCGCCCCACCCGGCTGGAAGATGTCGTCGGGCAGGACCACCTCCTTGCCCCGGACGCCCCGCTCGGCCGCATGGTCGCCCAGCAGCGCCTCGGCTCCGCCATCCTGTGGGGCCCGCCCGGCGTCGGGAAGACCACCATCGCCCGGCTCCTCGCGGACGCCGGCAACCTGGCCTTCGAGCCAGTGTCGGCCACCTTCTCCGGCGTGGCCGATCTGCGCAAGGTCTTCGCCACCGCACGAAGCCGACGCGGCATCGGCCAGGGCACCCTGCTGTTCGTCGACGAGATCCACCGCTTCAACCGCGCCCAGCAGGACAGCTTCCTGCCCTACGTCGAGGACGGCACCGTCACCCTGATCGGCGCCACCACGGAGAACCCGAGCTTCGAACTCAACGGAGCCCTCCTCTCCCGCACCCAGGTCCTCGTCCTCAAACGCCTCGACGAAGCCGCACTGTCCACGCTCCTCGACCGCGCCGAACAGCTCACCGGTCACCATCTGCCCCTGGACGAGGACGCCCGCCGCGCGCTGATCGCCATGGCCGACGGAGACGGCCGCTACCTCCTCAACATGGCCGAACAGCTCCAAGCCCTCCCGGACACCGAAACCACCCTGGACACCGCCGGGCTCGCCCATCACATCCAGCAGCGGGCCCCGCTGTACGACAAGGCGCAGGAGGGCCACTACAACCTGATCTCCGCGCTGCACAAGTCGATGCGTGGCTCCGACCCGGACGCGGCCCTGTACTGGCTCGCCCGGATGCTCGACGGCGGCGAGGACCCGCTGTTCGTCGCCCGCCGCCTGGTCCGCTTCGCGAACGAGGACATCGGTATGGCCGACCCGCACGCCGTCCAGCAGACTCTCGCCGCCTGGGACGTGTACGAGCGACTCGGCTCCCCCGAGGGCGAGTTGGCGATCGCCCAGGCCGTCGTCTATCTCGCCACCGCCCCGAAGTCGATCGCCGTCTACCGCGGCTTCAACGCCGCACACCGATCAGCCCGGCACACCGGTTCACTCATGCCACCCGCCCACATCCTCAACGCCCCGACCCGGCTGATGAAAGACCTCGGCTACGGCGAGGACTACCAGTACGACCCGGACACAGCCGACGGCTTCTCCGGTGACGACTACTTCCCCGACGACATGGACCGCGAGACGTACTACCAGCCCACCCGCAACGGCTACGAAGCCCAGATCAGCGACCGGCTACGCCACTGGAACGCCCTGCGCGCCCGCCGGCAACGCGGCTGACCGGCCGCGCCCGCGACGTCTCCGCGAGGACCCTCGCGTCGGACTGCAGCACTGCCCGGCCAAATGTCGGGGACGACTCCTGCCGTCGTGGCGTGTCGTCGAGCACGCAGGTGACCGCGAGAACCGCGTCCCTCCCGTTATGACGTCAGTGGTGTATGCCGCAAGCGTAATAATTGCAGATGGGGGCTCGTGCGTGACTTGGAGGCCCAACCCGAGGGGGCTGTCCGGCCGTCTCGTGCAGTGCTCTGACCAGCCGCTGGGGCGGGACGGGACGGTCGCCGACCGACGGTCGGTCCGCCGCGCAGCCGCAGGCGCCAGCGCATCCTCCGCCTCCAGCACCTGGGCGAACCAGGCGGACAGCAGGTCGACCAAAACGGTGCCGAGGCGGGGTGCGTCGTACGGCTGGAGGACGTCGGCCCGCTGTTCCAGCCCGGTGAGGAACCCCGTCAGCAGGGCGCCCCCCTCCCGCTCCGACAGCCGTCGCCCCAACAGCTGTTGGACACGGGCGGGCGGCAGGGGGTCCCTGGGCACGTCGTCGCTTCGGAAGACCGTTCCGATCATGTTCGGGCCAACCAACGGAGGCCGCCTTCGACACCGGTCCGCGGCCCCGGTGAGAGCCGTCCGCACGTGCTACTGCGCGTAGAACGTGGCGTCCGCCCGGTCCGTGGCCGTGCTCGGCGTCTGCACGTACAGCAGGTAGTTGAAGTGGCGGACGTAGCGGCCGGGTGAGCCGTACGACTCGTAGGAGACCCCGGCCGAGTCGGACAGACCCGCCCGCTGGTAGAAGGTGGCTTCGGACGCGAACTGCGCCGTGCCGTCGTTCTTCTGTAGCCATACCTCGGAACTCGCGTTGCTCCGCAGGTAGTAGCCGGGGAAGTTGGCCGACTCCAGCGATACGGTGCCGCTGCCGGTCAGGCCGGTGACCACGCGGAACTGCGAGTCCGCCAGCGGGCTGACGTTGGCGTCGATGCGGCCGCGGTAGTCGAAGTGGCGGATGAAGCGGTCCGCGAAGTTGTACGACGAGAAGCGCTGCGGGGTGACTCCGTCGGCCACCGGGATGCCGAAGTCGGGGGTGCCGTCGGCCTTCCAGTACACCTTCTGGACGCGGGTGCGGCGGTTGGGGTCGTTCAGCGGGTCGCCGGTGATGTCCTTGTAGCTGCGGTCGTGGTAGACGAGGATGTCGGACTTGCCGTCCTCGGAGACGGTGAAGGAGTTGTGGCCCGGACCGTACTGCGAGGTCGCGTCGCTCGTCTTGAACACCGGCTGCGCACCCTTGGCCCAGGAGGCCGGGTTGGTCAGATCGGCCGTCGATGAGGCGGTCAGCATGCCCAGGCAGTAGTTGGAGTCGGTCGCGCTGGCCGAGTAGGTCATGAAGACCTTGCCGCCGTGCTCGATCACCGCCGGGCCCTCGTTGACCTTGTAGCCGACCGTCTCCCAGGACAGCGTCGGCTGGGAGATCTCCGCCGGAGTGCCGGTGAGTGTCCAGGGGTCGGCCATCTTGGCGATGAACAGGCTGGTGTTGTTGTTCTCGGCCGGGTTGCGCTGGGCCCAGGCGAGGTAGCGGACGCCGCCCACGACGAAGGTGGTGGCGTCGAGGGAGAAGCTTTCCCACGTCGTCTTGATCTGGCCCTTCTCGGCCCAGGTCGCGGTGAGCGGGTTGGCTCCGGTGCCCTCCAGGACGTACATCCGGATCGCCCACTGGTCACTGGTGGAGCCGGCGGCGAAGTACACGTACCACTTGCCGCTGATGTAGTGGATCTCCGGTGCCCAGATGTGGTTGGCCATCACACCGCTGGCGTGCTTGGTCCAGATCGTGGTCTCGGGTGCCGTCGACAGGCCCTGGATGGTGGTGGCCCGGCGCAGCACGATGCGGTCGTACTCGGGCACGGTCGCGGTGAAGTAGTAGTAGCCGTCGGTGTGCTTGAAGATCTGCGGGTCGGCGCGCTTCTCGGCGATCGGGTTGGTGTAGGTCACGCCGGGGGAGGCGGGCACGGCCGCGTGGGCCATGGTGCCGGGTCCGGCGAGACAGCCCACCAGGGCGAAGAGGACGGCCATGAGCAGCCGTACGGCGTTGCGTCTCAAGGGTTGCTCCAGTTTACGGGGGGGTGCCTCTATGTCTTTCGTCAAGCGAGGCGTGGGGTTCGGGGTTGGTAGAAGGTGCCGTCGCGGAGCATCGCGAACAGGACGTTGCTGCGTTGTCTGGCCAGGCGGAGAAGGGCCTGTGTGTAGGTCTTGGAAGACGCCTGTCTCGTCGTAGTCGTTCAACCCGTCCTCCCGAACGGGGCGTGCGGTGCTGGCCTGGGCGTTGGCGTCGTGCGCGCATCCACGTTATGCAGACCTGCCGCCCGCAAACGGCCGGGCATTGCGCTCGGCCGGGCGGTAGTCGGACCTCTCATCAGCGTCTCCAACGGCGCCTCTCGGGCCCGGTGGCACACCACCCCCCAGGTCATCGGTTCGACAGGGGGGAACAGCCATGCCGGACCCGGAGGCCAGCGGTCCTCTTGCAGGACCGCGGAAACCATAACGGGGGGGAGGTCAGGTCGTGGGGACGAGGCGCCACTGCTGGCAGTTGTTGTTCAGCCAGGTCCACAGCCGTACGTTCGTCCCGTTCGCGGTGCCGCAGTTGGCGACGTCGGCGACCTTGCCGCTGTTCTCGTTCACGATCCGCACGTAGTCGCCGGTGGCCGTGTAGACCAGCCTGAACTTCTGGCAGTTGTTGTTCAGCCAGGACCACTGCTGGATGTTCGTGCCGTCGGCCGTCGCGCAGCTCGCGGTGTCCATGACCTTGCCGGTCGCGACGTTGACCAGCCGGCTGGTGTCGTTGCCGAGGTCCTCGACGCGCCACTTCTGGTTGGCGCCGCCGGTGCAGCTCCACTGGAAGATGTTGGTGCCGTCCGCGGTGTTGCCGCCCTCGACGTCCAGGCACTTGCCGCTGTTGCGGTTCACCAGGGTGTACGCGGTCGGGGTCGTCGCGGTCTCGCCCGAGGGGCCGGGCAGCGTGGTGCCGAGCGCCACCGGGGTGCCGAAGTTCGGGGTGCCGTCCGCGTTCCAGGTGAACTTCTGCGCCCGCGTCGTACGGCCGTTGCCGCAGCCGCCGTTCGCGGAGTCGTTGGCGTGGTAGACAATCCAGTTCTCGGTGCCGTCCGGTGAGGTGAAGAAGCCGTTGTGGCCGGGGGCGTAGACACCTGCCGCGTCATCGCGCTGGAAGACCGGCGTGGACTTCTTCGTCCAGGAGGCGGGGTTCAGCGGGTCGGTGCCGGTCAGTTCCAGCTGGCCCAGCTTGTAGTCCGCGGTCGCGCAGTAGCTGGCGGAGAAGGTGAGGAAGGTGCGGCCGTCGTGGTAGAGCGGCTCGGGGCCTTCGTTGACCGCGCCGCCCGAGGTCTCCCAGCTCGCGGTGGGGCTGGAGATGATCGTGAAGGTGCTGCTCGCCAGCGTGTACGGGTTGCTCATCGGCGCGATGACCAGGCTCTGCTTGCTGCCGTTGATGAAGCCGCTGCCGATCAGGTACAGGTTGTTGTTGTTCTCGAGGACGGTGGCGTCGATGAGCCAGCCGCCGGGGGTGAGGTTGGAGCCGCTGAGCTGGTTCTTGTAGGTGTACGGGCCCATCGGGTCGGTGCCCGCGCTCTCCAGGACATGGGTGCGTTGTGAGTCGCAGCAGGAGACACCGCTCTGTCCCGCGGAGTAGTACAGGTACCAGTGGCCGTCGAGGAAGTGGATCTCCGGCGCCCAGATGTTGGTGTTGCGGGTGGAGGTGGTGTCACTCCAGATCTGGACGCTGGCGGCCGTGGACAGTCCCGCCAGGGTCGGCGACTTCCGCATGGTCAGCACACCGGTGAAGGAGGTGGTGACCAGGTAGTAGTTGCCGTTGTAGTACTGGAGCCAGGGGTCGGCGCCCTTTTGCGACTTGATCGCGTTGGTGTACGGCTGGCCGTCGGCGGCGGTGGCCGGGGTCGTCGCCGACACCATGGCGATCAGTACGGCGAGCACGCAAAGGATCAGGGATCTGTGGCGTCTGGCGGGGGGCTGCTTTGACATCTTTGGCATGCGGGACCGTCCCTGTTCGTGATTTCGAACGTGGTTCGTAAATTCGGTCAGAAGATAAGCGGGGGCAATGATTCCGTCAACGTTTTCGTCACACGCGCTTTACCTGTGCGAATCCGTCCCGCGTACCAGGCGCGACGGAGCCGCTCACCGGCCGGCTCACGTCAGCCTGATGGAGCAGTCCGGCGTGCTCCTCAAGCACCCGTTTCAGGGCGGGAGTTGAAGGGGTGCGCGCGGGGCCGGCCGAGGCCGGCTGCTCGGCTGGCAACCTGCTCCTCCAGACCGATCTGTTGGTGTGTGCGACCGCGGTCCACCACGGGCACACCGTTCTCCACGTGGACAACGACTTCGTGACAGTGGCCGGAGTGCCAAAGGAAGTTCAGCAGCGGGATGCACGAGTCTGATCTCCTGGAGCCGGTTCACGTTGTCGGTCCTCTGAGCGCAGCCGTCGCGCCGTCCAGATCCGCGAGCCGTGCGGCAAGGGTGGCCTCCGCGAGCCGGGGCGGCGGTGCGGCGTTTGCTGAGGCCGCCGGCCGCGTCGGCGCCGTGACACCGGGCAGCAGCTCGTCACGTTCGCGCACCCCGTCGCCGCTTCGAACAGCGCCTTCACGCCCTCCCCGGTTCTGGTGACCCAGATCACTCGATCACTCCGGTGTTCGTCTCGTCCGACCCGCAACCTGGAGGGGCCTCGGACGTCTGTCGGAGTGGAAGCGCCTCCAGCACCGGGCCGCCGCAAGGGAAGCCACCCATGACGGGCGGTCAGCCGACAGACAGACACCGATGATTCGAGGACCGACCATGTCAGCACGTCACACCGCCGTCCGCAGCTTCCGCTCAGGCCGGGTCCGCATTGTTCTGGGCACCTCCGCTGTGGGAGCCGCGCTGGCTCTCGGCGGGTCCGTCACCGCCCACGCCGTGACCGGCGAAGCGGCCGTCTCCGCCGATACGGCACAGACGCACGCGGCCTCCTCGGCGGCGTCCACTTCCGCCGCGAAGCACGCCAAGCCCTACGTGTCCGGGTCGGAGACGCCCGCTGTGAAGGCCTCGGTGAAGACCGGCACGGCGCGGAAGCACGCGTCTCCGGTTGCGCAGACCACGGCGTCTCGGGTTGCGCAGACGACGGCGTCTCGGGTTGCGCAGACGACGGCGTCTCCGGTTGCGCAGACGACGGCGTCTGCGCTTCCGGGGGGAATTGTGCCTGCGGGGTCGGTGGGCTAAGCCGCCAGGGCTCTCCGGGTCCGTTGATGTCCCGGCCCCCGCAACACCGTCGCACGGCAGGGAACCCGGCCCCGACTTCCTGCCCGCCGACTGATCGTCGGTCGTCCGGCGACACCATGTGAACACGTACCGCACGGCGCAGGGCCAGGCGGCACGGCGCGGTACGCCCGGGGCCACGGGCGTACCGCACTGGTACGACGACCTCCAGGAGACCTGTGACAACAGCGACGATCCCAGCCGCCGCACCGTCGGCCGGCCGGCGGCGGCGGACGTACTGCCAGGTGCACACCTTGGTCCATGGCGCCGCGGACCTGATGCGCCGAGCCCAGGACCGGCTCGCGCTGCGCTCACCAGCAGGGCGGCAGACCGGGAGAGCTCCGTTCGAGGCCGTGTCCGCCCGTACGGGCACCGTCGGCGACGAGTACGGCTTCAACGAGCTCTACCGCCATCGCCGGCTGGCGCTGGTGCGGCTGGCCCTGCTCCTGGTGGACGACCTCCCGACGGCGGAGGACGTGGTGCAGGACGCTTTCGCGGCGCTCCTGCGCCGCCATGGCCGTCGGCTCGCGGATCTGGACGACCCCGAGGCGTATCTGCGGACCAGCGTGGTCAACGCGGCCCGCTCGGTCCTGCGCCGGCGCCGTACGTCACGCGCCCATGTCCCCGAGCGCGAACGCCACGTCCCGTCGGCCGACAAGAGCGTGCTGCTCGCCGAGACCCACCAAGAAGTGATCGACGCGTTGCAACGCCTCACCCGAAGACAGCGCGAGGTCCTGGTCCTGCGCTACTGGTCGGACCTCACCGAGGCCCAGATCGCCGACACCCTCGGTGTCTCCCGCGGGACGGTCAAGTCGACCGCCAGCCGGGCACTGGACACTCTCGGCAGACACCTGGAGATCGCCCGATGACCGAGTATCCCCCTCAGTCGCACCCCCGTCCGTCCCGCTGCCGGCGGTGCGTGAGAGCGGAGACCCGCCGATGAGCCGCGGTCAGATCCACCACGAGGCGATCGAGCAGCGACTGCGCGGCGCCCTTGAGGCCCGCGCCAATGCCGTGAACCTGGAAAACCTGCGGCCCGGAGTCCCTCCCACCGAGTCGCGCCGGTTCCTTCTGCCGTCCCGCAGGACCGTCGTCGTGCTGTTCGGCCTGGCCGCGGCCGTTGCCACCGCGGTGTTCGCCGTCACCGACCGGGATGCGAACACCCCGGTCGGTCCCGCCGGCCCGCCCTCGGTCTCACCGAGCCCGTCGCTGTCCCCGCACCCGAGCCCCTCTCCCTCCGCGATCGGGACAGCATCCGCCGCGGGAGTCACCACCCGGGATGTCCCGGCCTCGACCGCCAGACGGCGATGATGCCGCCCGAACCTGCCGGGGCCGCCCGGACGTGGCGATCCTTCACGGCGAGTGACGGCACGCGGCAGGCGGTACGCGGTGCGCGTGGAAGGAGTTCAGAAGCTGGGTTCACCGTCGCGTCGCGGCGCTGGGACGACGCGGCGTGATCGGGGTTCGGCAAGGGACCGAGTCGGCAGAGCCGGCGTGGTGTCAGGCGCGTGGGAAGCCCTCGGCATCGAGGCGGAAGACGAGCTCGGCCTCGACGGCTTCCTCCCCGCCGGCTGTCTCGGCGAGGCGGACACGAGGACTTGACGTCAGACCGACGAACCTCACCGGATCTGCCGCTCGCCGCAGCGGGCCAGCGCCTCCGCGGCCTCGCCTGTACGCGGGTGGCCGCTGCCCTGGACACGGATCATGTCGGCCAGCAGCGAGGTGAGCAGGGTGGCAGCCCCGCTTCTGTCGCCCGAGCGTTCCAGGAGCTCGGCGTGTTGCTGGCGGGTTCGCAGCGCCCGTGGGTGGTCGGCGCCGAGCACGCTGTCGACCCTGGGCTGCAGTTCGGCCAACTCCGCGAGCGCCATGGCCGGCTCGCCGGCGAGGCCGCGCCAGAAGCTCAGGTTGACGCGGTAGGTGAGAGTGGTCGGATGGTCGGCGCCGAGCGCGCGCTCGGCGTCCTCGGCCGCGGCGGTGAACTCCGTCACCGCGCGCTCGTGTTGACCCGCCAGTCCCCGCCAGTACGCGAGGTTGTGCCGGGCGATGAGGGTGTCCCGGTGCAGGCGGCCGACAGCGGACTCCAACCGTGCCACCGCCCGCAGGTAGATGTCGACCGCCGCATGCGTGTCGCCCGCCTCGCCGGCCCACCTGCCCAGATCGGTGAGGGCGCTCAGCGTGAGCAGATGGCCGGGGCCGTGCCGCTGTTCCAGCATCTCGACGAGGGCGGCGCAGGCGTCCCGCGCGCCGACCGCGTCGCCGGCCAGGCCACGGCAGAGCGCGGCGTGGCTTCGCGCGTCGAGTACCAGGGGATGGCTTGCGCCGAGGGCTTCGGCTGCCTGGTCGGCGAGTTCGGTGAAGTCGTCCAGGGCGGCGGCCACCGCGCCCTCTTCCATCCGGAAGCGGGCCTCGTGCAGCCGTACCGTCAGGGTGTCCGGGTTCCTCGGGCCCAGGATTCGCTCGGCGTCCCGCCGGATGTCCTCCAGCGATGCGCGGGTCGACGCCGCGTCCCCCAGCTCACCGGCGGCCAGGGCGACCCGGCAGCGCAGGTACAGGACATCGCGGTGCTCGTCGCCGAGGCGGGGCCGCGCCAGGTCCAGCAGCTCCTGGCAGACGTCCCGCGCCGCCGCGTCGCGGCCGAGTCCGGCCAGATAGAGGCCTGTACGGCGCAGAACAGGGTGCATGCGGCCGTCCCACAGCCGGTCGCCGCCCGTCGTCCGGCGCAGGACTTCGACGCTGCGGTACAGGGCTGCCTCCGTCTCGGGCTCGTACGCGCTGTCCGCCGTGGACGACCAGAGCTCCTCGACGGCGTCGGCGGCTGCCACGGTGAGGCGCGGCAGGACGTGCTCCGACACGCTCTCGCGGGCGGCGCGCTGCACGAGGGCGTGCACCTCGACCGACGCGGGCGTGCGGGACGGGTCGTGCGTCACCAGGCTGAGCCGGTGCAGAGCGCGCAGTGAGAGGAGCACGGCCCGTTCGCCGGGCTGTGCCGGTCCGTGGCCCGTGTCGCTGTGGTCGTCAGCTCCTTGGACGATCCACCGCCGGGCCGCCGTCGTGTGCAACACCGCCTCCGTGATGCCGTCCGGTGCGAGCATCGACAGAAGTTCCAGGGTGGCCTTGGCGCTTCCGGCGGGCGCGAGGGTCTGCGCCCGGTCCAGGGCGAGCTGCCAGGCGGTGGCCACGGTTTCGCCGTGTTCGTCGGCCGGGGAGGTTGCCGGCAGCAGATCGGAGAGCGTCTGCCGTTGGTCCTCCAGGAGTTGACGGTACGTGGTCAGGGGCATGCCGGTGTCGATGAGGAACGCCGCAGCCTGGGACAGCGCGAGCGGGAAGTGGCCGAGTCTTTCCGCCAGCGTGTGCAGCTCCCCTTCGTCGTCCCCGCCTTCGCCGGCCGCGAGCCGTGAGCGGAGGTAGTCGACGGCCTCCTCGGGCGCGAAGGTCGCGACCTGCACGACCCGGGAGGACGAACGGATCACCGCCGCGTCCCGCCGACGGGTCGTCACCACGCTCCTGCCGTGTTCCCCAACCGGCCTCAGGCCCCGCAGGTCCACCGGTTCGTCGACATCGTCCAGTACGACAAGCCATGGCCGCGTCGTCGTACGCAGCCATGCGACGAAGAGATCGGCCTGCGTCTCGTCGTCCCACCCGTTTCCGCCTTCCCCGCCCGAGACCACCCGCCATGCTCGCGCGTACGCCGTGAGCACGGACTGACGGGATGAGGCGGGCACCCACACCCGTACCCCGCCGGGCTGCCTGGACCGGTGGAAGGCGGCTGCGGCGAGTTGCGACTTCCCCACTCCGCCCGCCCCCGTGAGGATGACCTCCCGGACCGCGTCGTCCCGCAGCGCCACGTCGATCGCATTCGACAGGGCCGCCCGCTCCCGCAACGAGGCCGCGTCGCTCGGCGGCCGACCGACGACCACCTCGTCCGCAGCGTCTCCGGCCCGGTCGGCGGTGACACGCGGCGCGGGCACCGCAGGGGCGCGGTCCTCGTACGCCGCGCGCCACAGCCGCTCCCAGTCGGCGATCGAGGACCGCGGACCGGCGGGGCCCGCCAGCGACTCGACGGCGCGCACGAAGGCGACCACGGCATGGAAGTCGCGGGGCACCGACCGCCCGCTCAGCCACTCACCGAGCCTGCGGGCGTTGACGCCGACGCGGCGCCCGGACGGCAGCGCCGTACGGCTTGCCCGCCGGGCCAGCAACTCGTCCGACAGATCCGGCAGTCGGTGCCGAAGCCGCGTCAGCGCGGCAGCGAACGCCGCTCTCGGCGACTCCTCCGACTCCGGGGGCTCCGGCTCTTCCATCTCAGCAACTCTAGGCGGAACGCCCGGATTACGGGACCGGTTCCGTCCCCCGGTCCGGCCCGGTCCGGGGACTTCCCTTACCGCTCTCCCACCCGGTCCGAGCTGGCCTGATGCCACCTGGGGGAGGTCCGCGCGCAGCGGGCCGGGTCAGTGGCGGAGCACGTTGACGCTCCATCGGATCCGGCAAGGCGGAGGAAGCGACATGGCACAGGAACAGACAGGCGGCAACCTCGCCGGATGGAGGGCACTGGTCCTCATCGGGGTCCTCGGCAACGCCGTCGGCCTCATCGGCGGGGCACCGGTCATCACCCTCGTCGCGGCACCGCTCGCGATCGTCGGATTGATCGGTCTGATGTCGGCACGGCGCAAGCAGCGGTCGTAGCGAGCAACAGCCTCAGCGACAACAGCCTCAGCGACAACAGCCTTGGCGAGCAACAGCCGTGGCGGAGAACCGAGCGGGCGACTCTGCTTGATCACCACGCCGGTGACCCGCAGATCCGGCTTGAAGGGGAAAAGACGATGCTTGCGTACTCAGGTCTGGGGTGTCTGCCCGTCGCGCTGCTGGGCGCCCTGGCGGCCATCTGGTTCCGCGTCATCGACGCGCGAGGGGGCGACTGGGCGACCGCGTGCCTCGCCGTCGTTCCGATCGCGCTGGTGCTCGGTGTGGTCAACCTGGTGGCGGCCGAGTCCCTCAACCGCGCACCGGACCCGGACCAGGCGCCGGGAGGCGATGACACCATATGGACCTCCCGACACCGGGCAGGCGGAACACCCCTGCAGTGCTTCTCGCCGAACTTCCTGGCGGCGGCCGGTCTCTTCTACGCAGGCTGGACGCTGCAGTGGGTGCACTGGCTGGTCGCCCTGGCCGAGTACGGCGCTCTGACCGCCGTCTACTACGCCGTGCCGGGCTTCCGGCGACGCCCGGCCAAGGCCGTCACGGTCGCCGAGCGCGGCAACTTCGCGCGCGCTCGCGGCTGGGCCTTCCGAGACCGCCTGCCGGCTCTCGCCGGGCGCTGGAAGCCCGGCCCCCTGCAACGGTTGTCCACCACCCCGGCCGAGGTCTTGAACAGCCCGCCCCAGGCCGGACTCCGCGACCACTTCGCCGTGATGTCCGGCACCCATCGAGGCGTGAGATTCACGATCGCGGACGCCTTCGAGCCCGAACCTTTCGCGCCCTTCCGAGCCTGGCAGCAGCACCACGTGACCGTCTGTGCCGTGCACCTGGACACCGCCTTCCCCTCCATTCGCGTCGCGCTGCGCGGCAGACGACGCGGCAGGCGCGCTCGATACGCCCTCGAAGTCGAAACGCTGCGGCCGGACTTCGCCGAGGCACTGGTCACCGAGAAGACCATCGAGGCGATGCTGGCCGCAGAGGTGATGGAGTGGTCGATCCAGGGACGGGACGTCCTCACTGTGCTCAGGGACCAACCGGCCGACACCGAGGACGGCGGAACCGGGGGTCAGCCGGCCGACTACGACCTCGATGCCGTCCGCGTGATCGAGCGGCTCACCTCCCTCATCGCCGGGCTGCCCACCGATCTCGCCCCGTGGGCTGACCGCGCCCTGTCGGCCCTGCCCCTGGAGCATGGAGAGCGCGGAGGTCTTCGCTCGCCGTCCGTGCGGCTGCCTTGAGGTTCGATGCCAAGAACCAGGGGGCGGACAGGGGCCGGGGCGACGCGGCTGTGTCGAGGCCGACGGTGTCTCCGGGCCGGCAGTGGAGGGGCAGTACGGATACCGGCACGGCGGGTGCGGGCAGAGGGAACGTCGGCTGCGGTCGGTGCTGCCTGTGCGGCCTTGTCGGTCATCGTGCGGACGGGGTGGGGCGCCCAGCCACCCGCCGGTCGGGTCGCTGCCCGGGCGTCCGACCACAGCAGGTGCGGAGCCCGCCCCGCCATGGTGGCCCTGGGCCGCGACGGCGCCGGCTCTTCCCATCGGCGGCCGGTCCGGACAACCCCAGCTGTCCCTGCGGGCGCCGCACGCTTGTGCGAGCCGCCGGCCGAAAAGGACCAGCCAGGTCAGCGACGGCGCCCTCGACGGCGCCCGTCAGAGCTGACGCAGTCCGATCAGCACCCTCTCCATCAGTGCCTGGGTCGGGGCGTCGCCGGGGTCGGTCGCGGTCTCGTGGACGACGATCATCCCGCGATCCGCCATGTCACCGAGGAGGACCTTGGCCACACCCAGCGGCACCGCCACGAGCGCCGCCACCTCGGCCACCGACGTCGGTGCCCGGCACAGGTCGAGCACCGCGCGGTCCCACTGGGTGGCAGCGCCGGGGACGCCGCTCGGATCGGTGGCACTGACCAGGGTCTCGACCTCGAAGTGGTGGTGCGAACTGGTCCGGCCGCCCGTCCACGCGTAGGCGCGGACGAACGAGGCCGGTGCCGGTGCTCCCGGCTCCACGTTCCCGGCATCCCAGGTAGCCGGCTGGTAGTCCACCTGGGGAGCCGGCCCGTACGACTCGGGGGCAGGCGGCGGCGAGGCGTTGGCGCTCTCGTCGTAGGTCATGTCCTGCGGCGTGCCACGAGTGCCGGAGGTCTTCCGCCTACGTCGTCCGGTGCCGAAACTGAACGCGTTCAGTACGTCGGCGAAGGTCTGTTCGCCCTCCGCTTCCTGATCTCTTCGAGGGCCGGACGGGCCATCCCCGGTGCTCATGGTCTCCCCGTCCGACTATCGGGCCGCAGTCTGCTGGAACTGCTGGAACTGCTGCAACTCGGTACGGAGTTCCGGAGTCAGCATCTCGCCGACCTGGTCGACGAGCACGGTCATCTCGTAGGCGATCTGGCCGATCTCGCAGTCCGGAGCCGCCAGGGCGACCAGACACGAGCCGTCTCGGATCGACATCATCAGCATGTTGCCGTTCTCCATCTGGATCACCGTGCGCAGCGCGTTCCCGGTGTCCATACAACGGGCGGCAGCCTGGACCAGGCTGATGGCGCCCGCCGCGATGGTGGAGAGCTGCTCGGCTCGATCGTCCGCCAGCTGGTCCGACGCGGTGAGCAGCAGTCCGTCGGCCGAGATCACGACGGCGTGCGCCACATTGGGCACTCGCTCCGTGAAGTTGGTGACCAGCCAGCCGAACTGGCTCACCTCCGGGGAGTGGGTCGATGTCATGGGTTCTTCCTGCCCGTCGCCGATGGATTGTGCGTCTGATCGGGCTGCGCCCGACGGATGCCCGACTGGTAGCTGTTGAGGAAGCTGTGGGCGCGGCTGGCGTTCCGGCTCGCAGCTGCCCCGTCCCCGGAGGCGGGCCGCTCGGTCCGGGCCGGAGCGGATCGTGTGGACGGAACCCTTTTGGGCAGCCCGGCCTGTGTGAGGTCGGCCGACTGGTCAGGCTCCCGCGCACCGTCCCCGGCGGGGCGTGGGAGAGCAGGTGCCGGCGCCGGGTGGCCTGTCGCCTCCGGGCCACCGGGTGCCTCGGTCGAGGACGACGGGACAGGTGCGGGCTCCTCCGCCGAGGCGCGCGGCACCGGTGCGGCCACGCCGTTCCCGGTGCTGTGGGCTGCCGTTGCCGTTGCGGGGAGGGCGAACCACGGCGGGCCGGCGGGCTTTTGAGGCGCGTCCTTGTCGGCAGGTACGGGCCTTGTCGTCACGGCAGCCACGGCGAACGGCCGCTGCGGCGGGCGCGACGCCGCGTTACCGCTGCCGGTCTGGCCGCCGTACGTCCGTCCGCCGTCCGTCCAGCCGCCGGGCGTCCGCGTCGGAAGTATGGCAGAAGGGTGTTCGGCCATGATTCCCGGCTGGTCCGTGCGGGCCGGCGCCTGTGCCGTGACCAGCTTGGCCGGTACCAGAACACGGGCCCGCAGTCCCCTGACGCCCGGCTGCGAACTCAGGTTGACGGCGATGCCGTGCCGACCGGCCAGGCGGCCGACCACGAACAGCCCCAGCTGCCGGGACGCGGGCGCGTCCGTGGCGGCGTCCGTCGCCATGCGCCGGTTGACCCTGGCCAGTTCGCTCTCGCTCATCCCGATACCCCCGTCCTGGATCTCGATCAGCAGCGAGCCGTCGGGCTGCCGGGCACCGCCGACGACCACCTGGGTGTGCGGCGGGGAGAACGCGGTGGCGTTGTCGAGCAGTTCGGCGACCAGCCGCCCCAGGTCACCGGCTATGTACCCGATCACCTCGACGGGAGGACCGGGCGATACGAGCACGCGCTGGTAGTGCTCGATCTCGGAGACAGCACCCCTCAGCACGGTGTCCAGCGCCGCACTGTGGGAGGAGCGCACCAGAGAGCTGCCGCACAGGACCATCATGTTCTCGTTGTTGCGCCGCATGCGCGTCGCCAGGTGATCGAGCGTGAAGAGGCTGGCCAGTTGCTCCGGGTCCTCTTCGTGCCGCTCGAGCTGTTCCATCAGCAGCAGCAGACGGTCCACCAGGCTCTGGCTGCGCCGTGAGAGGTTGACCAGGGTGTTCCTGAGGTCACCGCGCAGTGCGGCCTGCTCCGCCGCCAGACGCACGGCCTGAGAATGCACCGTGTCGAACGCCCTGGCGAGCTGACCGAACTCCTCTGTGGTGTCGACCGGCACGAGGTCGATCACGGCGTCGGCCTTCAGCCCCTCGCGCATGCTCTCGACTGCGGCGGGCAGCCGGCGTTCGGCCACATCGAGTGCCGTCGAGCGCAGGACGGTCAGCGACCGCAGCAGATGCCTGCCGATCCCGAGACCGATGGCAAGGGCGAGCAGGAGCACGGCGAAGAGGATCACGGACGCCATGCCCGCACGGTTGCTCGTCTGGTCCTGCAGCTTGGCCGACGATGTGCGCAGCTTGTGGAGGAAGCCGTCCGACACCTTGTCGACGAGCGCTCCGGTGGTCTCCGAGTCGCGGTTCCAGCTGTCGACCGAGACAGGCAACGACGTGGTGGCCTTCTGCCGTGTGCCCGACGCGAGGGACTGAGCCAGCACGGCGCTCACCACGTGCGTACGCCGACTGACGGCGGGGCCGGTGACCGTCCGCCGGTACCCGCTCAGCTCCGTGGCGGTGGCCTGGGTCCGGAAGTCACCGAGCTTGTCCCGCAGGCGTACGTCGGCCTCCTGCAGCGCCTTGATGAGCGCCGGGGTCGTCGGACGGCCTCGGCCGGCTGTCTGCAGCAGGATCGCGTGCTGAAGGTGGATCTGCTCCTCGACAGCCTCCAGGTCGTACAACGCGGTCGCCGACCTGGTGAGTTGGGGGGTGGCGAACCGGCTGACGAGTGCTTGGTCCAGATTGAGCAGCCCCGTGATGATCGTGCCGTAGTCGTTGAGCGCGGTCCAGGAACTGATGCTGCCGGACGCCACCTGTGCGCGCAGGGCGGGCAGGCGGTCCAGGAGGCCGACGGCGTCGCGGTAACGATTCGCCGTGACGCCCGTGAGGGAGACTTCCTGCTTCCTGGTGTTGGTGACGGCGGTCCGGGCGCTGTCGAGACTCCGCTTCTGCTGCCGCAGACCGGCGCCGTCGTCGGTGGCGTCGTCGGTGGCGTCGGAACTCAGCCGTTCGACGGACATCATGCGTTCCTTCTGCAGGGCTTCCAGCAGAGTCCGCAGCTCACCACGCATCTTGACCAGGCGTTGCATGTCCGCGTAGGCCTTGGCGCCTGTGACGTCGTCATGGATCTGCACGACGCCCAGGCCGACAGCGAGCAGGGCGGGCGTGACCAGCACCGCCGCCAGCTTCACCAGTAGCCGCCAGTTCCGCCATTGCACGAGCGAAGCCCATCGCGACGGCCGTACCGGACGCGTGGCCGCATGCCTGGCCGCGGTCACGACATGAGCTCCGTACTCGGAACAGCTTGCTCGCAGGTACCTGTCACGATGCTGTTTTCTCCCGGGTTTTCACCTGAGCAGGACGTGGACGCCCGGCAGCACAGGGTGGTGCCGGAGGGATGGCGCGACTGCCTGCCGGTGTCACGCCACGGTGCGCGAACCCAGGAGCGGGCATGTGTCCCGGGCAGCGGAGGATTGCATTTCAAAAACTAAGGGAGGGTTCGACCAAGGGCCCTCAACCGACCCGGCGACATCGCGGGTGCGCCCAAGGAAATCCATTGTTCCGTCTCCCAGCTCTCGGATGCGAACCGATCCCCGCACGCTGTGTACCGACCTGTCAAGTGCTGTGGGACCCTGGCGAGTTTAGGGCAGCCAGGCGAACGACAACAATGCGGCCTCCCACCCCCGGGCACCGACGGACCAAACCGTTACGCACATGCTCTCCACAATCGGCGGTTCGGTCGGCGGCGCTGTGCGTCCATGGTCCGGTTCGGTAAATGTTGGCAAAAAGAAGATCAAGCCGTCTTCAGTTCGCAACCGCTGAGGGCATTGAATGGCCGAACGGTTCTCGGGGGTGCGTCAGGACGCCCATGTGGGTTTCGGTACTCACCGCGTGAGTCGTGGGGTGTTGGTTGACGGTGCGTGGGATCTCACTACACTTTCCACCGCTCAGGGGGCTATGGCTTGCTCCTTCCCATCGCTCGCCGCAGGAGCGTCCACGCGTCCTCCTGCCCGAATCCCCAGGACGAGGAACGTGACCAGACCGGCAGGGTCGCCCGCCTTCGACGTGTCCGAGCGGCCTGCCGGACGGGAGTTCATCGACCCCCGTCACGAAGGCGAGCCCAACCACGAGCCCGACTACCTCGCGATTCAGCGGAGCGAGGAGTTCTCCCGGCTGCGCAGACGGCTCCGCTTGTTCGTCTTTCCGATGAGCGCCCTTTTCTTCTGCTGGTACCTGACGTTCGTTCTGCTTTCCGCCTACGCCCACGGGTTCATGAGCCACAAGGTCGCCGGCGAAATCAACACGGGTACCATCCTCGGCTTGATGCAGTTCGTGTCCACGATGGCGATCGTTCTGGGATACCGGCGTTTCGCCCGGAAGAAACTTGATCCGGAAGTGGACAGGATCCACGAACTGGCGGGAGTCGACAAAGAATGACACGGCAGATCGCCGCCGCAGCGACCGGCAACCCCATGCTCAATCTGAGCGTGTTCCTGGTATTCGTCGTCATCACTCTGCTCATCGTCTACAAGGTCACCAACAGAAACCAGACGGCAGCCGACTACTACGCCGCGGGCAGCTCCTTCACCGGTGTGCAGAACGGCATAGCGATGTCCGGCGACTTCCTCTCCGCGGCTTCCTTCCTGGGAATTTCCGGGGCGATCGCCGTTCATGGTTACGACGGATTCCTCTACTCCGTCGGATGGCTGGTCGCCTGGCTGGTCGCCCTTCTGCTCATCGGTGAGAGGCTGCGCAACACCGGACGGTTCACCGTGGGCGACGTGATGGCCTTCCGTATGAGGCAGCGCCCGGTGCGGGCCGCGGCGGCCAACGCCACCCTGGTGATCACGTTCTTCTACATGCTCGCCCAGATGGCCGGCGCCGGTGGGCTGATCGCGTTGTTGCTGGACGTGCACACCAGGGGCGGGCAGGCGCTCCTCATCAGCGGCGTGGGCGTCGTCATGCTCCTCTACGTGCTGGTGGGCGGGATGAAGGGCACGACCTGGGTCCAGATCATCAAAGCCGTCCTCCTCCTGGTCTGTGTGACCTTCATCAGCGTGTTCATCATCGGCAAGTTCGGATTCAGCTTCTCGGCGCTCCTGCGACAAGCCACGCAGAACAGCCCGTTGGGTGAACGACTGCTCGAACCGGGCAGTTTGTACGGCCATAACGCGACGAGCCAACTCGAGTTCGTCTCTCTGGCACTGTCGTTGGTCCTCGGTATCTCCAGCCTGCCGCACGTGCTGATGCGCTTCTATACCGTGCCCAATGCCAAGGAGGCGCGCAGGTCGGTGGTGTGGTGCTCCTGGTCGATGTTCACGTTCTACCTGGGAATCCTCGTCGTCGGTTACGGCGCCACAGCTCTGGTCGGTTCCGACGTGATCGTTCACGCCCCGGGCGGCGAGAACTCCGCGGCGCCTCTGCTCGCCTTCCGTATCGGTGGAGTCGTGCTCCTGGGAGTTGTCTCGGCGGTGGCTTTCGCGACGATTCTGGCGGTCGTGGCCGGTCTGACCCTTGCCGCTTCGGCCTCGTTCGCCCATGACGTCTACGCCAACGTGATACGGCGCGGTAAGGCCGATCCCCGGTCCGAGATACGGGTGGCCCGACTGACAGCGATCGTGATCGGTTTCCTGGCCATCATCGGCGGCATCGTGGCCGACGGGCAGAACGTCGCCTTCCTCGTGTCGCTGGCCCTGGCGCTCGCCGCCTCCGCCAACCTGCCGACGATGCTCTACACGCTGTACTGGAAACGCTTCAACACCTCGGGGACACTCTGGAGCATCTACGGCGGCCTGGTGTCCTGCCTCGTGCTCATCGTCTTCTCACCGGCGGTCTCGGGCACCTCCACGTCGATCATCAAGAGCGTCGACTTCCACTGCTTCCCGCTCATGAATCCCGGCATCGTGTCGATTCCGCTCTCGTTCGTGTGCGGCTACCTCGGCACCGTGTTCAGCAGGCGTCCCGCAGATCCGGACAAACAGGCGGAGATGGAGGTCCGGGCGCTGACCGGAATCGGGGCCCGGCTGTAACCGATCGCGGCAAGGGCCGACAGGGCTCACCGTGTGCCCGGTGTCGTGGCGAGGCGATGCCTGATCCGGCCGTCGAAACTACGGTGGTGACATGGCGGTGATCAACGGTTGGGGACGGGGAGCGCGAGCTCGGATCCGCGCGTTGGACGCGTTGGGCTCGGCCGTGCTGTTCGTGCTGTCGGTCGCGGCTGCCTCGGTCCAACCGCACCAGCACCAGTTCTTGTTGCGGTGGCCCACCGTGGCACTGGCAGCCGTCGGCTGCTCCGCGTTGGTATGGCGGCATCGCCACCCGTTCGGCGTACTGGCCGTCACCATTGGCTGCGGGGTGGTCTTTCAACTGCTCGGGGTTCGAGACAGCCCGCTGGTGACAAGCCCGGTTCTGTTGTCTGTCTACAACGTGGCCGTACGGACCAACCGGCGTACCGCCTGGACGGTGGCAGCCGTCTCGGCTGCCGTTCTGGTCAGCGCCGCCGTGGTGGGCGCGCCGGCGTCATGGCTGGACCCGGAGAAGGCCGCGATGCTGGCCTGGACAGCTCTGCCGGCCGCGGTCGGGGACGGGGTGCGCTCACGACGCGCCTACGTGGCGGCCGTGGAGGAACGGGCTGAGCACGCGGAGCGCACCCGTGAGCAGGAAGCACAGCAGCGTGTGGCGGCCGAACGCGTCCGCATCGCACGCGACCTCCACGACATCGTCGCGCACCACATCGCCTTGATCAACGCGCAGGCAGGCGTCGCCGTCCATCTGGTGGACCAGCGACCCGAACAAATCCTCACAGCTCTGGAGGACATCCGGGACGCCAGCCGCTCCGCGCTGGACGAACTGCGGGTGACCGTCGGCCTGCTCCGGCAGTCCGACGACCCGGTCGCGTCCCGCGACCCGATGCCGGGTCTCGCACAGGTACCGGCCCTGCTGGCGTCGTTCGAACGCGCCGGGCTGGCCGTGAGCCACGCCCGGCGCGGCACGGCCGAACCGCTGGAGCCGGCGGCCGACCTGGCCGCGTACCGCATCGTGCAGGAGTCCCTGACCAACGTGCGCAAGCACGCCGGAGCCGACCGTGCCCGGCTGTTCCTGCACTACCAGCCTGAACGCCTGACGATCACCGTGGAGGACGACGGGTCCGCCGGACCGCACCCTGCTCGCCCTGGGGCCGGTCACGGGCTGATCGGGATGCGCGAGCGGGCTGCCACCATCGGGGGCAGGCTGTACGCGGGGCCCCGCGCTGAGGGCGGCTTCACCGTGACCGCCGAACTGCCGCTGCACGCCGGCTGCCCCGGCCCGGAGCGGGATCGGAGAAATGGGCATGACGATTCGCCTGCTGCTCGCCGATGACCAGGCCCTGCTGCGGGGCACGTTCCGCATGCTGTTCGACGCCACGGATGACATGGAGACCGTGGCCGAGGCGTCCAACGGACGCGAGGCGGTCGAGCTGGCCGCCGCGAAGCGTCCGGATGTGGTTCTGATGGACATCCGCATGCCGGAGATGGACGGCATCGAGGCGACACGTCTCATCAAGGAAACCGAAGACCTCGCAGATGTGAGGGTGCTCGTCCTGACCACCTTCGAGGATGACGAGCTCGTCACCGAGGCCCTGCGCGCGGGTGCGAGCGGCTTTCTCGGCAAGGGCGCACGACCAGAGGAACTCCTCGACGCCGTCCGCACCGTCGCGGAAGGCGAATCGCTGCTGTCGCCGTCGGCTACGCGAGCGTTGATCACACGATTTCTGGCCCAGCCGGATCCATGCCCAGCAGCCGTACACGCGCGGCTGGAGTGCTTGACGCCGCGGGAACGCGACGTCACCACCCTCGTGGCGCTGGGCCTGACCAACAACGAGATCGCCCACCGCCTGTTCGTCAGCCCGCTGACCGCCAAGACCCACGTCAATCGGGCCATGAGCAAGCTGGCGGTGCGTGACCGTGCCCAGCTCGTGGTCATCGCCTACCAGTGCGGGCTGGTCAGCTCGACGTCCGAACCAAGGCACCCGCAGGTGCCCGCGTAGGGCGAGGTTCCGCTGTTCAACCCGGCAGTAGGCCGACGGGACATGTACCGCGACCGTGGTAGCCGGAAATCGCTGCGCGGGGACGACGCGCCGACGTTCGTTGGTGGGCGAGGGTGAGACCTGGAACGGAGGTTTCGCCATGACAGAAGCCCACTGCCTGACCGAGAAGCCCGGCGAGAAGACGGCCACCGAGGAATGCCGCACGGTCCATGAACTGCTGTGCGGCCACGCGCTCAAGTCGCTCGCCCCCGAAGAGGCGAGCGCGGTGCGGTCTCACGTGGCAACCTGCGGCACATGCCGGGACACACCCGACTGCCGTGCGTCCGTGCCCGCGCACCTGTCCCTGCTGCGCGACGCCCTGGCACGCGACAAAGGCCGACACACACGGGCGTGCGCGGCCACCCGCGACGACTGCCGCCACGCCTCGCCCCGTCGGCGCAGGCCGGACCCTTCGGCCGTGACCACGCAGATCACGCTGTCCCAGTGGGTCAGCAGGACCACGTCGTCCACCAGGTGAGCAGACCCCGCCACCCGGCTGCCGCCGACGCGCTCAGGGAGCACGGCCAGTAACCGACGAAGCCCATCGGCTCATCGGTTCATCGGCTTCTCGCCGAGCCTGGTCGGCCCACGCCTGAACGGCAGCGTCCGTGGAGAGCCCGGTACTCGGAGACGGGTACGTCGGGGCCGATCCAACAGGCACCCCCGGTCTCCATCGCCCTGCACCACCCGGAAGGGCGGGTTAGTTTGCCAGTATTTAGACCATTCCATCTCCGACCCCACGCCTTGTAGGGTGACGAGGTCCTACAACTTGTAGGAATGAAGGGTGCACGATGGTCAAGACCTTGAACATCCCGCTCACCGGCAGGCGGCGCCCCGGACCGCCGCCGGTAGCCGGGACCGTGCGACGCGGCACAGCCCCGTACTCGCTCGCCTTGGTCGCGGCCGCCTTCACCCTCGCCCAACTCGCCTTCGTACGACCGGGAATGGGTCTGGGCTGGGACGAGACCGTCTACGTCAGCCAGGTCGGCGGCCACGCCCCTGCCGCGTTCTTCAGCGCACCGCGCGCCCGCGGTGTCCCCCTGCTGGTCGCCCCCATCGCCTCCTGGTCGTCGTCCACCGCGCTGCTGCGCATCTACCTGGCGCTGCTGTCCGGGCTCGGCCTGTTCCTGGCACTGCGCGCCTGGCGGGGGCTCTTCCCGACCCGGGTCCTCGCTGCTGCGGGGGCCCTCTTCGCGACGCTGTGGGTCACCCTGTTCTACGGGCCGCAGGCCATGCCCAACTTCTGGGTGGCGATCGGCGTCCTGGCCGGCACCGGATACTTCCTGCGCGCCCAGGCGGACCGCTCCGCCCGGACAGCCCTGTGGGGTGTGGGCGCGAGCGTGGCACTGATGGCCTGGATGCGGCCCATGGACGCCGTCTGGGCGATCCTTCCGCTGCTCGGCCTGCTGGTGGGCGTACGGCGATGGCGGCACCCCCGGCTGCTGCTCGCCCTGGTCGCCGGCCTGGTCGCCGGAGCGGGCGAGTGGGTGATCGAGGCGTACGTCTCCTACGGCGGCCTGGGGCAGCGACTGTCCGACGCCTCCCGCATCCAGGGCGGCCTCGGCTGGCACATCGCCGTCGGCGACCAGCTGCGCAGCCTCGGCGGACGCTCCCTGTGCCGGCCGTGTACCGGGGCGATGCCCAACCCGGCGGTCACGGCCTGGTGGTACGCCCTTCCTCTGCTCGCCGTCCTCGCCCTCGTCCTGGCGCTCCGCGCCCGGCGCGCGACGGCCATGCTGGTCCCGCTGGCCTGCGCGGGCTCGGCAGCTTTCCCGTACCTGTTCCTGATCGGGTACGCCGCGCCCCGCTTCCTGCTGCCCGCCTACGCGCTGCTCGCGATTCCGGTGGCCGACGCACTGTTCCGCCTGGTCACGGCCACGAGCGGGGCGTGGCGTGCGGTGGCCGTGACGCTGGTGACGCTTGGGCTGGCCGGGCACCTCGCCATCCAGTACGTGGTGCTGGAGCGCACCGTGCACCGCACTACCGCGGCCCACCACGGCTGGGCCCGCACCGCGGCCGACCTGCACCGGCTCGGCGTACGCCCGCCCTGCCTGCTCACCGGGTACGAAGCCGTCCCGATCGCCTTCTACGCGGGCTGCTCCTCCGTCGCGACCGGCGGCCACAACGCCAACACGACGGCGAGCGCCATTCGGCAGGCCGCCCGGCGGCAGCCGGTCGCCGTCCTCGCGACGCCGGACGGCCGCCCACCCGCGTACGCCCACGGGTGGGCCCGGCACCAGGCGGGCGGCGTGCCGGTGTTCGTGGGGCCCTCCGCCGCCCGGGCGCGGTGACGCGATGAGTGTCGTCGAAGCATCGGCGAAGGGGAGCGGGCGCCTGTACCGGCACGCGGCTGTCGCGCTGGTCGTCATGGTGCTGGGCTGCGCCGTCCTTGCCGCGCATCGGCGCGCGGTGGACGCCGGGACCGACCGGCTCGCCGCCGCGGACCGGGGCTGGCTGCTGGTGGCGGCCGCCGCGGCACTGTCGACGTGGATGTGCGCGGCCGTCGTACAACAAGGAGCGGTGGCCGAACGGCTGCCGGCCGGCCGGCTGGTCGCGGCCCAGTTCGCGGCGTCGGCGGCCAACCATCTGCTGCCGGCCGGAGTCGGGGCGAGTGCGGTCAATCTGCGCTTCCTGACCCGCTGCGGACTGTCCACCGCCCGCTCGGCGACCGCGCTCGCCGTCAAGGCCGCTGCCGGTGGCATCGTGCGCGTCGGCCTGGCCGTCGTGCTGCTGCTGGCCTCACCCCGTCTTCCACACCTGTCGTTTCCGGTCTTCCGCGTCCCCTTCGTCCTCGCGGCCGTGTGCGGTGTGGCCGCGGTCGTCGCGGGGGTGGCGTTCAGCAGGCCGCTGCGCAGCCGTCTTCTGGTGGCGTTCGACCGGGTCCGCACCGATGTGCGGGCCGTGCACGGGAGCCGGGCGCGGGCGTGTGCGCTGTGGGGCGGATCTCTGGCGTTCGCGCTGCTGCACGCCGCCGTGGTGATCGCCGTCGTCCGCGCGCTGGACGTCGCCCTGCCCGCCGGGCAGGTGCTGCTGGCGTACCTCGTCGCCAGTGGCGCGGCGGCGCTGCTGCCCACCCCTGGCGGGCTGGGTTCCCTGGACGCGGCGCTCGCGTTCGCGCTCACCGCGGCGGGCGCGCCCGGATCCGTGGCGGTGTCGGCGGTGTTCGGCTACCGGCTGCTGACCGGGTGGCTGCCGCTGGTACCCGGTCTGCTGGTGCTGGGACTGTTGGCCCGGCGTTCTGTGCTCTGACCCTGATGACCACCGGTCAGCCGGATGCCCCGCGTGAACGTCGCACTCCGGTCCGGCGATGCCGCTGCCGCCGGCCTCAGACGGGTGGCGGCGCGTGGGGCTCCAGGCGGTAGCCGTGGCCCCGCAGGGTGGAGATCCGAGGCAGCGCCGCGGGGGACGAGGCCGCGTCGGCCAGGCGGCGGCGCAGGCCGGCCATGGTGACGTCGAGAGTCTTGGTGGAGCCGAACCAGTTCTCGTCCCAGACCTCCGCCATCAGCACCTCGCGGGACACTGCCTCTCCGGCGTGCCGGGCGAGCAGGGCGAGCAGCTCGAACTCCTTGGGCCGGAGCTCGACTTCACGGTCGTGGAGCGTGCACCGGCGGGCTGTGACATCGATGACGAGGTCGCCGAGCAGGATCGGCTGCTGAGGCGGGGCGCCGATGGCCCGGCGGCGCAGATGGGCGCGCAACCGGGCGAGCAGCACGGTCAGGCTGAAGGGTTTGACCAGGTAGTCGTCGGCTCCGGCGTCCAGCCCGGCGATGACGTCGATGTCGTCCGTGCGGGCGGTGAGGATGATGATCAGCAGGTCGGGAAGGCGGGCGCGCAGCGTGCGCGCGATGTCGAGGCCGTCCATGTCGGGCAGGCCCAGGTCAAGGAGCAGCACGTCGTACGGGGTCCGCGCGGACTCGGTGAGGGCGCCCGCGCCGGTCCGGCTCCACGCCGGGCTGTAGCCGTTGCTGCGCAGCCCCGTCTCCAGATGGCGGCCGATGGTGTCGTCGTCCTCGACGACGAGGACCCGATAGCGGCTGTGGTCCGGTGTGACGGGCGTTCGCATGCTGGGCAGCGTAGAGCCGGACGGGGCGTTCACAGATCCCGGAGTTCCTCGACGGCGGGTCGGGCGGCCCGGCGTACCCCGTTCAGCGCGGCGGCCAGGACGGCCGCGGTCGCGGCGAACGCGGTCAGCGCCAGATAGGCGCCCGGGACGGCGAGGGCGGCGGGGGGCGGGTCGAACACGCCCGTCAGGACCTTGACCAGCATCTGCGACAGGGCCCAGCCGATGAGCGCGCCGCCGGCCAGACCGCCCGCGACCAGCAGGATCGCCTCGGTGAGGACCATCCCGCGCAGCTGCCGTCGTGTCGCGCCGAGCACCGTGGCGATGGCGAACGTACGGCGGCGTTCGGCGAGGCCGAGCGCGAGGACGAGTCCGCCGCCCCCGGCGGCCAGGAGCACCGCGAAGGCCAGCTCGATGCGGGTGAGTCCGGCGAGGTCGACGGCGGTCAGGCTGGTCCCGACGGCACCGCGGGTCTGCGTGAGGTCGGTGACGGTGGCACTGGTGCCGAGCTGCTCCCGCAGGTGGGCGGCGATCCGCTGCTGGTGGGCGCCGCCGGTGTCCAGGAGGAAGGCGCCGACCGCGTCGCTGCCGGTGGCCCGGGCCACGTAGGAGGCGTTGGCGACGAAGAAGCTGTCCTTCGGCGCCGTCGGGAACTCCTTGGCGACGCCCACGTAGTGGAAGGGCACTGTGCGCAGCGCCTTCGTACGGGCGTCCTGGATCCGCAGGTTGACGGTGTCTCCTGGTGAGAGCTGGAAGTCGGTGACCGTCTCCGCGCTGACCAGCAGCGCGTCGGGCTGCTTCGCGAGCTTGCGCATGAGGGTGCCGGCGCTGCCTCCGGAGAAGTACGCGTCCTGGAGGGAGGTGGCCGAGGCGACCGTGTCCGGGCGTACGCCGTAGAGGTCCTGGAGGTCGGAGCCGACGTAGGCGAACCGGTGCTGGAGCGGCTCGACATGACGTACGCCGGAGACCTTGAGGGAAGCGGCCGCGCTGGGCGGCGTCCGTGCTCCGGGGGGCTCGGTCACGGTGACGTCGGCGCCGTTGGTGAGCCGCGCGTCGACCTCGGCCTGCTGTTTGTACGTGGCGTTGAAGGTCGCCGTGGAGATCGCGAAGGACACCGCGAGCGCCAGCAGCACCACCGAACGGGCCAGTGGACGCCGGCGCCGGGCGAGGACCGCGGCCGTCGTTCCCGCCAGGTTCCCGGCCAGCGGGCGGGACAGCCGGGCCAGCACGGCTCGGCCGTGGGTGAGCGCGAGGAGGGTGAGCCGCCACAGCAGCAGCGCGGCGCCGATCCACAGCAGGGCCGGGCCCAGAAAGGCCCAGTACGACACGGAGATGCTCGGCACGCCCTCCGGGGCGAGGACGAGGGCGTACTGGTTGCCGGACGAGGCGCGGAAGATGAGCCAGGAGCAGACGAGCAGCGCGAAGTCCAGGCCGTAGCGCATCCACCACACGCGACCCGTACGCCGTCCGGCCCTGCGCGAGTCGGCGACCGTCACACCCCGCAGGTCGCGCAGCGCGGGGACGAGGACGGCGCCGGCGGCCACGGCGGCGCCGAGCACGAAGGCCAGGCCGTACCAGAGGATCCAGGAACCCGCGCTCGTCCCGAACGAGGCCGACCCGAAGGCGAGACGGCCCGTCAGCGCGGCGATGCCGAGTCCGGCGACGCCGCCACCCGCCCCCACCAGCGCGGCTTCCAGACCGGACAGGGCGGCGATACGGCCCGGCCGCAGCCCGCGCAGCCGCAGCAACGCCTGCTCCTGGCGGCGCCGTTCACCGCCGGCCGCGGCGACCGCGGCGGTCAGCGCGGCGGCGAGGAGTGCGCCGGGTACACCGAGGAAGAGGAAGAGGATCTGTGCGTACAGGGCGTCCTGGCGGGCGGAGTCGAGGGCGGCGCCCAGGTTGTTCCCGACGATCGCCGCGCCCGAGGCACGGGCTTCCAGGTTGTGGGCGGCACGGGTCACGGTGTTGAAGGCGGAGGCGGGGTCGGAGGGCAGTTTGGCGTCGCGGGCGGCATGGATCTGCGTGATGACGCCTGCGGCGGGCGCCGAGGCGGTCAGCGAGGTGAAGGTGGAGGAGGGGAGCAGAACGACGTTGTCGGGCGGCGCGGTGGGCTGGGACTGGGGCGGCGCGCCGACCTTCTGGAACAGCGAGTCGGCCTGCGGGAGGTCGACGACGCCGGCCACCCGGACCTGGCGTACGCCCGTTCCGGGGAGCCGGATGCCGACGCTGTCGCCGGGGGCGACGTGCAGGTTGGAGGCGGTCTGCTGGGCCAGCAGAACTCCGCCGGTACCGCCGGTGAGCGGGCGGATCTCGCCGGGGAACAGCTTTTGGTAGCCGTCGGGCAGGCCGAGCACCACGCCCGGGCCCGTGGTCTGTGTGCTGCCCTGTACCTGGGCCGTGAACGCGGAACTGTGGGCGAAGCCGACCGGGACGGCGTTGTGGATGCCGGGAGCCGTCCGCACCAGGGACAGCATCGCCCGGGGATCGGCACCGGCCTGCACCTCGACCTGCCAGTCCACGGCGACGGAGCGCACGGCGCGCTGCGTCATGGTCGCCTTGGACGCGGTGAGGAACGAACCGAGCGAGGCGACGAGGGCGACGGCAAGTGCGATGCCGGCCAGGGCCGCCAGGAGCCGTCCTGTGCGGTGGCGGGCCAGCCCGCGGGCCCATGCGGTGTTCATGACGCCTCCTGCGATTCGGCCGGGGTGAGCAGTCGGCCGTCGCGCATGGTCAGCCGGGTGGTGAGCCGCGCGGCGACGGCCGGGTCGTGGGTGGTGACGACGAGGGCCGCACCTGTCCGGTCGGCCGCGGTCAGCAGTGCGTCCAGGACGTGGCCGCCGGTGGCGTGGTCGAGCCGGCCGGTGGGTTCGTCGGCGAGGATCAGCCGGGGGGACCGGGCCAGGACCCGGGCGGCGGCGACGCGCTGGGCCTGCCCGCCGGAGATCTCCTCCGGCAGCCGCTCCGCCAGGTCGGCGGCGTCCACCAGGGCGAGTGCCGCAGTGGCCGACCGCTGCGCCTCGGCGTCCGGCACTCCGGCCAGGACCAGCGGCAGCGCGGTGTTCTCGACCACGTCGAGGGCGGGGATCAGGCTGTCGCCCTGGAAGACGATCCCGATGCCGCGCGGGCCGTCCAGGGCGGTCCGGGTGACGGTGCCGCTGGTGGGCTGTTCGAGCCCGGCCAGCAGATGCAGCAGGGACGACTTGCCCGACCCGGACGGGCCGACGATGGCGAGCCGGTCCCCGGACCGGACCCGCAGGTTCGCCCCGTGCACCGCCACCACGGACCTCGCGCCCCGGCCGAAGGTGAGAGCCGCGTCCCGGCAGTCGACGAGCACCTCGTCCAAGGACGTCGCGGTCTTGTCGACCGGTACGGAGTGATCACGGGGCGACATCATGGGCCTCCTGCTGCTGCGTGCCTGCCCGGTACTTGGAGGTCTCGTGGGCCCTGCCGTCGTCCAGAGTGATCACCCGGTCGGCGATCCGGACGGCTTCGGCGCTGTGGGTGACGATCAGCACCGCGCAGCCCAGGGCGGCGCGGTCGCGCAGCATCTGCAGGATCACGTGCTCGGTGCCGCCGTCGAGTTCGCCGGTCGGTTCGTCCGCCAGCAGGACGGCCGGGGAGTTGGCCAGCGCCACGGCCAGACCGGCGCGCGCCAGCTCGCCGCCCGACAGTTGCCTGGGCAGCGCGTGTGCCCGCCCCGAGAGCCCCACCTCGTCCAGCAGCTCTCCCGCCGGCACGGCCGGCCGGCCGCGCACGGCGCTGTGCGCCAGGCGGACGTTGTCGCGCACGCTGAGATGCGCGACAAGGTTGCGGGTCTGCAGCAGAACGCCGATGTTCCGGGCGCGCAGCCGCGCTCGTTCGGTCTCCGGCCGGTGGCTGATGCGTACGCCGTCCACGCGCACCTCACCGCCCGAGGGTTCGTCGAGCCCTGCCAGACAGGACAGCAGGGTGGACTTGCCCGCTCCGGACGGCCCGACCACGGCGACCGTCTCACCGCGACGCACCCGCAGGGACACCCCGCGCAGGGCGAGCGTCTCCTCCTCGCCGGCCCGGAAGAAGCGGTACAGCTCTCGTGCGGTGAGGGCCTCGGCGGACGGCCTGACCGGCATGGTGTTCACTCCTCACTTCCAGGTGAAGGAGTCGCTGACGATGCGCCAGGGGTCCACGTTGTCGGCGTTGACCGGGCCGGACAGCGTGAGGTCCACCTCGTGGCCCTGCCGGTGGAAGGAGTACCGCTCGAACGCGTCGCGCACGACCTTGCCGGTGACCGGGTTCGCGGCGGAGTCGCCCTGGTAGGTCAGCAGCACCGCCCCACCGGCCTTCCGGGTCACCATGGACACCTTCGGGCTCGTGAACTTCGGTACCTGGCCGCGTAGTCGGGGCACGACCTGCCGGGTGACCGAGCCGACCGTGGGCGCGCTCGACGTGGCAGCGGCGGAGATCTGGACGCGGTTGAGTTTGTCGGTGAAGACGGTGGTGCCGCCCTGGCTGGTACGGGCCCAGCCCTCGGGCACCTTCACCGTGAACCCGGTGAACGCGCCGCCGGACGGCTGGTAGGCGACGAACGCCTGGTTGTCGGGGATGTCGCCGGGCGGATTGGACTCGGTGGGCGCCGGACTGCTGCCCGAGCCTCCAGCGGAAGCGGTGGTGGAAGCAGCACCGGAACTCGAGCTGGACCCTGAGCTGGACCCCGAGCCGGAGGTGGCCCCGGAACCGGAACACCCGGCGGTCACCGCCGCGGCGAGTACGAGCCCGACGACGCCGAAGACATGTACGCGTGCCATCGTTGCTGCCCTCCTGGGAAATGCCTGGAAAACGCCTGGAACGCTTGGGAAGCGCGGGGGAGACGAGCTGCCGGCCGGGGGCTGTGCGCCGACCGGGCGGTCATGGCAACGACGCTAGGAGGCGGCCGGTTAACGCACCGCACGGCGAGGGTTAGACGACGGCAAAAGCGTGCGGCGGGTCCCCTACGGGCAGGCCGACGGCACGCATCATGGGGGCATGAGACAGCGTGTGGTGCGGGTGGCCCTCACCGCCGTCATGGTCGCCCTGGTCCTCCTGGCCGTCCCCCTGGCCCTCGCCATCAGGTCATCCCTGTACGCGGCCCAGCGGGACGCCCTGGAGCGAGCGGCCCTGGCCGGCGCCGTCCGCGTGAGTCCGGACTACGCGACCGGGGACCCGGTGGAGCTGCCGCCGCCCCCGGCCGGCGGGCGCCTGGGCCTCTACGACCCGCAGTTGCGGCTGCGCGCGGGCAGCGGCCCCCGGACCGGCGACGACACGGTCCGCCGGGCCCTGGCCGGCAGGGTGACGCGGTCGACCGGGGGCAGTGAGATCGTCGCCGCCGTCCCCGTCTCCCACGACGAGCGGGTCATCGGCGTCGTCCGCGTCTCCTCAGCGGTCCAGGACGTGCGCGACCGCGTCCTCGTCGGCTGGGCCATCCTGCTCGGGGCGGCCGTACTGGCGCTGACCGTGGCCGTCCTCGTGGCCCGCCGGCAGGCGCGGGCCCTCGCCGCTCCCCTGGAGGACCTCTCACGGCACTGCCGGGCCGTCACCGGCGGCGACCTGACCGCGCGGGCCGCCCCCAGCACCATCGCCGAGATCGACCAGGTCGCCCGCACCCACAACGAGATGCTGCACAGCCTGGCCGAACTCCTGCGCCGCGAACGCGATTTCACCGCCAACGTCTCCCACCAACTGCGCACCCCGCTGACCGGCCTCCAGCTCACCCTGGAAACCGGACTCGAACAGGACGACACCCGCCCCGTGCTGGCGGAGGCCCTGGACGCCACCCGCAGGCTGCACCACACCGTGGAGGAGGTCCTGCGGCTGTCCGCCTCCGCGGGGCTGCCCCGAACGGTCGAGGCGGACCGGGCGGTCGCGGGCCTGCTGCGGGAGACCGAGGAGCGGTGGCACGGGCTGTTCGCCCGCGACGGCAGACGCCTGGAGTGCGACACGAGTGAGGCGCCGGACGACGTACGCGTCCCGGGCGGACCCGTCGCCGAGATCCTCGGCGTGCTGCTCGACAACGCCCGCGTTCACGGACACGGCACCGTGCGCGTCACGGTCCGCGACCTCGACGACGCCGTCGCCCTCGACATCGCCGACGAGGGCGCCACGGACGGCGACTCCGCGCGCCTGTTCGAGCGCGGACACACCGAGGGCGGGGCCGGCACGGGCATCGGCCTCGCGCTCGCCCGCGACCTGGCGCTCTCCCTCGGGGGCCGGCTCTCGCTGACGAACCACGCGCCGACAACGTTCACGCTGCTGCTCCCGGTGCGGTCCGCGGAAGGGACGCGGGACGGATGACCGGAGCGGGTGCGACCGCCGGAACACGGCGAGTTCGGCCGGACGCCGGAGACGAGGGGTACGTGACCCGGTGGCGAGGCCGGTCACACCGGCGGACACCCGGACGGTCGCCGTCCGCGGCACGGAGTGCGGCAACGGCTTCACCGCACCGAAACCCGGGCCTGGTGAGCCGAGGGACTGACCTTCCGCATGGTCACGGCCAAGCCTGACGAGCGAAAACGTTTCGTTGTGTCAGAAAATCTACGAGGCCCTGCATATCAATTCCTGAGCACGACCGTGCGAAGCTCGAACCTCTGGAGGACTGTGCGTCCCCTGCACAATGCGGATGAGGCGGACACGAAGCGCAAGGAGCTTCCCGCTCTGCTTCGGGAGGTCGTCAGGTTCGGTGCCGTCGGTGGGCTGGGCGTCGGGGTGAATCTCGCCGTGTTCAACCTCTGCCGGGCGGTGACGACTCTGCCCGTGGTGCGATGCAGCATCGTCGCGACCGTCGTGGCGATAGTTTTCAATTACCTGGGTTTCCGGTATTTCACCTATCGGCACCTGGACCCGCAGGGCCGTGTCGGGGAGTTCGCTCTCTTCTGTCTTTTCAGCGTCGTCGGCCTGGTCATCGAGAACGGGGTGCTGTACGTCGCGACGTACTGGTTCGGCTGGGACTCGGCGCTTGAGAGCAACCTCTTCAAGGTCGCGGGGATCGCGTGCGCGACTCTCTTCCGCTTCTGGTCCTACCGCACCTGGGTGTTCCGGGTGCCGCGCTGAGGGAGGTGTCCTCGGGTGCGATTCCCGCCGGTCAGCGGCTGGGGGTCCGCATGGTGGCCTCGATGCGGGCGGTGCTGATCGTCATCGGTGTTCCGGTGACGGCGATGAGGTACATGCGCTGATGCGCGCCGGGCACGGGGCGGTGACCGCCGGCCGGCCGTACGACGTACACGGCCGCGCTGTGCGGGGCGAGCGTGGTGGGCCCGCTGGTGACGGTCCACCAGTTGGAGGCGCCCTGGCCGATGCGGCTGGCGAAATGAGGGGTGAGGGCGGTGCTGGTGGTGTTGACGGCCTTCACCGTCACGGCGGTGACGGCGGGATGGGGCTGTTCGCTGATGCGGGTGGTGAGCGTCATACGCAGGGGAGGCGGGCTGGAGGCGGCGACTGCGGCGCACAGCGCGGCCGGCGTGACGAGCGCCGCGCAGAGGGCGGCCTTGGCGCGCCGGCCTGTGAGGCGGGGGATCCGGGGCTGCCAGGCGGAGGCCAGAGAGAAGGCGGGGACGGTCGCCGCGGCGGCCAGCCACAGCGGGGTCATCATCAGGAAGTAGCCGTCCTGGGAACGGGTGGCGAGGTAGAAGGGCAGCCAGGGCAGGACGGTCAGCGCCGTTCCCAGGCGGCGGACGAACAGCAGGGTCGCGGCGAGCAGGCCGACGAGGAACAGCTGGCCGGCGTAGGAGTAGTAGTCGAGGCGGCTGCTGCCGTCGGTGAAGTAGTAGGAGATGCCCATCAGGCCCTGGCCGTGCAGGATCGCCTTCTGGGTGAGGGGCAGCAGCAGGCCTTGCCACCAGGAGGAGAAGCCCTGGGCGGCGAAGTAGGCGTTGACGCTCGCCCACACCAGGGCGGCGATGCCGGCGAAACGGGCCAGCACGGCTGCCGCGGGGCGGGCCCCGAGTTCGCCGCGCCGTACCGCGTACAGGCCGATCAGAAGGAACGGGGTGAAGAACCAGGCGAGTTGCTGGGCGGCGCAGGCGGCGCCCAGGCACACGGCCCGCAGTAGCCCGCTCCGTCCCAGGCGTCCGCCCGCTCCGGTGCCCGGCCAGCGGACCGCCACCGGGATCAGCAGGGCCAGGGCGACGATCGCCGGGTAGCCGGAGCGGGCGTAGCCGGGGAGGATGCCGAAGCCGAGGCACACGGCGGTTGCCGCCGACCGCCAGGGGGCGGGCAGCATGAGCCACAGAGTGACCGTTCCGGCGATCAGCGCCCCCGTGGTGACCAGGGTGGCGGCCGTCGAAGCGGGCAGGAAGGCGTGCACCGGGGCGGCGAGCAGGGCGGTCAGCGGTGGATAGCCGTAGGTGTAGTCGTATGAGCCGGACATCGTCTTGGTCGCACCGGAATTGGGCGTGCCGAACAGCCAGGGCCAGGGCTGTCCGTAGACGGGGCGGCCGTGCGTGATCTGGTTCGCGGCCTGCCCGGTCAGTACGCCCTCGTCGGTACCGATGTGCTTCAGCCAGTAGCCGCAGACCACCAGGGCCACCGCGAGGACGAGAACGGTGGCGTCCACCCGGACCAGGGTCCGGCGGCCTCTTACGGCCAGTGCGAGTACCCCGCACACGAGGATCCCGGCGTAACAGAGTGAGATGACCCCGGCGGCGGGCGGATGGGAGAGCACCGCCTGGGTCCAGGCCGAGCGGGTGCCGATGAAGAGACTGATCGTGGCGATCAGCGTCATGCCGCGGTGCCACTGCTGGGGGCTGACCGTGTCGTCGTAGGTCCACCGCGGGTCGGCGGCGGGTCGGCGTGTGTAGCGTCGCCGGCCGCCGGTGACGGCGATATGGGCGACTGTCTCCACTTTCTCCATATTCGGTTACTACATCAGGTAAAGGGAGGGCGGGCACTGCAGGCTCGCCCAGCCGGGCCGGGTATGCCGGCGATCAGGCCTGGGACGGTGCCGGTTCCGTCGTCCGGGGCAGTCGGGCGAGGCCCCGGTTGTAGCGGCTCAGGAGGAGTACGGCGGTGGTGGCGAGGCCGGTGAGGAGGCCGAGCCAGATGCCCAGGGTGTCGAGGCCGAGGGCGGGGCCGAGGAGGGCGGCGGTGGGCAGGCCCACGAGCCAGTAGCCGACGAGGGTGACGCGGAAGCCGCCCTTCGTGTCGTCGAGGCCGCGCAGCAGCCCGACGCCGATGTTCTGGGCGCAGTCGAAGAACTGCAGCACCGCGGCGACCAGGAGGAGCTGCGTCGCGATCTCGACCGCCCTGTCGTCACCGGTGTCGAAGAAGGGGGCGAGCACCAGGCCGGGCACGGTCACGTACACCACCGCGACCACGGCCATCACCGCCGCCGCGCAGGCCAGGGCCGTGGTCTTCAGGCGCTGGGCCGCGGCCAGGTTGTGCAGCGCCAGCTCCCGGCTGACGCCGATGGACGCGGCGTGGGACAGGCCGACGGCTATCTGGAAGACGATGTAGACGAGCTGGTTGACGGCCGTGTGCGCGGCCAGCGCCGAGGTGCCGAAGCTGCCGGCGAAGAGCGCGACGACGAAGAAGAAACCCGCCTCGGAGCCGTAGGTGGCGGCGATCGGCGTACCCAGCCCGGTGAGCCTGCGCAGGGTGGCCGGGCGGGTCTTCCAGATGCTGAGGGACAGCACCGGGGCGAGCCGGGCGTCGCGCCGGGCGGAGAGGTAGAGGGCCACGCAGGACAGGGCGTACACCAGGCTGGTGGACAGGCCGATGCCGGGCAGGCCCAGCTTGGGGAAGACCCAGGTGCCGTGTATGAGGGCCCAGTTGAGGCTCACGTTGACGGCGATCGAGGCGAGGGTGATGCGCAGCAGGGCCTGGGGGCGGCGCATGCCGACGGTGAACTGCCGTATCGCCTGGAACCACAGGCAGGGGATCAGACCGGGTGCCATCGTGTAGAGGACCGGCTTCGCGGCGTCGACCACGTCCGGGTCCTGGCCGAACCAGATCACGGCGTGCCCGATGAGCACCATCAGGACGGCACCCGCGACGCCCGCCAGGGTCGAGAGGAGCAGGCTCGCCCGGACCAGGTCCCTGAGCTCGTCATGAGCGGTCTCGTCCGCGCCCGAGCCCGCGGACTCCGCCCGCGCGTCGGCCGCCGCGACCTGGTTGCCGACGGCGGTGACCATGCCGACGCCCATGGTGCGCAGCTGGTTGAAGATCACCATGGCGAGACCGCCGGCCGCCAGGGACTCGGTGCCGAGCAGGCCCATCATGACGGTGTCGGTGGTGGTCAGGGCGACCTGGGCGAGCTGGGTGAGCGCCAGCGGCACGGCGAGCGAGGCGAGGGCGCGGCTGTCGCCGAGGAGGCGGGCGAGGGCGGGCGGCATCGGTTCCGATCCTGATGGGAGGGGGAGGGTGCGGTACGACGGGTGCTATCCGTGGGTTTCCGGTGTGACGCGGCGGAGCTTCGCGAGCAGTTCGTCCACCTCGCGTTCGACGTCGGGGGAGAGCAGATCGTGGGCGCTCATCCAGTCGTCGTCGAAGACGGTGTCCAGGTACTTCTCCCCACCGTCGTTGATCAGGGCGACCATAGTCGTTCCGGGCGCCGACGCGGTCATCCGGGCCAGCGCCTCGTACACCACCCCGCCCGCCGAGCCGCCGAGCATCAGCCCGGTCCTGCGGGCCACGGCCCGCGCGGTCGCGAAGGCCTCCACGTCACCGACCTTCGCGCCCTCGTCCAGGAGCGAGTAGTCGACCATGGCGCCGATCGTCGCGCCCTCCGGGGTGCCGGTGCCCGACTGGTGGTAGTCGTGCGCGGGCGGCCCGAACGCGATGGACCCCTTGGGCTCGACGCCGACGATCCTGACCCCGGGGACGGTACGGCGCAGCTCGCCGGCGGTGCCGAACAGCCCGCCGCCGGTGCCGACCGCGCCGATCAGGACGTCGATACGGCCGTCCAGCGCGGCGTCGAGCTCCCGGGCCACCGGGTGGTAGCCGACGCCGTTGGCGAGGTTGTTGTGCTGCTCGGTGAAGTAGGCGTTGTCCGACTCGGCGGCCATCCGCTCCGCCAGCTCCTCGCGCGCGGCCGTGGCCAGGTCGTCGTCGCCCTCGTCGGCGACGTAGACGAGTTCCGTGCCCATGGCCTTCATGGCGCGCAGCTTGTCCTTGGCGGCGTGGTGGTCGACGACCGCGGTGAACGTGTAGCCGCGCTCGGCGGCGACGACCGCGAGACCGAGCCCGGTGTTGCCGGAGGTGGACTCGATGATCCGGCCGCCGGGGCGCAGCAGCCCGCGCTCCTCGGCGTCGATCACCATCTGCCGGGCCATGCGTATCTTCGCCGTCCCGGTCGGGTTGAACTGCTCCAGCTTCAGCAGCAGCCGTGCGTCGCTCTCGGTGCGGCACAACTCGAACAGCGGGGTGGCGCCGATGAGTTCGGAAACCTGGCGGACGACGGCCGGTCGGTGCAGGGGGTGGTTCGGAGGGTTCGTGGCTGGGTTCATGGCTGCGTTCATGGCTGAGAACTCCCTACGGGTGGCGGTCAAGACGCCAGCGGGGACGGGCGGAGTCGGAGGGGTGCTCGATGACCACCTTGGGCGGCAGCGGCAGTTCGTGGAACGGGGACTCGTTGGAGTCCATCTGGTAGCCCGCCGTGTTGAGGTACACCAGCAGGTCACCGGCGGTCGGCCGATCCGGGAAGGGGATCTTGCGCCAGGTCAGCATGTCCGACTCCAGGCAGGTGGCGGCGCCCACACAGGCCGGGTACGGGCCGTCACGGTCGGCGTAGGGCGTGCGTGGCACGAGCACCGGCTCCGGCAGGTACTCGCTGTCGAACCACTGCTCGGACAGGCTCAGGCTGCTGCCGTCCGCGGTGAGGATCGCGTAGCCCTGGCGCTCCTTGACGCCCTGGACGGCGAACACCGTGCACCCGGCCTGGTCGAGCAGTGCCCGTCCGGGCTCGACGAGCAGCCGTACCCCCGAGGACCTCAACAGCCCTGCCAGGGAGTCGTGTTCACCTGCGGGCGTGGCCGCCAGCACGGCGCGCAGGGCGTCGGCGCCGGCGACGGGGGAGTGGTAGGGGTAGAACCCGGAGAAGGCCTTGCCCGCGTGATAGTGCTCGGGCCCTTGTTCCTCGGAGAACCGCTGCCAGTCGTCCGCACCCACGTAGTCGACCGCGAAGCCACCGCCGACGCTGATCCGGTCGGCGCGCAGGCCCAGCTCCCGGGCGCCTCGGCACAGCCGTACCAACTCACCGGCCAGATCGGCGCGTTGTCGGACGTCGTAGCCGGACAGATGGAAGCTGAAGCCCTCCATGTCGACCGAGCCATCCGTTCCCGCGCAGCGGCGCAGCGCCTCCTCGGTCTCTCCGTCGTCCAGACCGAAGCGGCTGTGCGGCTGGGTGGAGGGCAGCCGGCGCAGCAACACCCGTGCCGTACGCCCGACTTCACCCGAGAGGGCCATCACGCGGTCGAGTTCGTCGAGGGCGTCCACGGCGACCAGCGCACCCTGGAGCACCGCGACCCGGAGCAGTTGTTCCGACTTGGCCGGTCCGGTGATCACCACATCGGCGCCGCGCACCCCGTGCGCCAGCGCCTCGCGCAGCTCTCCGTGGCTCGCCACGTCCACGCCCAGGCCCAGTGCGGCGGCCCGCTCGACGTAGACGGCCGCCTTGTTGGCCTTCTTGGCGAAGCAGACCTGTCCGTCTACCCCGGCCTCGGCCATCGCCGCACGGAACCCGGCGGCGTTGGCGTCGAACCGGCCGGGGAACAGCAGGTGGTAGGGGCCGCCGAGGCCGTGGTGCAGCTCCTGGAGCAGCGGATCGGCGAGCAGCGACCGCACCTCGTCCGTCGTGTGCGCGGGCAGTGACGGCGGGGCGCTCGTCGTCACGTCCACAGCGGCACCGCCGTACCGAGCCCCTGCGCGAGCGCGAGCTGCGCGAACCGGTGGCCGAGCGCGATGTCGGTGACGACCAGTCCGCTGTTGTACGCGAAGATCCGCTGCCCGGGATCCGTACGGCCCTGCGCGCGGCCTGCCAGCACCTCGGGGAACTCGGCGTCCACACCGCGCAGTTGCCCGCTCGCGTCCGCCATGTCGGTGCCGGTGACCCGCATCTGGGCCTCGCTGGTGGCGATGACTCGGTCAGCCGTGTGCAGGGTGGAGGGCGCGATGCCGTACCCGATCAGCACGGACAGGGCCGAGGGCTTGAGCCACTCGGCTTCGACGGACGCGGGTGTGTTGGGGCCGGCGGTCGCGAGGACGATGTCCGCATCCTCGGCTGCGGCGCGCAGATCCGTCACGAGCTCCAACTCCCGCTCGGGGAAGTGGGCGTGCAGCTGTTCACGTACGGCCCGGATGCCGTCCGGGTGGGTCCCGAAGAGCATCAGCCGGTCCAGGTCCGGCAGGGTGGTCAGCAGGAAGGGGAGGGCGAGCCGGCCCTGTACGCCGGTGCCGACGACGAGGGCGCTTCGGCTGCCGGGGGCGGCGAGTTCGCGGGCGAGGAGCGCGGAGACGGCCGGGGTACGCAGGGCCCCGACGCGCCCGCAGTCCATCATCGCGACCGGCAGGCCCGTGGCGTCGTCGTAGAGGGTCAGCGTCGTGTAGTAGTGCTGCTTGTCGCGGTCCTCGTGGAGGCCGTACTTGTACGAGGTCTTGACCGCGACGACCCCGCGCTCCCCGTCCCGGCCGAGCATCGCGTAGGCCACGGAGTGGCCGTCCTCGGGCTTGACGGTGAGCTTGCGCGGATTGTCGGAGCGGCCCTCGGCCAGCGTGCGGTAGGCCTGTTCGACCACCGAGACGACGTCGGGCAGGGCGATGTCGATGCCCGCCACGTCGCTGGTGCTGAGGATGCGCAGGGTCTTGTCGTCGGACGCCATGGTGCTCCCTCGCGAGCTGTCTGTGCCGATGCCGATGCCGACGCCGTTGCTGGTGTCGGTCATGCGTGGGCCTCCACGGCGGCCTGGCCGTAGCCGTGCTCCGACTGCTCGGCGGGCGGCCGGGTCAGGCGACCCTTCACGCGCACGGAGGAACGTTTCAGCCAGCGGTCCGTGCCGTCGTAGCGGGCCTGGAAGGGGACCCGGCCGTGGACGACCAGGTCGTTGTCGACGACGAGGACGTCGCCGGGGCTCAGGCTCACCGCCACACTGACCCGCGAGAGTTCGTCCTCCAGCCGCCCGTACGCGGCCCGGTGGTCATCGGGCGCCCGGTCGAGCGGGGTGTAGGCAGGGTCGAAGCGCAGGGTGAGCCCGTCCTCGGACTCCCACAGGGTCGGCACCGGCGGCGGTTCGCCCTGGTAGGCCTGGGCCTCGGCGTAGGCGTCGTCGGGGAGGATCGGCAGCACCGGGCGGCTGAGCAACTCCACGTCCGCCGGGGCGAGTCGGACGTTGCGGATACCGGCGGCCGTGGTGGCCACGGAGTCGTGGTTGCGCATACAGCCGAGGACCAGGAGGTGGGCGCGACCGGGGTGGAAGGCGTCCTCGGTGTGCGGGCTGAGCAGCACGCTGCTGCTGGCGCCGGTCTGCTCAGCCTCGTGGCCGGGGCTGGGCACGATGTTGTGCACGAAGCGGCCGTCCTGCTGGCCCTCCCAGGCGATGGGGGTGCCCATCACGGTCGAGAGGAGGAGCAGGACGACGTCGTATACGGCGCCGGCGTCGCCGACCGTCGACCAGTGGCCGGGGGTGGGGCCGAGGGCCGCGTCGTCGACGGGCAGACCGCGCAGCACGAACAGGCCGTCGGCGGTGTCCACGGGGCGGCAGGCGTGGCGTATCCGGTCGCTCAGCGAGGCGGCGGCAGCGGGGGCCTCGGCCAGCAGGCCCGGGTGGGTGGACGAACCGTCGTACGAGGTGAGGAGGGTGCGGGCGGCGGCGGTCAGTTCGGCGACCGAGTCGGGATCGAGCAGGCGTACGGGTGTGGTTCCCGTGGACATGGGGGGTCCGTCCGTTCCGGTGCGGGCAGTGTGGGGTGGACTCCGGGCATGGCGAAGAAGGCCTTCCGAGGTGTTCCGTGTGGGTCGGACGCGGAGCCTCGGGCGGCCCGTCGGAAACATAGCGAGGCCATGGATAATAGGGAAGCCTAACCTAATTAAGATCTTTGTCACTGGCCGGCGGTCTTGCCGCACAGGCGTGACGCAAGATAGGTAAGGCTAAGCAATCCAGCCCAACTGCGGGAAAACGAGGAACAAGTGGATCTGACGCGACGTCACATGCTCTGGCTCGGTGGCGCCATCGGAGCCGGCGCCCTGCTCACCGCCTGTGGAGGCGGCGACGAGGAGCCGGCCGGATCCGCCACGGGCGGTACGGCCAAGCCCCGCAAGGGCGGCACCCTGCGGGTCGGCGCGCTCGGCCGCGCCGGTGCCATCACCCGTGACCCGCACGGAAGTCAGGCCAACGAGAGCGACTACCTCATCATCAGCCTGCTCTACGACACCCTCACCGTGCCCGGCGCCAAGCCGAACACCGTCCCCCGCCTCGCCGCGAGCTGGAAGGCCTCCGCGGACCTGAAGACCTGGCGGTTCACGATAGCCAAGGGCGCGAAGTTCCACGACGGTTCACCGGTCACCGCCGACGACGTCGTCTTCTCGCTCAAGCGACTGCGCGCCACTCCGGCGGGCGCCTCCCGGCTGCCCGGCATCCAGGCGAAGAACATCACGGCCGAGGGCACCGACACCGTGGTCATCGGCTCCGACTACGCCAACGCCGAACTGCCCCTGCTGGTCAGGCTCACCACCTTCGTCATCCCCAAGGGCACCACCGACAAGGACATCGCCAAGGCCCCCGGCACCGGCCCCTTCAAGCTCGACTGGTTCCGCGGCGGCAACGCCCGCCTCGTCCGCAACGACTACTGGTACGGCGGCGACGTGTACCTCGACGCCATCGAGATCAAGATCTTCGAGAGCCCGCAGGCCATGGCGAGCGCCCTGCTCGCCGGCCAGCTCGACCTCGCCTCCAACGTCGGCGCCGTCGCCGCCCGCACCGCCGAGAGCCGGGGGGACATCCAGACCGTCCGCCGCCCCAACGACATGGCGATGCCCCTCGTCATGCGCACCGCCGACGGTCCCTTCGCCGACCCGAAGGTCCGTGAGGCGCTGCGCCTGGCCGTCGACCGCGAGGCCATGGTCAAGCAGGTCCTGTCCGGCTACGGCACCGTCGCCAACGACATCCTCGGCACCGGCGACCCGGCCTACGACAAGAGCGTCCCGCAGCGCGTCCGCGACCTCGCCCAGGCCAAGGAGCTGCTGAAGGAGGCGAAGTTCGACACCTCCAGGACGTACGAGCTGTACACCACCGAGGACATCTCCGGCCTCGCCGAATCGGCCACCCTCTTCGCCACCCAGGTCCGCGAGGCCGGGGTGAAGATCAAGGTCGTCAAGCAGGAGTCGGCGACCTTCTGGGACAAGACCTGGCTCAAGGGCGACCTCTACACCACGTACTGGGGCACCAACGACTCCGTCGTCTTCTTCGCCAGCAAGACGATGGTCTCCGACAGCGGCCAGAACGAGGCAGGCTGGAAGGACAAGGACTTCGACGCGGCCTACCAGAAGGCCATCGGCACCGCCGACGCGGCCGAGCGCACCCAACTGCTCCAGAAACTCCAGCAGATCGAGTACGACAGCTCCGGCTACCTGCTGTGGGGCATGGCCGACGGCATCGACCTCGCGGGGGCCAAGGTGCACGGGCTGCCCACACTGCCCGGCTACGGCCGAGTCCAGCTCGAACAGGCCTGGCTGGACCGTTGACCCCGGACACGGCCACGCCGGCCGGGCCCTCTCCCTCGGTGGAGGGGGCCCGGCCGTACCGCGCGCCCGCCCTGCTGCTCGCCCGGGTCGGCCTTGTCGTCGTGAAACGGGCGGTGCTCCTCGCGGTGCTGCTCGCCGTCGTCTTCGTCACCGTCGAACTGCTGCCGGGCGACGCCGCGACGGCCACCTCCGAGCGCGGCGAGAGCGCCGCCGACATCGAGGAACGACGACGTCTCCTCGGCCTGAACCGACCGGTCCTGGAACGCTTCTGGGACTGGATGAGCGGCCTCCCGACGGGCGACCTCGGTGTGTCCGCGCGCGGCGAGAAGGTCACCGACCTGCTGTCGACGGCGTTCCCCAACACCCTGCTGCTGGGCGGACTCGCGCTGCTGCTGACCGCGCTGGTGTCCGTCGCCCTCGGCTGCTGGGCCGCGCTCCGCCCCGGCGGACGGACCGACCGGGCGGTGTCGGCCGTCGCCACCGCGGTCCTCGCGCTGCCCGAGTTCGTGGTGGCCGTCGCCCTGGTCCTGGTCCTGTCGCTGTGGACCGGCTGGCTGCCCGCCGTCACCCTCACCGGCGCCGACGGAACCCCCTCCGACTGGACCATGCTGATCCTGCCCGCGCTCGCGCTGACCGTCCCGCAGGTCGGCTGGAACGTACGTGTCGTGCGCGCCGCCCTCGCCGACGAGGCCCGCGCCCCGCACGTGGAGACCGCCGTCCTCGACGGACTCCCGCCGCACCGCGTCCTCACCCACCACGTCCTGCCCGGCGCCCTGCCCACCATCGCCGCCGGTCTCGCCACGTCCACCGGCATGCTCCTGGGCGGCGCGGTCGTCGTGGAGACCATCTTCAACTACCCCGGCATCGGCTCGGTCCTCGCCTCCGCCGTCACCGACCGCGACAGCCCCGTCATCGCCGGGGTGACGGCCCTCGCCGGCGCGGTCATCACCGGCGTACTGCTCCTGGCCGACCTGGTACGCGACCTGACGGCAGGAGGCCGCCGATGACCCCCCGCCCGAGAGCCACCGCCCTACGCGTGCTGCCCGCGCTGCTGCTCGTCTGCCTGGCCGTCGCCGGGCCCTCGATCGCGCCGCACCCCATCGACGCGCCGCTCACCGCGCCCTTCGCGAAACCGGGTTCGGACGCCTTCCTCGGCGGTGACCAACTCGGCCGGGACGTGCTCAGCAGGCTCCTCGCCGGCGGCCGCGACCTGGTCCTCTCCTCGCTGCTCGTCGCGGTGCTCGTCACCGGCTGCGCGGCCGTGCTCGGCGCGATCGGCGCGCTGCGGCCCCGCGTCGGACGCCTGGTGGAACGCACCGCCGACCTGGTGATGCTGCTGCCCGCCGTGCTCGGCATCCTTCTCGTCACCCTCTCCTGGCCGGACGGCGGCCGGTTCGCGGTGATCGCCGCCGCCGTCGTCCTCGGTGTGCCCTACGCGGTACGCCTTGTCGCCGGCGCGGCGAGCCCGGTCGCCGCGTCCGGCTACGTCGAGGCCGCTGCGGCGGGCGGGGAACGCCTGTGGCACCTGGTGCTGCGCGAGGTCCTGCCCAACCTCCGGGCCACCCTCCTCGCCCTGTTCGGCCTGCGCTTCGTCGCCGCCGTCTACCTGGTCGCCACCGCCGGATTCCTCCAGGTCGGTCCCCAACCCCCGGCTGCCGACTGGGCGTTGATGATCCGCGAGAACTCCTCCGGCATCCTGCTCAACCCCTGGGCCGTGGTCGCCCCCAGCGCCGCCATCGCCCTGCTCGCCATGAGCGTCAACCTCGCTGCGGCCGCCATCGCCCCGCAGACCGGCCGGAAGGCGGTGACCGTCCTGTGAGCCACACACCCGACCGGTACGGGAAGGACGACCCCGCCACGTCCACGGCTGCCCCGGCAGCTCGTGTCACCGGCCTCACCGTGTCCGCCCCCGACGGGCACCTCCTGCTCCGGGACGCTCAACTCACCCTGCGAACAGGCCGGTTGGTAGCCCTCACCGGCCCCTCCGGTGCGGGCAAGACCACGCTGCTGCGCGCCCTCACCGGCCTCCTGCCGTCCGGCACCGAGCGGACGTCCGGGCAGGTGGAAGTCCTCGGCCGTGACGTGTTCGCCCTGTCCGAACGGGAGTTGCGGGCCCTGCGCCGCGAACGGCTCGCCTACGTCGGCCAGGACCCCGGCTCGGGGCTGAACCCTCGTATGCGCGTACGTTCCCTGCTGCGCGAACTCTCCGACGACCGCACCCCGGAGGCGGTGCGGGCACTCCTCGCGGAGGTGCGACTCCCGGACGACGGCCCCCTCCTCACCCGGCGGCCGGGCGCCCTGTCCGGCGGGCAGCAGCGCCGCGTGGCCCTCGCCCGCGCCCTCGCCCGCCGCCCCCGGGTCCTCCTTCTCGACGAGCCGACCGCCGGACTGCACCCCGAACTCCGGTACGAGGTCGGTGAGTTGCTGCGCCGCCTCGCGCGCGAGCAGCAGCTGGCCGTCGCGATCTCCTGCCACGACCCCGAACTCGTCGAGCGGATCGCGGACGAGGTGGTGGAACTCGGCGCGCGCGTTCCCCGGCCACGTGTCTCCGGCGGCGCCGCCGCTTCGGCCGGAGGGCCGGCGGAGCGCGGTGCGCGGAAGGCCGGCTCGGGGGACGTACCCGTGCTCGACGTGCGCGACCTCCGGGTCACCTTCGGGCGCCGTACGGACACCCCCACGCTGGACGGCGTCACCTTGAGTGTCGCTCCGGGCTCGGCGACCGGCATCGTCGGCGCCTCGGGTTCCGGGAAGACCACGCTCGTCCGCGCCGCGGTCGGGCTGCAACCGATCACCGCGGGCACGATCCGCCTCGACGGGGTGCCACTGAGCACCGGCCTGCGGGGCCGCAGCCGCGAACAGCGCCGCCGTGTCCAACTGGTCACGCAGAACCCGCTCGGCGCGCTCAACCCCAGCCGCACGGTCGGCGCCGCGCTCGGCAGGCCGCTGCGGCTGCACCGGCGGTGCGCGGGGAGTGAGGTGCCGGCCCGGGTGGCGGACCTCCTCGAACAGGTGGGCCTGCTGACCGGGTTCGCCTCCCGCTACCCGCACGAACTGTCCGGCGGACAGCGGCAGCGGGTGGCCATCGCGCGGGCGCTGGCCGCCGATCCGGACGTGCTGATCTGCGACGAGGTGACCTCCGCGCTCGACTCCGCCACCGCCGAGGCGATCATGGATCTGCTGGTCGGGCTGCGAGAGCGGCGCGGTACGGCCCTGATCCTCATCAGCCACGACCTCGCGCTCATCGCGGACCGCACCGACACGGTCACCGTCCTCGACGCGGGCCGCGCCGTGGAGTCCGGCCCCACGGCCACCGTCTTCACCGCTCCGAACCACCAGGCGACCCGGACTCTCCTGCGAACACCGGCGGGGATGGCATGACGTACCCGATCGTCGTTCCGGGTCGGCAGTGGGCGTCTCATGATCCGCCGGTCTGGCCGGCGGTGTTCCGCTCCTCCGTGGCAGCCCTACGAGTTCCCGGCGGCGAGGCCGGTGCGGTGGGCGAGGACCACCAGTTGCACCCGGTAGGGGATTCCGAGTTTGGTCAGGAGGTGTCCCACGTGCGTCTTGGCGGTGCCGTGGGTGATGTGCAGGTGCCGGGCGATCTCGGAGTCGGACAGGCCCTCGGCGACCAGAACCAGGACTTCGCGTTCACGTTTGGTGATGCCTGTCGGCATCGGGGGTGCGGGGGCCGACCGGGCGGCGAACTCCCTGATCAGCCGCCTGGTGATGCCTGGGGCGAGCAGCGCGTCCCCGGCGGCGACCACGCGGATCGCGGCGAGCAGATCCGCCGGCGGGGCGTCCTTGAGCAGGAAACCGCCGGCTCCGGCGCGCAGCGCACCGTAGACGTATTCGTCCAGGTCGAAGGTGGTCAGCATGAGTACCCGTACTGTGCCTGTGCCTGTGCCTGTGCCCGCGGCGTCCTACGAGCCGAAGTAGCACCGCCGGTAGTCTGGGCCGTCGAGTGGGAAGGTTGGTGAACAGTGCGCGACCGGAAGAGCGGCGAAAGCGGCGGAGTGACCGGCCGAAGGGCGCGCGGGGAGCTGGAGAGCAGCGTTCTTGCCGCGCTGTGGGCGGTGGACGAGCCACTGACCGCACGGCAGGTCCTGGAGCAGCTCACCGGGGACCTGGCCTACACGACGGTGCTGACGATCCTGTCGCGCCTGCACGACAAGGGCATGCTCGTACGGCATCCCGCAGGCCGTGGGTACGCCTACGCGCCTGTCCGGGACGAGGCGTCCGACACCGCCCTACGGATGCACACGCTGCTGGAGCGCGGCACGGACCGGGAGGCGGTGCTGGCCCGCTTCGTCTCCGAACTGTCCCAGGAGGAGGAGCAGTTGCTGCACCGCCTGCTGGGCGAGCAGGACGCCGGGCGCGGCGACGACGGGCGGTGAGCCGGTGAGGATCAGCGTCTGCATCCCGCTCGTGGTCACCGTGGTCCTCGCGGTACACGGCGGGCCGGCTCGGCTCGCTGGTACTGCCGGCGTTCACCGGGTTCGCGCAGATCCCCGAGGTCGCCGAGGAGGGCCACTGGTCGGTGGCCGCTCTACGCGCTGAGGACCCGGTCACCTCGCCGTCGCGGCCGTAAGGCAGGTCCGCCATGTCCTGTGAGTCCGCCGGGAATCCGCCGGACTGTCCGGAGACACCGAACTGGTGGTGCTCGACGACGAGACCGGGACACCACGGTCCGTCCTGGGGCACCGGGCGAGGGATGCCGCGCTGTCTCGGCGACGCGGAGCGTGAGGCCCTCCGAGAGATGAACTCGTCGGGACAGCCCCCGCCGCGAGATCGCCGGCCGGTTCGTCCTGTCCGAGTCGACCGTCGAGTCCCACGTCGGCCGGGTCCGGCCAAGAGCGGCGCCCGTGATCGCGTCCAGGCAGTGATCCTCGCCTGCGATCACGGGCTCGCCCGGCCCAGCGTGGACTGAGCCGGGGAACGGCCGTCCGGGAAGGACGGGCTCGTGGCCGGGGGGTCAGCCGTTCGGGCCGGCCGGGGTGGTGGTGGTCTTGAAGCCCTCGGTCTTGTTGGCCTGGACGGCGAAGTCGTTGGTGAACGTCTTGCCGAGGTCCACCGCCCCCTTCACGTTGCCGACCAGCCGCTCCGTCGCCAGAGAGGTCTTCGGACCGCCGGCCGGCATGATGCCGTCGGGAAGGAACTGGCCCTTGTCCTCGGTCAGGGCCGAGATGTAGTCGGCCTTGGTCACCAGCTGGTTCGACACGAACGACGCCGGCAGCTTGTTCGCGATGTCCGCCGCGCTGTGGGTGTTGATCCAGTGCATGGTGGCGACGAGCGCGTCGACGACCTTCTGCACGGTGGCCTTGTTCTGGTTCACCCAGTCGGTGCGGGCGAGCACACTGGCCGCGGGATAGGCGCCGCCCATCGCCGTCGTGGCGCCGGCCGTGGTGGCCAGGTCGATCGCGGAGGTACCGACGCCCTTCTTCTGGATCGCGGCGACCGTCGGCTGCGTCGTCATCACGCAGTCGACCTTGCCCTTCTGCAGCGCGGCGACGGCGGTGGAGCCCGCTCCGACGGCTATCCGGTGGAACTGGCTGGTCTTTACGCCCTTCTTGGCGGCCAGGAACTGGGTGAGGGTGTCGGTGCCCGACCCCAGGTCGGTGACGCCGAGCGTCTTGCCCTTGAAGTCGGCGCCCGAGGTGACACCCGACTTCGTGGTGCACATCTCGCGCTCGCCCGGCGCGCCGGAGAGCTGGACGACGTCCTCGACCGCCTTGCCCTTCGCCTGGAACTCGATCGTGTGGTTGTACCAGGCGCCCGCCATGTCCACCTGCCCCGAGGCCATGGCTTCCTCGGCGCCGACACCGCCGTCCTGCTCGGTGCTCAGCTGGACGTCGACGCCGTACTTCTTGTAGAAGCCGAGCTGCTGGGCGAGCTGGTACGGCAGGTAGATCTGCTTGTCCAGGCCGCCGGCCATGAGCTTGACGGTCGGTGTGCCACCCGAACCGCCGCTCGCGGCGGACGAGGTGCTGGAACAGGCGCTGACGGCGCCGAGAGCGAGAACGGTGAGGACGGACGCGGCGACGGCGGTGGATCGTCTGGACATGACTGATGACATGGCTGACCACATTCCTTTGCTGAGGGTTCTGAGAGGAGGCGAGGGGAAGCGCGAAGTGTCAGAGGGAGTTGGCTTCGGACGGCGCCGGCGGGCGCCAGGACAGCAGCCGGTGTTCGAGCTTGCCGATCAGCCACTCGGCGCCGAGCACGATGACCGAGATGACGAGCATCGTCGCGAACACGCCGTCGGGATCGAAGTTGTTCTGCGCGGTCTTGATGACCAGGCCGAGGCCGCTCTGCGCGCCGAGCACCTCGCCGACCAGCGCGCCGACGATGGCGAAACCGAAGGCGCTGTGCAGGCTGGCGATGATCCAGGTGAGCGCGGACGGCACGATGACGTGACGGGTGATCTGCGTCTGTGAGGCGCCGAGCACCTTCGCGTTGGCGAGGATGTTGCGGTCGACCTCGCGCACACCCTGGAAGGCGTTGAAGAAGACGATGAAGAAGACCAGCACCGCGGCGAGCAGGATCTTCGGCAGTACTCCGATGCCGAACGCGACGATGAAGATCGAGCCGAGGACGATACGCGGGATCGCGTTGACCATCTTGATGTAGGGGCCGAGCACGTCCGCGAGGAAGCGGCTCTGGCCGAGCGTGACGCCGAAGACCACCCCGGTGACGGCACCGAGGGCGAAGCCGGCGAGGGCCTCCTGGATCGTCGTCCAGATGTTCGAGTAGAACGACCCGAACTCGGTGCCGTGCCGGAAGAGGTCGACCAGCCGCTTGGCGATACCGGACGGCTGCCCGAAGAAGAACGGGTCGACGATCCCCCAGGCCGTGAACGCCTGCCAGCCGCCGATGACGAAGACCGCGAGGCCGACGCGGCCCGCCCACACCAGTGCGGTGCGCCGCCGGACGGCTTTCCTGGCAGCTGCTGTGGCCGAGGCCTGGGCGCTGTCCTTGACCGGGGCCGTGGAAACGGTGGCCGTCGTACTCATGCCGTACCTCCTGCGGTGCGTGCGTAGGCGCGCTCCACCTCCTCGCGCAGCGTTTCCCAGATCTGGTGCTGAAGTTCGATGAAGCGGGGCTGGAAGCGGATCTCCTGGACCGCACCGCGCGGGCGCGGCAGGTCGATGTCGAAGACCGCCTTGACCGACCCGGGGCTGGACGTCATGACGACGACCCGGTCGGCGAGCGCCACGGCCTCGTCGAGGTCGTGGGTGATGAAGATGACCGACGGACGTATCTGCTCCCACAGACCGAGCAGTTCGGTCGACATGATCGCCTTGGTCTGCACGTCCAGAGCGCCGAACGGTTCGTCCATGATCAGGATCCGGGGTTCGTTGATCAGCGCCGCGGCCATCGCCACGCGCTTGCGCATGCCGCCGGAGAGCTGGTGCGGATAGCGGTCCTCGAACCCGGTCAGACCCACCCGGCGTATCCAGTCGCGCGCCGACGCCTGCGCCTTCTGCTTGGGGACGCCGCGGAAGACGGGGCCCATCAGCACGTTGCCGAGGACGGTCTTCCAGGGCAGCAGCGCGTCGGTCTGGAACATGAAGCTGACGCCGTCCGCGACGCCGTCCACCTCACGGCCGCCGACCTTGACCGACCCCTCGCTGGGCCGGTCGAGCCCGGACACCATGCTCAGGGTCGTCGACTTGCCGCAGCCGGTCGGGCCCACCACGGCGCAGAACTGGCCCGGCTCGACGGTGAAGGAGACGTCCTGCAGTGCCGTGAACACCTCACCCGCAGGTGTCAGAAAGCGTTTCGTGAGTCCTGAGATTTCCACTCGCGCGCTGTCCCGGCCGATTCTCTCGGCGCCCGGGAGCACGGCGACATCGTTTCGCGAAGCCATGTGAGGCGGTCTCCTTCTCTCACCTCGGAGGTCGAGGAAGGCAGACGCTAAAGGCCGCGCGGTATTACGTCGCTGTTTCACACGTATCTCGCGTTAGTCGTGTTAACAGCAGTTCTGCGCGTTCTGCTCAGCGGGTCAGGGGGTGGGCAGAATGTCCTTGGTGGGACACAATCACGCCACCACGGGTACGGCGCAGGGGCCGCGCCCGGCAGCACGACAAGGGCGAAGGCACCTGTGATGCCCATCCGTATCCGGATCGGCCGCGGCGGGAAGGGGAGGCTCTCCGCGCGGATCCTGGCCAACATGCTGGTCATCCTGACTCTCACCGGGGCCATCGGCTTCGTGCTGTTCGCGTTCGCCCAGCGAGCCGAGATCGACCGCGCCTACGAGCAGCGGGCCCTGGACATCGCGCAGACCACGGCCGCCGATCCGCAGATCCGGCAGGCCATGGCACACGGGGGAGGCCACGGCATCGTGCAGACCGTCGCCGAACGGATCCGGAAGGCGTCCGGCGCGTCGTACGTCGTCGTGATCGACCTGCACGGCATCCGCCACTCCCACCCCGACCCCGCGCTGATCGGCGAGGGGGTGGGCGACCCGATCGTGGTGCTGGACGGACGCACCCACGTGGGCACCGACCAGGGAGCGACCGGACGGTCCGCCAACGGCAAAGCTCCGCTGAAAGGACCCACGGGCACCCTGGTCGGCGAGGTGTCGGCCGGTATCCCGGAACACGATGTCCTCGGCGAACTGTGGCGGGAGCTGCCCACCTTCGGCCTGTACGCCGCGATCGCCGTCGCGCTCGGCTCGGCGGCCGCGTTCCTGCTGGCCAGGCGGCTGAAGCGGTCGACCTTCGGGCTGGAACTGGAGGAGATCGCCGGGCTGCTCCAGGATCGCGAGGCGATGCTGCACGGCATCCGGGAAGGCGTGATCGCCTTCGCTCCCGACGGCCGGATCACCGTGGTCAACGACGAGGCGCGCGACCTGCTCGGCCTCGGCACGGCGCTCGGCAACAGACTCGAGGAGCTGCTGCCCGAGGGGCGGCTGCGCCGGGCCCTGGACGGCAGCCTGCCCGGCACCGACATCAGCGTGCTGACCGACGACCACTGCCTGGTGGTCAACCGCATGCCGGTGACGCTGCAGGGCCGTGAGCTGGGCGCGGTGGTCACCGTACGCGACCGCACCGAGCTGATCGGCCTGCTGCGCGAACTGGACTCGGTACGTGGCCTGACCGACGCCCTGCGCGCCCAGCAGCACGAGTTCACCAACCGCATGCACACCGTGGCCGGGCTGCTGGACATCGGCGACCACGACGCCGCCTTCGAGTACGCCGTCGAGTCGGCCGGCGCCGACCAGGCGCTGACCGAGTCCGTACGCGAACGGATCGGCAACACGCTGCTCGTGGGGCTGATCGTCGCCAAGACCACGGTGGCCGCGGAACGCGGGGTACGGGTGGTGCTCAGCGACGACTCCGCGCTCGGCGAGGACCCGCCGCATCTGCGCCGGCTGCTGACCATCGTCGGCAACCTGCTGGACAACGCGATCGACGCCGCCGCCGGCGGACCGCCTCCCGCGGGCGGCCGTGAGGTCGAGCTGTCGCTGGTCGAGGCTGTCGACCAGCTGCTGGTGCGGGTCGCGGACAGCGGCCCGGGGATTCCGCCGGGCGCCGCCGGGTCGATCTTCGAGGACGGCTGGTCGACCCGGCCCGACCGGGGCACCGCCCGGCGCGGGCTGGGGTTGGCCCTCGTCCACCGGCTGGCCCAACGGCACGGCGGCACGATCGCCGTCAGTGAAGGTCCCGGCGCGGTCTTCACCGTCGTACTGCCACTGCCGGACGCCACACCCGTACCACGAGACGCGCAGTTCACGTCGGCCTCGCCGACAGGAGGTGACCGAGGATGATCAGGACCCTGGTGGTGGACGACGACTTCCACATCAGCCACATCCACTGCGACTACGCGTCGCGCGTCGAGGGCTTCGAGGTGGTCGGCCGGGCGGCGACGGTGGCCGAGACGCTGGACGCGGTGCACACCCTTCACCCCGACCTGCTGCTGCTCGACATCTTCCTGCCGGACGGCAGCGGACTCGACGTGCTGCGGCAGCTCAGCGGAGACGAGGGCGGCGCCCGCCCCGACGCGATCATGATCACTGCCGACAGGGACATCACCTCGGTGCGGACCGCCATGAAACTCGGCGCGGTGGGCTACCTGGTCAAGCCGTTCGGCTCCGCCGACCTGGCCGAGCGGCTCACCGCCTACCGCGAACTCCAGCACCGGGTGGACGCCCTGGGCCTGGCCTCACGAACCGACCAGGCCGACGTGGACGCCCTGTTCAGTGCCGTCCGGCCGCCGGCCGTCCCCCGGGTCCCGGCCAAGGGGCACTCCGCGCCGACCCTCGCCCTTCTGCACCAGGTCCTGCGCACCGCCCCCGACGCCCTGTCCGCGGCCCAGGCCGCCGAACTCACCGGCGTCTCCCGTGCCACGGCCCAGCGGTACCTCTCCTACCTCGTACGCGAGGGCATGGTCCGGCTCGAACTCCGCTACGGCACCACCGGCCGGCCCGAACACCGCTACCGGATCGTGCACTGAGGATCCGACGCGGGTGTGGACGACAAGAACAATCCTCGCCGTCAGACGCCGACCAGCGGATCCTCCCTCAAACTTGCCAGCCAGTCGACCGTGTTCCAGCTGCTGCGGCAGATCGACAGCACCACAGGGGCATCACGCTGCAAGCGCCGCGGGCGGTACGGGCTCGTAGCGTCGTCCGTCGCGCAGGAGAGCCCAGAGGACGTTGACGCGGCGGCGGGCAAGGGCGAGGACGGCCTCGGTGTGGCGCTTGCCCTCGGCGCGTTTGCGGTCGTAGAACCGGCGCGATTCCTGACAGTGGCGGATGCTGAACAACGCGGAGGTGTAGAAGACCCGTTGGAGCCTGCGGTTGTATCGCTGGGGGCGCCGTAGGTTTCCGCTGATCTTCCCGGAGTCGCGGGGAACGGGCGCGACGCCGCCGAAGCCGGCGAGGCGGTCGGGGTGCCGAAGGCGGTCACGTCGCCGCCGGTGGCGGCCAGGAACTCGGCGCCGAGGATGAGGCCCAGGCCGGGCATGCTGGTGATCATGTCGAAGGTGTGGTGGTCGCGAAACCGGGCCTCGATGAGCTTGTCGACCTCTGCGACCTCCTGGTTGAAAGCCATCACCTCCTTCGCCAGCGTGTGCACCAGCTGGGCGGTCAGCTTCTCCCCGGGCAGACTGGTGAGCTGACGCCCGGCAGCCTGGACGGCTGTCTCGGCGAGCTGGCCGGCGCTGCGGACCTTGCGATTGTGCAGCCAGGTCGCCAGCCTCTTGGTTCCGATCCGACGGAGGGCAGCTGGGGTCTGGTAGCCCGTGAGCAAGGTCAGCGGGCCGGTATTGGTGAGGTCCAGTTCACGCTCCAGGCCGGGGAAGATGCCGCTGAGGCGGGCAGCGGCGCGCTCCTGGTCGGCTACGGACTGCTCGTCTCGGCGGCCCTCACGGGCCGCGTGGTGCACTTGCTGAAGCTGCTGACCCGGGGTCGGGGCACCCGTGGCATCCGGGGCGGTCGTGGCCGGCGTGATCGTTGTGCTGGGTATCGCGGCGGCGTTCTTCGCGGTCCGGGGCATCCGGCTCTCCGCCCGGGTGGTCCTTGTCGTCGAAGGGGCGTCGATCACCCTGATCCTGGCGGTCTTCGGCTTGCTGCTCGGCCACGGCGTCTCGGGGGTCATCCCCTGCGGCGGGCGGCTGGCAGGGGAATCGGGGGGACGCCCTCGACGACGGTGTTGCTGATGGTGCCGATGCCCTCGACCGTCATGGTGACGATGTCGCCGGGGACGACCGGCGGGGGTTCGAAGGTGCCGGCGCGGCCCCAGAGTTCGGCCAAACAGCCGCCGTTTCCACAGGTGCCGGAGCCCAGGATGTCGCCGGGGCGGATCCATGTGCCGCGGGAGGCGTACGCCGCCATCTCCTCGAACGTCCAGGCCATGTTGCCCAGTCGGTCCCGGCCGACGGTCTCGCCGTTGACCTGGACGGTCAGGGCGACGTCGAGGAAGCCCTCCGGGTTGCGGTGAGGTTCCAGCTCGTCGGCGGTGACCAGCCAGGGGCCGAGGGTGGTGGAGGTGTCCTTGCCCTTGGCCGGGCCGAGGGTCTGCCCGAGGTCGCGGACCAGGCTGGTGGTGGCGCGCGCCATGCCGGTCAGGTTGGGCGGTACGACGTTGACGGCAGCGGCGGTGAGGGCGGCGACGACCAGACCGAAGCCGACACCGTTGAGCACCAGCGGCCCGAGCAGGGGGACCAGGCCGCTTTCGTGGATCGGCACCGCGCGCAGCCACAGTTGGGCGCCGGCCAGGGAGACGAACCCGGTGACGAGCATGGGGCCGGGGCCCACCCGGTGCAGCAGCCGGACCAGCAGCGGCCAGATGAGCGGGGTGACACCCTGGATGACCAGGAAGGGCACCGCGGCCTGGAAGGGGCTCTGGTGCTGGATGACGCACGCACAGGCCTGGGCCCGGGGCCCGGCGGCGTGTACGGCATCCATCCGGATCTCGCGGGCGATCCGGGCGCGCTCGTCCAACACGGCCACCCGGCGCTGCTCGGCACGCAGCAGCTCGGTCTGGGCGAGCAGGGCAACCGTGGCTGCGCGGGGTGCGCGGCAACTCGCCGAGGAGTTGGACGCCCTCGGCTCGCGCTCACCGCACCCGGAGGGGCCGACATCGCGCGGCAGATCCGCTCGACCTGCTGGTTTGCGCGACGGCGGTCCACCACGGACATACGACAGTTCAGCAGCGAGACGTGCGAGCCCGAATTCCGTGCCGGTGTGCCCGTCCTCCGTGCGAGAACGGGCACACGGAGGCCGCCGCTGCCGCCACCGCACCGGCCCTCCTCCGATTCCTGGGGACGCTAGAACAGCGACACGCAGGAATTGCCGTCACCGACGAAGCAGACGTACAGCTTCACGTCGCGGAGGCTGTACCCGTTGCTGCTGGCGTAACCGGGGGTGCTGTTGGCGCCGTTGCTGTCCGAACCGAGCTTGGTGTAGCCGTGGTAGTTCCAGCCGCCGTTCTCCCACTTCTGGTACGTGGTGTAGAGCCCCGCGCCCTTGCCGTCGGCGCAGTTGTCCCAGATCGTGAAGTCCCAGTTGGTGTCGTAGAGCGCGTAGCCGCCGGCTGTCCCGACCTGCCAGTAGTTGTACGAGCCGTTGACGGAGGCGCAGCCGTCCGACGTGCTCTGGTAGTAGCTCGCGGCCTGAGCCTGGCCGGAGAAGGCCATGACCAGCCCTGCGGCGGCGGCCGCGATCGCGATCTTCTTCTTGACGCTCTTGAGCGTGATGCCACTGACCATGGCTGTCCTCCTGGATGTCGGGGTCTTCGTCGCGCTGTTTCCTGTCCTGGACCAAGGTGCTCGGCCGACCGTCGGCGAACCTTGTACGAACGTTGAATTGGCTGGTCGAAGGCGCCGTGCCATGGTGAGCACCTGAGACTCAAGGGGGCGCCGTGGCGGTTGAGTTCGATGTGCTCGGCAGCGTCGAGGCGAGGGTGGACGGCCGGATCGTCGATCTGGGTCACGCCCGGCAGCGATGTGTGCTCGCGGTGCTGCTCGTCGACGCCAACCGGGTGGTCTCGGTGGACCAGCTTCTCGAGCGCGTCTGGGCCGACCGCCCTCCGCAGCGGGCCCGGAACACGCTCTACGGCTATGTCTCCCGTCTGCGGCAGGCTCTTGCCGTCGCCGAGGAGGCGGAGATCGTCCGGCGCTCCGGTGGCTACGTCCTCGACGTCGAGGCGACCGCGGTGGATCTGCACCGGTTCCATGACCTCGCCGGTCGAGCCCGCGCGGCCGTACGGAACGAGGAGGACGAGCAGGCCTCGGTCCTGTTCGGGGAGGCGATCGGCCTGTGGCGGGGAGACGCCTTCGCGGGTCTGGACACCCCGTGGTTCAACAGCCTCCGCGACCACCTGGACAAAGAACGGACGGCGGCCGAACGGGACCACACCGACGTCCGGCTCCGCTGCGGTCACCACACCGGACTGCCGGCCGAGTTGTCCGTCCGGGTGAGGACACACCCGTTGGACGAAAGACTCGCCGGCCAGTTCATCCTCGCCCTGTACCGCGCTGGTCGCCCGGCCGATGCCCTCGGCCACTACGAGCGCACCCGGCTCCTGCTGGCCGACGAACTCGGCTGTGATCCCAGCCTCCCGCTGCAGCGACTGCACCAGCAGATCCTCGCCGTCGATCCCGCGCTGAACGTCCCGGCCGTCGGTCCCGGGACCAGGCGCGCCACGGGATCCGCACGCGCCCTTGAGCCGCGCCCCGCGCCCACGTCCCCGTCGGCGTCCACCGGGCGCGACGGCGGCGCACCGCCCGGTCCGTCGACCTCGCGGCGGCCCCGGACAGGGCGTCATCTGATCGGCCGGGCAGCGGAGTTGGCGCTTCTCGACGGTGCCGTCGAGGACGCCCTGGCCGGGGCGCCCGGAGTGATCGAGGTGGTCGGGGAACCGGGCATCGGGAAGACTCGGCTGCTCGGTGAACTGGGCGAGCGCGCGAGGCAGCGCGGTTTCGTGTCCCTGGCCGGACGCAGCGTGGAGTTCGACCGGGCTCCGTACGGTGCGCTCGTGGACGCGCTGGACGACCACCTCGGCCACGTGGACTTCCGTCGGCTCTGGAAGGAAGGAGCACCGGCCGGCGCGTTGGCCCTGCTGAGCACGGTCTTCCCCGCGCTCAGTGAGCGTTTCCCGGTCGGTCCGGAGCCGGTGACGGTCGAACGGTACTGGTTCCACCGGGCGGTGCGGACGTTGCTCGAGGCGGTGAGCGCGGACGGCGGTCTCGTGGTCAGTCTGGACGACCTGCAGTGGACGGACGAAGGTACGGCCGAGCTGATCGACCATCTGGTGCGGCACCCGCCGAGGACACCGCTGTTGCTCGCCCTCGCCTACCGGCCCCGGCAGGCTCCGCCGCGACTGGCCGCGGCGCTGGCACGGGCCGGAGCGGAGGGGCGACTGACGAGAGTCGAGCTGGGCCCGCTGTCCCCGGCCGAGGGAGCGGAACTGTGCGGGGCCAGAACGGATCACTGGCGTTTCAAGCGACTGTACGAGGCCAGCGGCGGCAACCCGTTCTACCTGGAGGCACTGACCCGGAGCGCCGCCGGCGAAGGCCTGCCGGCGGTCCCGGCCGACCTGGTGCCCCTGACCGGCGATCTGCCGCAACCGGTGCGTGCCGCACTGCTGGAGGAGCTGGGATGTCTGTCGGTCACCGCGAGGGTCTGCACCCAGGCGGCAGCGGTGCTCGGCGACTCCTTCGAAGCCGACATGCTGGCAGTCGTGGCCCAGACCGGTGAGGCACAGACCCTTGCCGCCCTGGACGAGATCGCGGAGCGGGACCTCGTCCGCCAGATCGGCTCCACGCGCCAGTTCCGGTTCCGGCATCCGCTGGTGAGGGCGGCGGTGTACCAGGGGGCGGGCGCCGGTTGGCGGATCGAGGCGCACACCCGGGCCGCGGAGGGCCTGGCCCTGCACGGCGCGCCACTGACCGCCCAGGCCTCGCACGTTCAGCGGTCGGCACGCGTGGGGGACGAACACGCCGTCGACGTACTCGTACGGGCCGCTCGTCAGGTGATGACGATCGCACCGGCCACCGCCGCGCACTGGACGCGGGAAGCCTTACGGCTGCTCGGCGAGCGGAGCCGCCGGCGACCCGAACTGTGGCTCCAGCAGGCCGATGCGCTGGGCATGGCCGGACGACTGGTGGAGAGCCGCGACATCCTGCGGACGGCCGCCTCCCTCCTGCCCACGCATGCACGGGACCAGCGGGCCCGGTTGACCGCCCTCCGAGCCACCATGGAGTGGGCACTCGGCCGATACGAGGAGGCCACGGCCCTGCTCCTCCGGGAGTTGGCGGACCATGACGGCCGATTAGGTCCCGAGAGCGCCGACTTGGAGTTCGGCGTCGCGGTGGTGGCGCTTCGTACCAACGACTTCTCCACGGCCGTCCACTGGGGCGAACGCGCGTTGCGCTCGGCGGAACGTATCGGCGACCCGCTGCGGACCACGTCGGTCCGCGCTCTCCTGGCTCTGGCGCACACCTCCGCCGGCGACGCCCGGTCGACCGACTACCTGGACCTGGTGGTGGAAGCGTTCGACGACAGCGACAGCGACACCGACACCGACGACGAGCGACTGGCCGGGCGGTTGGACATCATCGTCATGACGGGCTGGACGGAGTTGCTCCACGAGCGTTACGACCTCGCGCTGCGCCATCTCGGCCGGGGCCTGGAGCTGTCCCGTCGCACCGGTCAGAGTCTCGTGCTCGCCGATCTGTTCGCCGCCTCCGCGTACGCCCTCATGTGGCTCGGGCGCCTGGACGAGGCGGCGACGTATGCCGACGACGCCTTGGAGGCGGCATCACTCGTCGGCAGCGGCGAACCGCGCTCCTTGGCCGAGGTGGTGAGCGCGGCGGTCCTGTTGTGGCGGGGGGACTTCGCCGGAGCGCTGAAGATCTGTGAGGAGTCACTCGCCCTGGTCGGCCCCGCACCGGGCGCGCGCCGGTCGGCGATCGTCGGGATGCTCGGCCAGACGCTGCTGCTCAACGGCGATCCGGAGGGCTGCGTGAGCAAGGTGCTCGAGGCGGGCGGCGGCCCGCTCCTGCTCGGGTTCGAAGCCCCGGTCCGCCCGATGTGGTTCCAGCTGCTGACGGTCGCGAACCTGGCCCTGGGTGACGTGGCAGCCGCCGACAGCTGGGCCGACCGCGCGGCCGCCGCCGCGGCTCCTGCCGGGCCGGCCGGGCGGCGCGGGTTCGCGCTGCTGGCCCGCGCCGAGGTACAACTCGCCCGGCAGGACCCGGCAGCGGGTCCCACCGCGAGCCGGGCCGCTGCCGAGTTCCGTACGGCCCGGATGCCACTCAACGAGGCCATGGCCCGGCTGACCGCCGGTACGGCGCTGGCTGCCTCCGGTCGCCAGGCCGAAGCTGTCGCCCAGGTGGAACGGGCGAACGCCCTGGCCGTCACCTGCGGGGCTCTCGCCCTGTGCGAACTGGCTGATCAGGAACACCGGCGAATCGCCGCCCTGGCCCGGCCTCCCTCCACGGGGGCCTGAAGTTCGCGCACAGCACAGGCCGGTGAAAGAGTCTGTCGCGTTTCGGAAACGTCACGAGTCTTGTCATCGGGGCGGGCGGCGTGTCACTGTCCGGCCATGGTTACGTAACCATGGCCGGTTTACACGGGTCCGAGTAGCTGTTTTTGGACCGTGGTTCATCACTGAGTCGGCTCAGGTGACGAACCCGCACTCCGACCTCCGCGATTTCCGTCACTGGAGACGACATGACCAAGACCCCGACGAGGTCGAAAAGACTGGCCAGTGTGCTCATGGCCGGCTTCGGCGCGACCCTCATGTTCCTGACCGCTCCCGCTCCCGCCCTCGCTCAGTCGGCCCCCTCGCACGCGCCGGCGAAGCCCGCGTCGAAGCCCGCCTCCAAGGGTGGTACCAGCGACTTCCGCGGCGTGAACTGGGCGGACCCGCGGGACAACTACGCCAGTGACGCCGTCGTGCCCAGCGGACTGTCGGTCACCGACAACTACCGCACGGTGTACCGCACCACGGATCACATGGTGCGCGGCTTCAAGAAGAACCTGGGCGCCAACACCCTGCGGCTGCCGATCAACCCGGCGAGCGTGGGCACCACCTGGTGGAAGTCGTACCGGGCGACGATCGACGCGGCCACGGCCTACGGTGACAAGGTCATCGTCAGCTACTGGGAGGCCGACACCAGCAAGGACGGGCTGGTCGACGACACGGCCGCCTGGAAGAAGATGTGGAACACCGTCGTGCGGGAGTACAAGCACAACCCGCGCGTCTACTTCGAGCCCATGAACGAGCCGCACGGCTACACCCTGGACCAGTGGGTGTCCGTCACCAGCGGCTGGCTGGCCCAGCACAAGGACGTCCCGCGTGGCCGTGTCGTGATCAGCGGCACCGGCTACAACGACAACGTCACCGGTGTCGGCGCGGCACGCGCCCTGCGCGGAACGCTGCTGTCGCTGCACTTCTACGGCTTCTGGGCCAGCTACACCAAGCAGTCGGAGTGGACCGCCGACCTCAACGCCCGCCTCGGCAAGTACACCGGCCGGACGATCATCGACGAGGCCGGCTCCCCGATGACCATCGGCTTGAACTACGGCGCGTGGAACGGCAACATCTACACCTCCTACCTCGCGGCCGTGGCGAACACCGCCCGCAGCAAGGGGATGGGACTGGTGTACTGGCCTGGCCTGCGGAACGGCGACGCCTACTCGATCGAGTCGCTGGACGCCAAGGGCAACCTGGTGGACAACAGCGCCACCGGAGTCGCGCTGCTGCGCTGGGGCTACGGCTTCGGCAAGACCCCGCCCGTCAACAACCTGCCGCCCGCGCCTCCCGGCGAGGTCCTGCGCGGGGTGGCCTCCACCCGCTGCGTCGACGTGCCCGGCTTCAGCACGACCAACGGCACCCAGCTCGACCTCTGGGACTGCAACGCCGGCGGCAACCAGACCTGGAACTGGAACGCGGACAAGCAGATCACCGTCTACGGCAACAAGTGCATGACGGTGGGAGGCACCGGAGCCACGGCGGGCGACCCCGTGACCATCTCCGACTGCACCGGCGCGACGGCACAGCAGTGGAACGTGAACGCGGACCTCACGGTGACCAGCGTCGCGAACCCGGCGCTCTGCCTGGACGCGGCCGGAGCGGGCACCGGCAACGGCACGTCGGTCGATGTCTGGTACTGCAACGGAAGCACCAACCAGCAGTGGACCAGAAGCTGAAACCGGCAACTGTTCGCCTCGAACGCTGATCCTTAACCGATCCGATCCGATCCGTACGGGCCCTGCGAGCACCTCGCGGGGCCCGTACGGATCAGCGCCGCCGTGCTTCGCCTTCCGGCGAGGGCGGCGGCGCCTCCGTGCTCGCGCGGACCACGAGCCGGGTCGGGACCAGGGTCTTGTCGATCAGATCGGGCCCGGTGCGTCCGATCTTGCCCAGCAGCTTCTGAAGGCTGAGCCGGCCGACCGCGGCGAAGTCCTGCCGTACGGTGGTCAGCGGTGGCCAGAAGGCATGGGCCTCCTCCATGTCGTCGAAGCCCACCACGCTGACGTCATCGGGAATCCGGCGACCGAGCTCGTGCAGGGCACGCATGACACCGAGCGCCATGTGGTCGTTCGCGGCGAAGATCGCCGTGACCTCCGGCCTTCGCCCCAGGGCAAGCCCGTGCCGGTATCCGGATCGGGTGGTCCAGTCGCCGTACAGCACCGGGGGCGGCACGATCCCGGCATCCTCCAGGGTGCGCCGCCAGGACTCGACCCGGTGGGCAGCGGAGAACGAGGCCGGGGGGCCCGCGATGTGCCACACCTGCCGGTGGCCGAGTTCCAGCAGGTGTTCCGTCGCCTGCCGGGCGCCCTGTGCCTGATCGGTGTCCACCACGGTGTAACCCGGGCCGGTGTCGGAGTCGACGACCACCATCGGGACCCCCGGGGGAGGCTGAACTCCGCGTCGTCCAGGAAACGCGCCTCGAAGACGAGGATCACCCCGTCCACGGCCGCCTCGCTGAGCCGGTCGTAGGCACCGGAGACCCTGCCCATGGTCGGGTCCGGCACGGGGATGAGGGTGACGGCGTACTTGGCGCGCGCGGCCTCGCTGGTGATGGCGTCGAGCGTGCGCGTGTTCCCGTACGTCCTGAGCGTGAAGGTGATGACACCGATGGTGTTGAACCGCCCGCTTCTGAGCGCGCGTGCGGCTCCGTTCGGCCGGTAGCCGAGTGCCCGCATCGACTCCACGACCCGCTGCCTCGTCGCGGGGTCGACGTTGGTGTGGCCGTTGGACACGCGCGACACCGTCTGCGGCGCGACACCGGCGTGCCGCGCGACGTCCGCCATCGACGGCCGGGGCCGTCCGGACGCGGGCCTTTCCCCAATCGCCATGATCCCTTGTTTCCCCTGTTTGTCGGGTCCTGACAACAGCCTAGGCCCACTTCCCGGGCGTCCGCGGTGCGAGATGCCCGCGACCTCATCTGTGACCGGCGCCACACGAGGCCCCCGGAACTCGGTCCGGCCCCGTTCCGACTACTGCTTCGGTACAGCGCGATTCCGAGCGACGCCGTACGACATGACCTGGAGACGCGGTTGATGGACGAGTCCCGGCAATCCTCATCGAGCGCGAGCGGCCTGGGTGCGGTGGTGCGGAGGGCGGCGCCCCCGCCCGCGCTCTTCGGCTTCCTGCTGCTGCTGGCCCTGATCTTCACGGTGTCCTACGCCGTCGGCGCCGGCGCCGGCCCTGTCGCACCCGGCATGCACGGCGGTAGTGGCGGTGGCGGCGGAGGCGGCACCGGGGGTATGGACGACATGCAGGGGGGACACGGCTGATGGGTGCCGAACCGGGGACTGCGGGGACCGTCCTGCTGACGACCGATCTGACCGTCGGCGGCATGACCTGCGCCGCGTGCGTGACCCGCGTCGAGAAGAAGCTCGGCAAGCTGGACGGGGTCACCGCGACCGTCAATCTCGCCACCGGAACGGCTCGCGTGAGTCACCCGGCGGACATCGGTCCGGACGAACTCGTCGCTACTGTGGAGAAGGCCGGATACACGGCCGCTTTGCCCGAGCCGCCCGGCAAACGGGAGCCCGCCGTCGATGACGACGGCGACGAGTCCGAGGGCGCTCGGCAGGAACGGCACCGTCTGGTCGTCACCGCCCTGCTGTCCGTCCCTGTGCTCGTACTGTCGATGGCGCCCGCACTGCAGTTCCGGAACTGGCAGTGGCTGTGCTTCGTGCTCGCCGCGCCCGTCGCCGTGTGGAGTGCCTGGCCCTTCCACGTACGGGCCGTCCGGGGGCTGCGGCACTCGGCGGCCACCATGGACACCCTGGTGTCGCTGGGTGTGGTGGCGTCCTTCGCGTGGTCGTCGTACGCGCTGTTCCTCGGCGGGGCAGGCGACCCCTGGATGCGGATGCCGTTCACCCTCGTGCCCACCGCCTCGGACGGGGCCGCGCACCTCTACCTCGAAGCGGCTGTCGGCGTAACGCTGTTCGTGCTCGCCGGGCGGTTCCTGGAGGCACGGGCGCGGCACGGGACCGGCGAGGCGCTGCGGTCGCTGGCCCGCCTCGCGGCCAAGGAGGTGTCCGTCCGGGAGGACGACGGCTCCGAACGGCTCATCCCCATCGAGGAGTTGAGGGCCGGGCAGGTTTTCGTCGTGCGGCCGGGCGAGCGGGTCGCCACCGACGGGCAGGTCACCGGGGGCAGTTCGGCCGTGGACCTGTCTCTGGTCACCGGTGAGAGCGAGCCCGTAGAGGTCGGGCCCGGTTCGGCCATGGTCGGCGGGGCCGTCAACGCCGGCGGGCTGCTCCTCGTACGGGCCACAGCGGTCGGTGCGGACACCCAGCTGGCCCGGATCACCCGGCTGGTGACCGAGGCGCGGGCGGGGAAGGCGCGGGCGCAGCGGCTGGCCGACTCCGTCGCCGGGGTTTTCGTGCCGATGGTGCTGGCGCTGGCCGTCACCGCGCTCGGGTTCTGGCTGGGCGCCGGAGCCGATCCGCAGGCGGCGATCACCGCGTGTGTGGCGGTACTGGTCGTGGCCTGTCCGTGCGCCCTCGGGCTCGCGACGCCGACCGCGCTGCTGGCCGCCGCCGGCCGGGGTGCCCAGCTCGGCGTGCTGGTCACCGGGCCGCAGGCGCTGGAGGGGCTTCAGCATCTCGACGTGGTCGTCCTCGACAAGACCGGCACTCTGACATCCGGCCGTATGACCGTCGCCAAGGTCACCGCCCTGCCGGACGGGCTCGGGAGCGACGCGGTACTGCGGTTGGCGGGGGCCGTGGAGCAGGGCTCGGAACATCCGCTCGGCCGGGCCGTCTCCGCCCACGCGCGCCGGGAGTCGGGCGGGCGGCGGCTGCCGGACGTGAGCGAGTTCGGGGCGCTGCCGGGGCGAGGCGTGCGGGGGCTGGTCGAGGGGCGGCTGGTCGAGGTCCTGTCGCCCGACGACGACCTGCCCGCCGTGCTCGCGCAGGCCCTGGCGGGAGCCGAGTCCGCCGCCCGTACGGCCGTGACGGTCCGGGTGGACGGTACCGTCGAAGCGCTGATCGAGATCGGTGACGTCGTACGGCCCGGCAGTTACCGCGCGGTGGACCGCCTGCGGCGGCTCGGCGTACGGCCCGTGCTGGCCACCGGTGACCGCGAGGCACCTGCCCGTGCCGTCGCCGAGGCGCTCGGCATCGAGGAGGTGCACGCCCGCTGCACACCCGAGGGAAAAGCCGACCTCGTACGGGAGTTGAAGGAGCAGGGCTACCGGGTCGCGGTCGTCGGTGACGGCGTGAACGACGCCGCCGCGCTCGCGGGTGCCGACCTCGGGATCGCCATGGGCAGCGGCACGGACGTGGCCATCGGCGCCGCCGACGTGACCCTCGTCCGCGGTGACATCGAGGGCCTCGCGGACGCGGTGCTGCTGGCCCGGCGCACGCTGGGCACCATCCGTGTGAACCTCGTCTGGGCCTTCGGCTACAACGTCGTCACCGTCCCGCTCGCCATGGTCGGCCTGCTCAACCCGATGCTGGCCGCCGCCGCCATGTCGGCGAGCTCGGTGCTGGTCGTCGCCAACAGCCTGCGGCTGCGCGCCTGGCAGCCCGCGCCCCCGGCCTCACCGGCTTCCCGGAGACGTGCCCGATGACCGGACAGTGGCCGTGGCGCCCGACCTCCCGACGGCTCACCGATTCCCTGTCGGCCGTGCTCGCGCCCGTCGCCGTGTGCGGGCTGGCGCTCGGCGGGCTGAGCACGTGGACCGTCTTCGGCAACGCCGGCAGTCCCGCCCGGATCGAGGTCACCGGCGGCAGGATGTTCACACCCTCGGGTGCCACCCCGGTCACGGCGGCCTTCTTCCGGATCACCAACAGCGGGGGCGCGCCGGACCGTCTGCTGAGAGTGACGTCCGCCGAGGTGGGCGCGGGGGAGGCCGTGCTGAGCCGGCACGTCATGAACAGCTCCAACACGGCCTCGGACCTGACGGTGGACTCCGTCGCCGTGCCGGCCGGCGAAAGCCTCGCCATGTCACCGGACGGCCTCGACGTGATAGTGCCGGTGAAGAAGGGCGGCTGGCAGCCGGGCGACCTCGTCTCGTTCACGCTGCACTTCGAGCGCGGCGGGGCCGTGAAGACCCTGGCGGTAGTGGTCCGGCCGGGCGAGGACGGCAGCTGACGGCTCGTCCGCATCCGTAGAAGTCGTTCGGACTGTTCTTCGGGTTCCGGCGAAGCCCTGTGTTCTGTATCACTCCCTTCTGGGTGAGTTGGGGGCCCGGGTCTCGTGCGTACCCACCTGTGACGAGCGGAGCCCGGATGCGAGGATGAGGCCGTCATGACTGCAGGGCGGGGTGCGCGCACGATACGAGCCGCGGTGTTCGCGGCCGTCTGTGTGCTGCTCGCTGCCCTCGGACACGTACTCATGTCGGGCTCCACCGTGCCATGGTGGACGCTGTCCGCCGGCTTCGCCGCCACGAGCGCTGTCGGCTGGACCCTGGCGGGCCGTGAGCGGGGGCTCCCGCTGGTGGTGTCCGTCGTGGTCGTCGTGCAGGGGGCACTCCACTCGGCCTTCTCGTGGGGTGGGGCGGCCACATCGGGTTCCGGCACGGGTGCCGCGGCGCGGGACACGAGTGGCATGAGTGGCATGTCCGACGGTTCGATGCCCATGGACGCCATGGACATGGGCTCCATGCCGATGAACTCCGCGCACATGGGCCACGCGACGCACGCCGAACACCTCGGACACCTGGCTCAGGGCTCCGGCGGTATGTCGTCGCTGGGCATGCTCGCCGCCCACACGCTGGCCGCACTGCTGACCGGGCTGTGGCTGGCGTACGGCGAGCGGGCCGCCTTCAGGCTCCTGCGGGCCGTCGCCGGATGGCTGGCCGCTCCGCTGCGGCTGCCCCTTCTCGCCCTGCCCGTTCCCCCGCGCCGGCCCCGTCTGCGGCCGACCCGTGAGCGTGCCGAGCGGATCCCGCGGCTGACGCTCACGCACACGATCATCTCTCGGGGGCCTCCGGCCGGGACCGCTGTCATCTGAGACAGCAGGCTCCCCGAAGCCGTCCCGCCGGTGCCGCGTCTGTCGGTGCCTCGGATACGCGGTTACGCGGCCTCGGGCGCGGGGCGTGCACGTCGTACGCCCCTTCCCCCTCCCGTCCCGGGACCCTCCGCAGTGGTGGAGCACACGCCCGGCGTGCCCAGCGCACGCTCGCGGGTGTCGCCGCCATGCGGACCGGTCCCGGACCACCCGAGAAGGACATCAGGTGATCACTCCTGTCCTCCGCTTGTCGCCCCTGTCGTCCAGGAAGCTCGACGCGGGGCGCACGGCGTCCGGTCGGCCCGTCACGACGGCGACGCCCGACGACCCGGCCACTGTCCATGCCCTCGCCGCCCGTGCCGGCGATCCCGACGCCGTCGACCGTTTCGTGCGGGCCCTGTACTCGGACGTCGTCCGCTACGTCACGTACCTCTCCGGCGACCGCCAACTGGCCGCCGATCTCGCCCAGGACACGTTCCTGCGGGCGCTCGGCGGCCTGCACCGGTTCGAGGGCCGCTCGTCGGCACGCACCTGGCTGCTGTCCATCGCGCGCCGCACGGTCATCGACAACCTGCGGTACGCCGCCACCCGGCCGCGACGGGCGGACGTGGACGACTGGACGAGCTGGGCCGAGCGTGCCCAGCCCATGGGCCTGCCCGGCTTCGACGACGGCGTGGCCCTGCTCGACCTGCTGGACGCGCTGCCCGTCGAGCGCCGCGAGGCGTTCGTCCTCACCCAGTTGGTGGGGCTGCCCTACGAGGACGCCGCCGTCGCCGGGGGCTGCCCGGTCGGGACGATCCGCTCCCGGGTGGCACGCGCCCGCGCGACGCTCGTCGAGCTGCTCGACGAGGCCGAGGCGGCCGAGGCGGACCAGAGCCCGGCTGCCGTCGCCGCGTGACAGGAGGGGCGCCGGTGCCCACGGGGGCGGAGGGCACCGGCGCCCTTTCCCGGCTCCGGCCCCGGTCACCGAGGCTCACCTCAAGGGCGCCGCCTCGACCACGGTCGCCCGGACGGCGACCTTCCCGCTCTGCTCGAACCACAGGACGTAGGGCACGCGTCGGCCGGCCTTCAGGGCGGGCGGATCCAGGATCCCGACCACGACCCCGCCCGGCGCCATACGCACCGTGCCGCCCGCTGGAACCTCAACGGACCGTACGGAGTACGTGCGTTCGGCGCCGGCACGGATCACCGTGCGGCGCAGGATGCTGACGCCCAGGTCCGGTGAGTCCGCGTACAGCAGGGTGTCCTTCGACTGGCCGGTGTTGCGGATCTCGAAGTACGCGCGGGTGGCGCCGGAGCCCGCGGGTACGGCGACTATGCGCGCGTCGACGACCTCGATCCCGGGTGGTGGCTCGCCTGCCGCGCCGGTCGCGGTGTAGCCCGCCAGCAGGACCAGCGCACCGGCGGCGGCACCCAACGGCGGCGCCACGGCCCACAAGGCGTCGGCGAACCGGGTGTTCCGCGTCCGGCGCGGCACGCGCGTCACACTTCTCTGCTCCATGTGTGAGTGGTCGGGGCACGGGTCGGTCTGGTTCCCGGTGTCTGCCGAACGGGCCAATTTCCGCAGGGAATTCGAGGAAGCCGGGAACTCGGGCCCGCCCCCGGCCGACTACTGGTCCGACAGGGCGGCTCGTCACCCGCCTGACCGCCACCCCACGGAGTTGAGAGCCGAGTGACACCGGAGATAGAGAACGCGTTCGCCGCGATCAGGGCCGAGTTCGGTACGGAGTCGCTCACCAGGGTCGAGCAGATGCTGGAGCCGGGCGGCGGCGGCGAACGGCATCCGTCGCAGAAGGCGGCGAAGTGGGTCATGCCGGGGCTGTCCGCGACTCCCTGGCACGATCCCTACGCCTATGACGAGATCGTCCCGGTCGTGAGTGCGCTCGAAGGCGCTCATCAGTCGATCAAAGAAGAGCTGGAAGCCGCCTGGGCGGGGCGCCGGGAGGCGTTCTCGGACTACGAGCACTATCTGACGCGCCAGGAGAACTGGCAGGCCCTCTACCTCTTTCGCGGGGGAGGTCTTGTCACGGAGTCGGCCGCTCTGGTTCCGACCGTCTACCGGTTGCTGAAAGAAGCCGTCGTCGAAACGGAGAAGATCTGTCCCCTCCTGGAATGCCATTTCTCCACCCTGTTGCCGGGCGCCGCCATCGACCCCCACTGCGACCTGTGGAACTTCAGCATCAACCTTCATCTCGCCGTGGACATCCCCGACGGATGCGGTATCACGGTCGCCGGAGAGACGCGGTCCTGGGAGGAGGGCAAGTGCCTGCTCTTCGACTACTCCTTCGAGCATGAGGCGCGTAACGAGGGCACCCGCCCGCGAACCTGCCTGCTCATCGACCTCTGGCATCCGGAGACGACCCTTCCGGAGCGCCGGGCACTGGTCGCCCTCATGACCGAGATCCGCCTGCTCATGGGGGAGGACTGAAGGACTGATCCGCAGGAATTCAGGAAAACAAAGGTCCCGTATTGAGCCCGCGATAAACTCCGGCTTTATCCGGCACCGTAGGTGTGTCATTCCCGGCAGCCGATGACTGTCGGCTCGAAGTGCTGCCTCGGCAAATTATTCAGCGGGTTATTCCGGACGTGAACTCCCGCATTCACAAGCGAGATTTCTGCTGCTACGGTGACGCAAAACGAACGGCCTTTCGGGAATTCGCTCGGCCGGGAATCCCGAAACCGTGATCGCGAGGGGGTGACCGATTGTGTCTCTTTTGGTTCTGGCGTTGGGGCAACTCGTCATCTCGCTCGACTACAACATCGTGTACGTTGCCCTGCCGGACATCGGCGCCGGGCTCGGCTTCTCAGACCACGACCTGCAGTGGGTGGTCAGCGCCTACGTCGTCTCCACGGGAGGCTTCCTGCTGCTGGGCGGCCGGGCCGCCGACCTGCTGGGCCGGCGCCGGATGTTCGTCCTCGCCGCGCTGCTCTACGCGGGATCGTCGCTGGTGGGCGGGTTGTCGGAGACGCCCGGTGTACTGGTCGCCGTGCGGGCGGTCCAGGGCATCGGCGGATCGCTGCTGTTCCCGGCGACGCTGTCGCTGATCAACACCCTGTACGAGGAGGGACCCGCCCGGAACCGGGCCCTGGCGGTGTGGGGTGCGGCGGGGGCCGGCGGACTCTGCTTCGGGTCCCTGCTGGGCGGGGTGCTGGTGGAGGCGTTCGGCTGGACGTCGGTGTTCTTCGTCAACGTGCCGATCGCCGCGGTGCTCGCGGTGGCCGGATGGCTGCTCTTCCCGGCGGACGGACCACGGGACCGTACCCGGCGCTTCGACGTTCTGGGCGCGCTCACCGCCACGGGCGGGATCACCCTCCTGGTGTATCTGCTGGTGCAGGCCCCGGCGGAGGGCTGGACCACCCCCACGGCCCTCATCAGCGCGGCGCTCTCGGCCGGGCTCCTGACACTGTTCGCCGTCGTGGAACGGCGTTCGCACGAACCGCTCGTACCGGCACGGATGTTCGCGCACCGGGGCCTGCTGGCGGCGATGGGAGTGACCACGCTGTTCAGCGCCACGTTCAGCTCGGTGCCGTACTTCCTCACCCTGTACTTCCAGACGGTCCACGGCTACAGCTCGGTCGCGACCGGGCTCGCCTTCCTCGTGCCGGCCGTCGTGGTGGCCGTGGGCACGCAGGCCGGGGAACGGGCCGTCGCCGCCTTCGGTATGCGCCGCATGCTGGTGGGCGGGATGACACTGGGGGCCGCCGGAGCGGCGGCGCTCGGGCTGGCGCTCACTTCGGACGGCTCGTATCCGAAACTCCTGCCGGGGATCGTGCTGTTGGGTCTCGGTCAGGGCGCCGCGTGGACGGGGATGTGGATCGCCGCGTCCGCCGGGGTCGCGCCGGGTGACCAGGGTGTGGCCTCCGGCCTGGCGTCGACCACCCTTCAGGTGGGCGGCGCCGTGGGACTCGCCGTCCTGGTCGCGCTCGCCGGGGGAGTGGGACAGAGCGCATCCGGGGCCGGGCTGCTCGACGGCGTCCGCACGGCCGTGTTCGCCATCGCGCTCGGCATCGGCTGCGGTGCGCTCGCGCTCGCGATGCTCATGCGGCGCGGGACCACGAGCCCCTAAGTCGCCCTTTCCACGTTCCCTTCCTCTTCTTGTGTCGCCACTTTTCCCGTGCCTGGAGTGCTCCATGTTTCCTGCTGCCACCGGTTCCTCGGCGCCGGCCGCCGCCGTTCTGTGCGGGCTGGCCGGCTGGGTGCCGTCCCGGGTGGTGACCAACGCGCACCTCGCGCGGCGGCTCGACACCGACGACGCCTGGATCCGTAGCCGCACGGGGATCCGGCAGCGGCACGTCATCGACCCCGGGCAGGCGACCTCCGACCTCGCTGTCGAAGCCGGCCGCCGGGCCCTCGCCTCCGCCGGGACGGACCGTGTCGACGCGGTCATCGTGGCCACGACGACCCCGGACCGCCCCTGCCCGGCCACCGCGCCCACGGTCGCCGCACGCCTGGGCCTGGCCGGGGTGGCCGCCTTCGACATCGGCGCGGTGTGCACCGGGTTCGTCTACGGACTCGCCTCGGCCGCCGGACTGATCGCGGCCGGTGTGGCCGAACGGGTCCTGCTTGTCGGGGCGGACACCTACTCCACGATCGTGGACCCACTCGACCGGGCCAACGCGATCGTCTTCGGCGACGGTGCCGGAGCCGTCGTCCTGCGCGCCGGACATGCCGACGAGCCCGGCGCGGTCGGCCACTTCGACCTGGGCAGCGACGGTGCCCACGAGGACCTGATCACGGTCGCGGCCGGCGGCTCCCGCCAACGCTCCCGGCCGGGTGAACCCGGCCGAGAGGAACGGCACTTCGCGATGCGCGGCAAGGAGGTCTACCGGCACGCGGTGACCCGCATGGCGCAGTCGGCTCGGGCCACCCTGGACCGGGCCGGCCGGAAGACCGACGACGTCGACCTCTTCGTACCGCACCAGGCCAATCTGCGGATCCTGCACTCGGTCGCCGACGATCTCGGGCTGCCGCGCGAGCGGTGCGCGGCCCACGTCGAGTCCGTCGGCAACACGGGCGCCGCGTCCATCCCGCTCGCCCTCGCCGACGCGGCCGTACGGCAGGCCGTCCGGCCGGGTGACCGGCTCCTGCTCACCGCCTTCGGCGGCGGCCTCACCTGGGGCTCCTGCCTCCTTACCTGGCCCACCCTTCCCCGACTGGAACGGACGACGTCATGAGCACCACCTATGAGCAACTCGTCGGCCTTCTCAAGAAGTTGCACGACGCCCCGGCCGACCGGATCCGCCCCGGCGTGACCCTCGGAGAACTCGACGTCGACTCGCTGACGACGGTGGAGATCAGCATCCGTATCGAGCGCGACCTCGGCGTGACCGTCGGCGACGAAGAACTCGAACCCGACCTCACCCTGGGCGACGTCGTCGGACTCATCGACGCCCGCCGAGCCACGGTCTGACCCTGCCTGACCCCGCCTGTCCCTGCCCGACCACGGAAGGAAGCACCGGTATGGAGATCGACGAACAGCCCGGCGGCGCGATCGGCGCCGACGTCGAGGGCTTCGACTACACGACCGCCTCGGACGCCGACATCGTCGCGCTCAAGAACACCGTCTACACGAAGAAGATCGCCGTCCTGAAGGGGCAGCACCTCTCCCCTCGGGAGTTCCTGGCACTGGGCAGGCGGCTGGGGAGGCCCGAGACCTACTACGAGCCGATGTACCAGCACCCGGAGGTCCCGGAGGTGTTCGTCTCCTCCAACGTCCCGAAGGACGGCAAGCAGATCGGCGTACCGAAGACGGGTAAATTCTGGCACGCCGACTACCAGTTCATGCCGGACCCCTTCGGAATCACCCTGATATACCCCCAGGTCATTCCCGAGAAAAATCGCGGAACGTATTTCATCGACATGGGCCGGGCGTACAGGGAACTGCCGGAGGAACTGAAGTGGGAAATCGCCGGAACACAATGCAGGCACTCGGTGCGCAAGTACTTCAAAATCCGGCCGCACGACGTCTACCGGCCCCTCTCCGAGATCATCGACGAGGTCGAGCGGAAAACACCGGCCGTCGTCCAGCCCACCACCTTCACCCACCCCGTGACCGGCGAGACGGTCCTCTACATCAGTGAGGGCTTCACCGTCGGCATCGAGGACCAGGACGGCAATCGGCTCGACGAGGAACTGCTCAAGCGACTCTTCGACGCCACCGGACAGCTCGACGAGACGTTCGAGCACGACGGCATCCACCTGCAGAGCTTCGAGCGGGGTGACCTGCTTCTCTGGGACAACCGCAGCCTGATCCACCGCGCCCGGCACACGACCACGCCCGAGCCGACCGTCTCCTACCGCGTCACCGTCCACGACGAACGCAGGCTGCACGACGGGATCGGGGACGGGATCAGGACGGCATGACGGACGAAGCCCTGCTGGCCCAGGTGCTGACGCCCTACAAGAAGCACTGCAGGTACCTGCGTTCGGCAGTCGTGACGGAAATCGACGGACGGGCCTCCGCCCGCTGCGAGTTCGAGATTCCCGAGTCGTGCTACATCGACGACACCGGCCATCTGAATTCCGTCGAGGTGAACATCTGCTACAACCAGATGATGTATTACCTCGTCGCCAAGTCGGTGCGGGAAGGGCTGGGCGCGGGGTTCGAATCATGGACGCTGGACGACTTCTTCGAGCGCCAGCTGCCGGACATCCTCATAGCCCGTTTCTCGTCCAACTTCAGACGCCCGGTCAATCCCCGTGCGTTCTCCGGGGAGTTGGAGTTCCGTTCCGTCACCCGGCGGACCCCGGCCGGCGGCAGCCCGTTCCTGCACGCCGAGACCACCTTCCGCTACCGGGACGCCGAGTCGGGCCGCTGCGACGGCGAGGCGACCCTGGCGTTCGTCAACGTCCCCTGACACAAGGCGAGAGACAGCCATGACCACGGACACGCTCCACCAACCGGAACTCCGGACACTCGTCCGGACCACGAGCTTCCACGCCCGGCACCGGCCCACCACCCCCGCGATCCTCTGCGAGGGCCGCACCCTGACCTACGAGCGACTGCACCGCGAGAGCAACCGCGTCGCCCACGCTCTCCTGGCCGCCGGCCTGACGGCGGGGGACCGGGTCGCGTACCTCGGCAAGGAGTCCGAGCACTACTACGAGATCCTCTTCGCCTGCGCCAAGAGCGGCACCGTCCTGGTCCCCGTCAACTGGCGGCTCGCCGCGCCCGAGGTCAGCCACATCCTCCAGGACTCCGGCACCCGACTCCTCTTCCTGGAGGACGAGTTCGTCCCGATCGTCGAGAAGATGCCGACCGCGCCCCCTGAGACGGTCGTCGCACTCGGCGAGTCCTTCGCCGCCTGGAAGGCACCCCACCCCGACACCGAACTCCCGGACACCGCGACCCCGGACACCCCGGTCGCCCAGATCTACACCAGCGGCACCACCGGCCTGCCCAAGGGCGTCGTCCTCGCCCACCGCAGCTTCTTCGCGATCCGGGACGCCCTGGCGAGCGAGGGCCTCGACTGGATCGACTGGCGCGCCGGTGACATCGCGCTGGTCGGCATCCCCGGCTTCCACATCGGCGGCCTGTGGTGGGCGACGCAGAACCTCGACGCGGGCACGACGATCGTCGCGATGCGCGCCTTCGCCCCGCGCGAGGCCGTCGACCTCATCCGCGATCTCGGCATCACCACCGCCTGCGTCGTCCCGGCCATGCTCCGCATGATGCTGACCGAACCCGGCGTCGGCGCCGAGGACTTCACCACCCTGCGCAAGACGGTCTACGGCGGCTCCCCGATCTCCGAGGCCCTGCTGGAGGAGAGCCTCGCCGTCCTCGACTGCGAGTTCGCCCAGATCTACGGCCTCACCGAGACCGGCAACACCGCCGTCTGTCTGCCCCCGGCCGCCCACGTCCCGGGTGGCTCGCTCATGCAGGCCGCCGGACGGCCGTACCCGGGCGTACGCGCCAAGGTGATCGACGGCGAGGGCCGCGAACTCCCGCCCGGCGCGGTCGGTGAGGTCTGCCTCGCCACGCCCGCCCACATGGTCGAGTACTGGGGACTGCCCGAGAGGACCGCCGAGACGCTCGTCGACGGCTGGATCCACACCGGGGACGCCGGATTCATCGACGAGGACGGCTACGTCTTCATCCGCGACCGCATCAAGGACGCCGTCCTCGTCGCCGGCGAGAACGTCTACCCGGCCGAGATCGAGAACGTACTGGAAGCACATCCGGGGGTGGCCGAGGCCGTCGTCGTGGGCGCCCCCGACGAACGCTGGGGCGAGTACGTGCACGCCTTCGTCGTCCCCGACCCCGAACAGCCGCCCACTCCACGGGACTTGCACACCTTCCTCGTGCCGAGGCTCGCGAGCTTCAAGCTGCCCGCCCGCTACGAGTTCATCGACAGCGTCCCGCGCAACCCCAGCGGCAAGATCCTCCGGCGCGAACTGCGCGACCGCTTTTGGGGCGACTCCGCCCGCAAGGTCAACTGACCGGCACTTCCTCGACAGACCTGACACCTGAGACCCGGAGAGAGAACGACATGCCTGCTCCCCTCACGCTGGAGGGCTTCCGTGCGGACCTGGCGGAGTACCTGTACCTGCGGCCCGACGAGGTCGACCTCGCCGACAACCCCCTCTACGCCGGACTCGACTCCCTGCGCATCGTCACCCTCATGGAGCGGTGGCGGGCGACCGGTGTGGAGGCCACCTTCGTCGAACTCGCCGAACGCACCTCGTTCGGTCAGTGGTGGCAGCTGCTCTCCGCACGTCAGGAGACAGCAAGATGACGGGGCGTCAGCCGCTGCTCGCCGCCCAGGAAGGCATCTGGACCGGCCAGTTGCTCGACCCGGACAGCCCGGCGTTCAACACGGCCGAGTACGTGCACATCCACGGTCCGATGGACGCGGCCGTCTTCGACACCGCCCTGCACCACGTGGTCGCGGAGACGGAGGCCCTGAACGTCGCCTACGTGGCCGACGACCAGGGGCGGCCCTGGGAGACGACCGCCCCCGTCGGCGACTGGTCCCTGCACACGGACGACCTCACCGCCGAGCCCGATCCCCGCGCGGCGGCCCTGGCCTGGATGGACGAGGACATGGCCCGCCCCGCCGACCTGGCCCACGGCCCGCTCTTCGGCCATGCCCTGCTGCGGATCGCCCCGCAGGAGTACCTCTGGTACCACCGCGTCCACCACATCGCCCTCGACGGCTTCGGCCTGTCACTGGTCGCCCGCCGGGTCGCCCACGTCTACACGGCTCTCATCGCGGGCGAGCCGGTGGAGGACAGCGGCTTCGGCACCCTGGCCTCGGTCCGGGAGGAGGAGGGCGCCTACCGGGAGTCGCCGCGCCGCACGAAGGACCGCGCCCACTGGGCGGACCGGTACGCGGACCGACCACCCGTGGCCACGCCCGCCGACCGGTCCGCCCTGCCCGCGCACACCTTCCACCGGCGGGTCGTCGACCTCGGCGCGGCACGGACGGAAACCCTGCGCGCCGTCGCCCACGACCTGCGAGTCACCTGGTCCGAAGTCCTGCTGGCGGTCACAGCGGCCCGGCTGCACCACGCGACCGGCGCTCCGGAGATCGTCCTCAGCCTCCCCACGATGGGCCGCCTCGGCTCCGTATCCCTCCGGGTGCCGTGCATGGTCCGCAACATCCTGCCCCTGCGCGTCCCCGTCACCCCGGCGGACACTTTGCGCGACCTCGCCGACCGCGTCTCCCGCGAACTGCGCGCCGGTCTCCCGCACCAGCGGTACCGCTACGAACAGCTGCGCCGCGACCTCGGACTCGTCGGGGGACAGCGCCGGTTGTCCGGCCCGGGCGTCAACATCATGCCGTTCGCGTACGACCTGCGGTTCGCCGGACACCGCAGCACCGTCCACAACGTCTCCGCAGGCCCCGTCGACGACCTGTCCGTCAACGTCTACGACCGCTCCGAGGGCGCCGGCCTGCGCATCGCCGTGGACGCCAACCCCGACCTCTACGACGAGGCCGGCGTCACCGCGTTCCAGGAGGGGCTTCTCACCCTGCTGGGCGAGGCGGTCGCCGCCCCCGACCGGCCACTCTCGGACCTGCGGGCGCGTGAGTCCGTCCCCGTCCCTGTCCTGGACGGCGGGCCACTGCCGGGCCCGGCGCGCTCGGTGCTCGGGCTGATCGCCGACCAGGCCGCCCGGCGCGGCGGGGTCGTGGCCGTAGAGCACGACGGCCGCAGCGTGACGTACGCGGAGCTCTTCGGTTCGGCGCGTGACCTCGGCCGCCGACTCGCCGCCCGAGGGGTGGGCCCCGGGGACCTGGTGGCCGTGGCCATGCCGCGCGGCATCGACGCGATCACCGCCATCCTCGGTGTCCTGCTCACCGGCGCCGCCTACTGCCCCCTCGACCCGACCACACCTCCGGCACGCAGAGCCGAGTTGCTGCACAACGCCCACCCCGCACTGACCCTGACGGCCCGCACCTACGCCGACGCCCTGACGGATGCCCCGCCGACGCCCAACACGATCGGGCCGGCCGTGCCGGCGCCGGACGGTCCTGCTTGCGGGGGCGTCGTGGTGGATGCCCCGCCGGTGTCTGGCATGGTCTCGCCGACCATTCCGGCGCCGGAGGGTCTCGCGTACGTCCTGCACACCTCCGGCTCCACCGGACACCCCAAGGGTGTCGAGATCGGACACCGGGCCCTCGCCCACTTCGTCGCCGGTGCCACCCACCGCTACGGCGTCCAACGCGCCGACCGCGTGCTGCAGTTCGCCCCCCTGCACTTCGACACCAGCGTCGAGGAAATCTTCCTCACCCTGTGCACGGGCGCCACGCTCGTCGTCCGCGCCGACGACATGACCGACTCGGTTCCCGCCTTCCTCGACGCGTGCGACCGCTCGCGCATCAGCTTCCTCGACCTGCCCACGGCCTACTGGCACGAGGTGGCCTACGCCCTGTCGACCGGCGCCGCCGTCCTGCCCTCCGGGGTGCGGACCGTCGTCATCGGCGGCGAGGCGGCCCTGCCCGAACGCGTCGACCGCTGGCGCAAGGCCGTCGGCACGTCGGTGCGGCTGCTCAACACGTACGGCCCGACCGAGGCCACCGTGGTCGCCACCGTCGCCGACCTCCACGACCCCGGCCTCGCCCCCGGCGACGTACCCATCGGACTCCCGCTGCCGGGCACACGGGCAGCGGTCGTCGACGGCGAACTCCATCTCCTGGGCGACAACCTGGCCGTCGGCTACCGAGGAGACCGCTCTCCTGACGCCGACCGCTTCGCCCCCCTCCACACGCTCCCCGGAGCCCCCCGCGCCTACCGCACCGGCGACCTCGTACGGATCGGCGACGACGGTCAACTGCGGTATCTGGGCCGGTCCGACACCGAGTTCAAGATCAGCGGGCAGCGCGTGCACCCGGCCGAGGTGGAGAGCGTCCTCCTCGCTCACGCGAGCGTCCGTGACGCCGCCGTCGTTGGACAGGTGCTGGCGGACGGGACCCGACGGCTGGCCGCGTACGTCGTCCCGGACGGGCCCGCCCCGGCCGTGACCGCGATCAGGGACCATCTCCGGACCACGCTGCCACCGGCGATGATCCCTTCGGCGGTCGAGTTCCTGGAACGGCTGCCCCGGACGGGCTCGGGAAAGACCGACCGGAAGGCACTCGCCGCGCCTGCACCCGGCCCCGGCCCCGGCCCCGGCTCCGGCGAACAGGCCGACGCGCCCGACAGCACCCTGGAATCCACCATCGCCAGCGTCTGGCGACAACTGCTCAGCGTGGCCTCCGTCGCCGCGCAGGACGACGTGTTCGACCTCGGCGCCCAGTCGCTCCAGGCCATCCAGGCCGCCAACCGGCTCGGCGTCGAACTGGGCCGCGAGGTCAAGGTCGCCTGGCTCTTCCAGTACCCCAGGGTCGCCGAACTCGCACGCTTCCTGGGGCAGCGGGCCCGCCCCGCGACTACCGGGCTTCCGCCGACCCTGCTCGCCGACACCGTCCTCGACCCGGACATCCGCCCCGGCGCCGGGCCCAGGGCGAGCGGCACACCGGACCGGATCCTGCTGACCGGCGCGACCGGCTTCGTCGGCGTACACCTGTTGGCACAGCTCCTGACGAGCACCGAAGCCGAGGTCGTCTGCACCGTCCGGGCCCCGAGCCCCGCCGAGGCCACGGCCCGTATCCACCAGGCCCTTCAGACCCACCGGATCCACCTCACGGACACGGAGCACACACGCGTCACGGCGCTCCCCGCCGACCTCTCCCGCCCCCGACTGGGCCTGGACGAGGCGTGGTTCGCCGAACTGGCCCGCACCTGCGGGGCGATCCTCCACAACGCGGCGACCGTCAGCATCATGCGGGACTACGCCACCCTGCGCGCCGCCAACACCGAGTCGACCCGGGAACTGCTGCGCCTGGCGGCCGTACGCGCGATCCCCCTGCACTTCGTGTCCACGCTCTCCGTCGCCCCACCGCTCGCACTCGCCCCCGAGGTGCCGGAGGCGTTCTTCCCACCCCACTCCGGCCTGCGCTACGGCTACCAGCAGTCGAAGTGGGCGGCCGAGCGCCTGCTCGAACAGGCCGCCGAGCGTGGACTGCCGGTCACCGTGCACCGGCTCGGCCGGATCGTCGGCCCGGCCGCCACCGGCCATGTGAACGAACGGGACTTCCTGTGGAGCGTCCTGCGCGCCGGAATACCCGCCGGCATCGTCCCCGAGCTGTTCGAGGAGGAGACCTGGACCCCCGTCGACCACATCGCCGAAGCCCTCGTCCGTCTCTGCCTCGGACCGGCCGGCGCGGCGGCGACCGTCTTCAACCACGCCGCCACGCCTCCGGTGCGGCTCAGCGACGTCTACGACTGGCTGGAGGAGTACGGCTATCCGCTGCGACGCCTGCCCCTGGACCGGTGGCGTGCCGAACTGCCGCGTTCCTCCGGCGTCGCGGCGACCACGCTCGCCTTCTTCGACTCCTGGGAAACGGCACCCGAAGCGGCGCCCGACCCCGCGGCCGCCGCCGGCCCCGACCTGCGCCTGGGACGCGTACGCGCCGACAACGTCGTGACCGGACTGCGCGGCAGCGGCATCACCTGCCCGCCCGCCGACCGGGACCTCGTCTTCCGTTACCTCGACCACTGCGTCTCCACCGGCGCCCTGCCCGCCCCGCCGGCCGGACGGAGAACCCATCCGGCAAGCCCCGCGAAGTAGTCGGGCTCCGCCGGGAACTCATCGGCTCCGCCTCCCGACTACTGCGACAGAGCCCGCAGCCCCACGAACGCCCGTCCCACGAACGCCCCGCCGCAAGGAGCACGTATGCCGAAGAAACGGCCCGCCGCCATCGCCCTGGCCGGCGCCCTGTGTCTGGTCACCTCGGCCTGCGCCGGCTCCTCGACCGACACGGGCGCCGCCGACGGCAAGGTGGAAGCGGCCGCCGCGAAGTCCGGCTACCCGGTGACCCTGGAGAACTGCGGAGTCACGGAGAAGATCACCGAGGAGCCCGGCCGGGTCGTCGTCATGAACGGAGCCTCGGTCGCGGAGGTCTCCACGCTCCTCGCCCTCGGCGTCCAGGACAAAATCGTGGCCAACCAGCAGAGCTACGGCATGTCGGAGGTCGCGGGCCGCTCCGCCGCCATCAGGGCGCTGCCCGACGGTGACGTGAAACTGAACGACGCCTACGACGTCCCGCGCGAGGCGATGATCGGGCTGCGCCCGGACCTGGTGCTGTCGACGACGTCGTACGGCTTCGACGAGAAGAACGGCTTCGCCACCCGCGGGCAGTTGAAGCAGGTCGGCGCCAACACCTATGTCTCGCCGCAGGGTTGCGACCAGGACACCACCAGGATGACCACCGCCGACAGCTACACCCTGCTGCGCGACATGGGCAGGATCTTCGACCGGAGCGACCGGGCCGAGAAGATCGTCGCCGCGTCGGAGAAGCACATCGCCGAGGTCGCCGGGAAGGTGCAGGGCGAGAAGCAGCCCAAGGTGATGGTCCTGTTCTCCAACATGGCCATGGGTGGCAACGACTTCAGCTCGGTCGTCGCCAAGGGCATCTACAACGACATCCTCGCCAAGGCCGGCGGCTCCAACGCCTTCGAGAACACGTCCAAGACCTCCTTCGCCGACCTGAGCAAGGAGAAGGTGGCCGCCACCGACGTCGACGCGCTCGTCGTCATCGGCTACAACGACCCGAACCCGGCTGCCTACGCCAGGAAACTGCTGAAGGAGTTCCCCCAGTGGCCGGCCGCGAAGAACAACACGTACGTGGCTCTGTCGGACTCGATGTACCTCGGCCCCAGCAACGACCTGGCGGTCGAGAAGATCGCCGCGATGCTGCACCCCGACAGGGTCTGAACGGCCTGCGGCTGTCCCTGGCCGCAGGAGTCCTGCTCGTCGTGCTCGTCGCGGTCATGGTGGTGGCGGTGAGCATCGGCGCGGTCAACATCCCCGTCGGTGACGTGTGGGCGATCCTCCTCCACCACCTCACCGGCCGGGGCGCCACCGCAGACCCCGCGCTCGACCAGATCGTGTGGACCTTCCGGACCCCCCGGGTCGCCCTGGCGGCCCTCGTCGGCGCGGGCCTGGCGGTGGCCGGGGCGGTGCTCCAGACCCTGGTCACCAACCCCCTCGCCGACCCCGTCGTCCTGGGCTTCTCCTACGGCGCCTCGCTCGGCGCGGTCCTGGTCATCACCCTCGGCGGCGTCACCCTGGGCGGCCTGGGCGCACTCGGTGTCTCCGGCGCGGCGTTCGTCGGGGCCCTGGCAGCGGGGACCCTGGTCTTCGTCCTGGGGCAGCGACAGGGCCGGCTCGCCCCCACCAGGGTGGTGCTGGCAGGGGTGGCGGTCGGCTACGTCCTGCTCTCGATGACCAGCTTCGTCCAACTGCTGGCGACGCCGACCGAGTTGCGTACGGTGATGTTCTGGATGCTGGGCAGTGTCGCCGGCGCCCAGTGGAGCCAACTGCCCACCGTCACGGGCGTCGTTCTCGCTAGCACCGTCCTGCTGACCCTGTTCGGCCGGCGGCTCAACGCCCTGCTGGCCGGCGACGAGTCCGCCACCGCCCTCGGCGTGGACGTCAACCGGCTGCGGGCCGTCCTGCTCGTCATCAGCGCGCTGCTCACCGGCACGGTCATCGCCGTCGCCGGCGGGGTGGGCTTCGTCGGCCTGATGATCCCCCACCTGGTCCGGCTCACCACCGGTGCCGACCACCGCAGGCTCATCCCGCTCACGGCCCTTCTGGGCGCCGTCTACCTGGTCCTCGTGGACCTGCTCTCCCGCACCCTCACCCGCCCGAACGAACTCCCGCTGGGCATCCTCACCGCCCTGCTCGGCGCCCCCTTCTTCCTGTGGCTGCTGCGCCGCAACAAGGGCCTGGACAGCGTATGAAACTGACCGTGGACCAGCTCCACATCACCCTGGACCGCCGGCCGATCCTCCGCGCGGTGAACCTGGAGGCCGCCAAGGGCGACGTCGTCGGGCTCGTCGGCCCCAACGGCAGCGGCAAGTCCACCCTGCTCCGCACGGTCTACCGCTCACTGCGCCCCGCCGCCGGAGTGGTCAGGGTCGGCGACGGCAACGTATGGGAACTCTCCACCCGCACCGCCGCCCGTCGCACAGCGGCCGTCCTCCAGGACTCCGGCACCACCACGGGCCTGACGGTGACCGAGATCGTCGCCCTCGGCCGCACCCCCCACCACGGTCTGCTGGGCCGGGACGGATCCGAGGACCGCGAGGCCGTCGCCGAGGCGGTGACCCGCTGCGGTGTCGCGCCCTTCGCGGACCGGGACTACGCGACCCTCTCGGGCGGCGAACGCCAACGCGTCCTGCTGGCACGCGCGTTGGCCCAGCGACCACAACTGCTCGTGCTGGACGAGCTGACCAACCACCTCGACATCCGCGCCCGTTTCGAGCTTCTGGACCTGATCCGCAGCACGGGAGTCACCACCCTGGCCGTCCTGCACGACCTCGACCTCGCCGCTCGCCTCTGCGACCACCTGGTCGTACTCCACGAGGGCGAGGTGACGGCAGCCGGCCCGGTCCTGGAGGTACTGACCCCGGAGATCCTCCGTGACGTCTTCGGTGTCCGGGGCGAGACGGAACGCCACGCCGACGGTGTCGTCCGCATCACCTATGCCGCCCAGCCCCTCGCCGCCGCCCGGGAGGCCGAGCCGGCGGATCGGTGACGCGGACGGGCAGCTCGGTCGCAGTACGGCTCGTACCGCGTCCGGGTCCAGCAGCCAGATGGTCTCGTCGAAGACGCCGGGCGGACCGGAGGACCCGGCCCGCCCGCCGACGGGGAGCGAACGGCGACGACAGGCCGTCAGGCCGTCAGTTGAGCGTCCACTTCTGGTTGGTTCCGCTGTTGCACGTCCACAGGTCGATCTTGGTCCCGTTGGCGGTGCCGTTGCTGACCGCGTCGAGGCAGAGCCCGGACTGGTTGTTGGTGATGGTGCCGTTGGAGTTGACGGTCCACTTCTGGTTGGTGCCGCCGGTGCAGTCCCAGATGATGACCTTCGTGCCGTTGGTGGTGCCGTTGTTGTCGGCGTCGAGGCACTTGTCGCCGTAGACCACGAGTTCACCGCGCGAGGTGGACGTGAAGGTCTGGTTGTGCCCGCCGAAGCAGTCCCACAGGGCGAGTTGGGTGCCGTTGGTGATGGTGTTCCTGGCGAGGTCGAGGCAGCGGCCGGAACCGGCGCCGATGATCTCGGCGCCGTTGGTGCCCGCGATGTCCGAGACGAGGACGGCGTCGAGGTCGGGCGCCCAGCCGCCGCTGTTGGAGAACTTCAGGGTGTTGGAGCCCTTGGCCGCGCCCACCAGGACGGAGACCGTGCCCGGGGTGGTCCAGGAGCCGGTCGGCGGGAACGAGACCAGCGTGGGCTGCTGGCCGTTGACCTGGAGCGTCGCCGTGCGGGCGGTGCTGTCGCCGTTGACGTAGGCGATGGTGGCGAGCTTCACGCCGGAGGCCGAGGCGTTGACGTTGTTGAACGTCAGGGTGTTGGCGGAGCCGTTGCCGATCGAGCCGGTCAGCGAGCCGCCCGAGCAGTTGGCGCAGGTGGCGGTGGCGACCGTACCGGCAAGGGAGTTGGCCGAGGACTCCGCCTCGTAGGTGGTGCCGGCTGCCTCGGTGCCGGAGACGGTGAGCAGCACCGCCTCGCCGGCTGGGACCGCGGTCGTGTAGCTCGTCGCGGAGCTGCCCAGGTTCGTCGCCGTCCACACGTCACGCACGGCGGCGGAGGCCGTGGTCAGGCCCAGGTCGGCCCAGCGGGCGGTGACGGAGGCGGCCGAGGAGGTGCGGTTGAGCAGCAGCACCGCACGCTTGCCGGTGCCCGACAGGACCTTGCTGTAGACCTGCAGGCCCTTGGTGTCCTCGGCGACCTTGACGCCCTGGAGGCCGCGCGCGTCCTGGTCGATGGCGATGACCTCGGGGTTCTTGAGGATCGACGCCGTCGTGGAGCTCATGGTGGCGAGGTTGTTGCCGGCCAGCAGAGGGGCGCCGGAGATCGCCCACAGGCCCATGTGCGTGCGGTTCTGGGCGGCGGTGAAGCCGCTGATGCCGATCATCAGCATGTCCGGGTCGTTGTAGTACCCGGTGTGCTGGGACGAGGGATGCAGCGTCTTGTCGAAGTTGGTCAGCATGTTGGCCGCGGACGGGCTGTTGCCCCAGAAGAGGATGTCCGTGCTGGTACGCCACATCGGGGCCGTGCCCGCGCCCCAGTTCCAGGGGTTGCCGGTGCCCCACTCGCAGAACGACAGGACCAGCTTGTGGCCGGTGACCGCGGCGGCGGCGTCGTTGGCGGCGCTCATCGCCTTGTACGTCGTCTCCTGGTCGAGGCCCTCGGCGTTGCCGCCGCACCAGTCGACCTTGACGAAGTCGTAGCCCCACTCCTGGAACGTCTGCATGTCCTGCTGGTAGTGGCCCTCACTGCCGGTGTTGGGCGCCGCGGGCCTGGTGGTGGGGTAGTAGTAGCCGCAGCCCTGCTTGCCCGCGTCGGTGTAGATGCCCGCCTTCAGGCCCTTGCTGTGGATGTAGTCGGCCATGGCCTTCATGCCACCGGGGAACAGGCTCTCGTCGGTGACGATCTTCCCGTTGCCGTCCCGGGCGCCCTGCCACCAGCCGTCGTCGATGTTGACGTACTTGTAGCCGGCGGCGGCCATGCCGGACGAGACGAGGGCGTCGGCCTGGGCCTTGATGGTGTTGTAGTCGATGCTGCTGGCGAAGCTGTTCCAGGAGGCCCAGCCCATCGGTGCCGACGGAACCGCGACCTGGTTCGTGCTCACCGCGACCGGCTCGGCCGGGCCGAGGTCCGCCGACGGCGCCCGGCCCCCGCCCACGGCGAACAGCCCGGCGACAGCCAGACCGAGGACCGACACCTGGACGGCGACACGTCTCGTCCAGCGGGTCACGGTGGTTCTTGTTGATGGCATGGAACAAACCCGTCCTGTATGTGGATGAGCGGTAGGTGAATGCGCGGCCGGGACGCTCTTGTGGACGTGAATGTTAACGTTCACATTTCGCGCCCGGGGGCCGCGACAGGGAGTTTTTGGCGGTTGGCAGTGGCCAGTGGGGCAGTTGGCAGTTGAAGTGCAGGCGTGCGGGGTGGAGCGCGCGCGGTGGCGCAGTCGCGAAGTGAGGCGGAACTGCGGCGGACCGGGATCCCCGCGTGCCTCGCGTCGTCGAGGCAGGAGAAGTGTGAACGGTAACATTTGGCTCCCGCAATACTCCGTGCGGAACTTTCTCCTGGCGGTACCGTCAGCCCTGGCGGTCCCCGTACCGACGCAGTACCGAGCCAGCACCGACGAGGAGCCGTCCCCACCATGCAGAGGACCGTCAGCATCCGGGACGTCGCCAAGGAGGCGGGCGTGTCCCACCAGACCGTCTCCCGGGTCGTCAACGGTCACCCCAAAGTCAGGGAGTCGACCCGGGCCCGGGTCCTGCGTGTCATCGCCGAGCTGGGCTACACGCCCAACCGGATGGCCCGGGCGCTCGCCGGCGGTGCGGTGCGCTCGGTGACCGTGCTGACCTCCGACACATCCTTGTACGGGGCTTCTGCGACCCTGAAGGGCATCGAGGAGGCGGCACGGGCGGCCGACTTCGCGGTCGGGATCAGCGTGCTCGACGCCGGCTCGGCCCAGCAGCCAGCGGATGTCGCGGCCCGGGTCAGCCGGCCGGGGGAGGCTGTGCTGGTCATCGCCTTCGACGCACCGGGCGTACGGGCATGGCAGGCACTGCCCGCCGGGTTCCCGGCAGCGGCGGTGGTGGAACGGCCCGAGGACGGCGGCCCCGGGGACCGGCCCGAGCTCTGGCTGGACGACCGGGCGGCCGCGGCTCAGGCCACGCGTTATCTCCTCGGCCTCGGCCACGAGACCGTGCACTACGTGGCGATCCCGTCCTCCACCACCCGTACCGGCCAGCGCACCGCGGGCTGGCGCGACGCCCTGAGGGCGGCCGGCAAGCCCCTCCCGGAACCGCTCGACGCCGGGTGGAGCCCGCGGTCCGGCTACCTCGCCGCCCGCTCACTGCTGGTCGACCCGTCGGTCACGGCCGTGCTCTGCGGCAACGACGACCTGGCACTCGGCGTCCTGCGCGCGGCCAGGGAGGTGGGCCGGGACGTGCCGGGCGACCTGAGCGTGGTCGGCTTCGACGACGCCCCCCACTCCGCCTACGCCCACCCCGCCCTGACCACCGTCCGCCTCGACTTCGAAGGCCTCGGCCGGGGCTGCTTCGGCCTGCTCCACCGACTCCTCGAACCCGACACCGCCCCGGCCCTGCCCCTGTGGGCCGAGCCGGAACTGATCGTGCGGGAGAGCAGCGGCCCGGCTCCGGCACGGCGGGACGGGGGTTGAGGGCTTCGACACGGCCGACGTGGGGCCGGGGTGAGACGTCGGGGCCCCCGGCCCCGAATCCACCGGCCGCCGCCGGTCAATAGGCTGCGGGCGTGAACTACAGCGAAGTCGAGGCGGAGATCCTCCAGTTGATCGTCGGGGCCGGCGAGGGGAGTGTCCGGCCGGAACTGCTTCGCGACGCCGCCGACGACGAACTCACCGAGGAAGCCCGGGCGGCACTCGTCACCGCCGGCGCGAACGTCCTGACGATCAGCGCCGCTCCGAACTGCACGACAAGCTCGCGACGATCTACGACGGCATCCTGGTCGAGGACGATCTGGACACCGGAGTCCTCACCGTCATCAGGGCGTTGGCGCACTGGCACAGCTATCTGCGGCACCACCAGCGCGCGGAGCTCTACCTTTGATCTTGCGCAGTGCTCCCCCGTTTACGGGGGAGGTGAAGCGCATCTCAATACTGCTCTGACCTCGGCTTGGGGCATGGATCTGCGCTGTTGGCCTCGGCCGGTCACACGGGGCGCTGCTGGTTCTCGATGTACTGGCGTACGACGGTCAGGGGTGCCCCGCCGCAGCTTCCGGCGAAGTACGAGCCGGACCAGAAATGTCCGCCCCACAGGTGCCGGCGGACATGTGCGTCGTAATCCTTGCGCAGGTGTCGGGAGGAGACGCCTTTGAGGGAGTTGACCAGTCTGGAGAGCTGGACCTTGGGCGGGTAGTGCACCAGCAGGTGCACGTGGTCTTCTTCGCCGTTGAACTGCTTCAGCTCGGCCTCGAAGTCCTGGCAGACCTCGCGCATGATCTTCTCGCATCTGGTCAGCATCTCGTCCGTGAATGCCTTGCGCCGGTACTTGGTGATGAACACCAAGTGGACGTGCAGGTTGTGGATAACGTGACGTCCTGTGCGCACATCGGGGTTTGGGTTCCACCGTGGTGACATGAACCAAATGCTACAGTGATCGTGTGACTACGGAACGTGTGCAGGAGAAGAGGCAGGTCGGGCACCGCGCCCGATTGGCGCTGACGCCTGTGCAGATCCGGCTCATGGATGACCAGGCGCACGCGGCCCGCACGATGTGGAACTGCCTGCACGACTGGTGGACGATGCTCCCGAAGGAGAAGCGTTCCCTGGCCGTGGCCGACGGGGCGATCCGCCAGGCCCGCAAGGACATCGACTGGCTCGGCGCGCTCCCCGCCCAGGCCGCGCAGGCGGTGCTCAAGACGTACTTCCAGGCGTGGAAGAACTGCTGGGACAGGCGCGCCGACGCACCGAACTTCAAGGCCCGCCTGCGCACGGTGATGTCGGTGGACATCCCGCAGGGCCGGGACCTGAACATCACCCGCGTGCACCGGCGCTGGGGCATGGTCAACATCCCCAGGATCGGCCGGGTCCGCTTCCGCTGGACAAAGGATCTCCCGGTCGGCAAGCGAGCCGACAGCGAGAACCGGATCACCGGTGCCCGGCTGGTCAAGGACGCACTCGGCTGGCACATCGCCTTCCGCGTCCAGAGCCTTGAGGCGACACCCGAACCCCATCAGGGGCCGGAGGCCGGCATCGATGCCGGTGTGAACCTGCCCCTGGCCCTGTCCGACGGCAATCACCAGGACCACGGGCGCCCGCCCCGCCTCCCCGACGGGAGGGCCGACCGGGACAAGTGGCTGAACCCGCAGGAGAAGGCCAAGCTGCTGGACCTGGAACGACACGCCGCCCAGCGCAAGCAGCACCGCACACGCGGCGAGAAGACCTCCCGCCGCTTGCAGCACACCTACGACCAGATCAAGCAGCTCCGCGCAAAAGCCACGCGCCGCGCCGTTGACTGGCAGCACAAGACCACCACCAACATTGCCAAGCAGTACGGCACCGTCGTGGTCGAAGCGCTCACCATTACGAACATGGTCAAGTCCGCCAGGGGCACCATCGAGGAACCCGGGAAGAACGTCGCCCAGAAGTCCGGCCTGAACCGCTCCATCAGCCAGGAGGCATGGGGGCGCACCGTGACGATGCTGACGTACAAGACTGTCCGCCACGGCGGCACCCTGCACAAGGTTCCCGCCCCCGGCACCTCCCTGCGCTGCTCGGCCTGTGGGGTCACCACACCGGGCAGCCGCCAGGACCAGGCCACGTTCGTGTGCAAGAACCCCGACTGCGGCTGGTCCGGCAACGCCGACTGGAACGCGGCCCGGAACGTCTTGCACCTGTACCGGATGGGCCACGCGCTCATCCCGGCTGCCGGGAGGGCAGTCGCCAGGCGTCCCCGCGGCGTCAAGCCCGCCACCGCAAGGTAGGCAGGAACCTCCCTCGTTTACGAAGGAGAGCACTTCAAGAACTCGCCATCCGTTCCGTCGAGGACATCGACCACCAAGTCTCCGCCCGCCTCGACGACTTCCTCGCGACACCGGAGATGGCCGCCGAGTACGAGCGCATACGCCGACTGCTCGCCCCCGGCACGGCTCAGGAACACGAGACCCGCTCCACCTAGCCGACCGCCCACCCGGTGCCGAACCGGTCAGCCGTCAGCCGTGGTCGCCCAGCTCCGCTTCGCGGGCCGGCAGGGTGGCATGGACGCGGTTGCCGGCGCCCAGCGCGCCGAGGATCCGGCTGACGTGTGCCTTGACGGTGCTCTCCCGCATTCCCGGCGCCCGGCGATCTCCGCGATGGAGTCGCCCTGCGCGAGCCGCGCCAGGACGTCCGACTCACGGGGCGTCAGACCCGCGCCACGGGAGCGGGCTTCCAGCGCACAGGAGCTGCGGGAGGCCGGCCCGGATCGTCGGTCGTCCGGGGCGGGGTCAGATCGTGCCGCTCTCCCACCACCAGTCACGGCCGAGGTCGGCCCTGCTGTCGACGTGCTGGTGGTCGACGGTGTACCTCTCCAGCCCGGAGAACCCGCAGGTCTCCGCCTTCTGGTAGACGGTCTTGGTGGCCACGCCGGGCACGTCGAGGTCGGCCGCGGTGCCGTACAGGTGCATGCTGTCGCTGGCCCCGCCGATGTCGGCGTTTGGGCGATGCTCCGGAAGCCGGAGTTGACCGTGATCGGCTTGTCGCCCAGCTTCTTGCGCAGCGCCTCCAGCTTGTACATGCAGCGGCGGGCGTTCTCCTTCACCTGCGCCGCGCTCAGCTTGCCGCCGTTGAAGTTGCCGCTCGACTGGTCCACGAACTCGCTCCAGTTGAAGTGGAGCGTGGAGCCGTCCGACTGCTCCAGCGCGTCGAGCTTCGGCTGGGTGTTGGGCCCGGCGCTGCCGTCGGCGGTGAGACCGTACGCCGCCTGGAACCGCTTCACGGCAGCCTCCGTACCGGGGCCGAAGTCCCCGTCGACGCCGACCCGGCTGTGGCCGGCGCTGTCCGCCGCCCAGCCCGCGATCCTGATCTGCAGCTCGGTCACGTCGGCGCCGTTGTCGCCCTGGTTCATGGTGCGCGACCACGAGTAGGCCTGGGCGACACCCGAGAACAGCAGCTGACCGAACGCGGCGCCGGCGCCGGCGGCGAGCGTGCCGCGCAGCATGGTGCGGCGGTCGATGGGGCGGAAGGAGGGGGTCATGGTCGTCCTTTCGGAAACGGGGGTGCGAGGAGGTGCGCTGGGTGGTGGGTGGTGGGTGGTGGGTGGTGGGGCGGTCAGTAGGCGAGCTGGAACGTCACGTTCTGCGCGTCGGTGTCGTAGGCGCGCACCCGCAGGACGAAGTGGGTGCCGTCCTTGACGTCGGTGGCGACGGTCGCCCACTCGGTGCCGTGGGTGGAGTACGTGTTGTCGTGGTTGCACTTGGTGGTGTGGTCGACGAACACCACGCAGGCGTCCAGATACACCCCGGGCTTGTCCGTGACGAGCCGCATGTTGATGTCACCGCAGCGCGAGGACGTGGTGTAGGTGCCGTACTCCTTGGCGGCCGTCGAGTAGGTGTACGTCAGGGTCTTCGCGCCGCCGTAGCAGCTGGCCGCGGCGGCGGAGGACTGCGCGGAGGCGGGCGCGACGCCCGCTCCCAGCAGCGCGGTCGCGGTGAGCAGGACCGAGGCGAACGCCTTGCTGCGGATCATGGTGGTCTCCGTTTCGTTACGTGGGTCAGGTGCGGTTGGCCAGGCGGTCCAGGTCGGCCTGGGTGCCGTTGAAGACGTCGGCGGTCGCCGGTGCCTGGATGCCCGGGAAGAGCGCGGCGTCCGTGTACTGCCACATCGCCCAGGTCGTCGAGCCGTTGGGCAGCGGCGGCTGGGTGATCGACTGGCGGTAGTCCGCGAGTTGCAGCGGATACCGGGCGAAGGCGGTGGTCGAACCCAGGCAGTCGTCCAGGACGGACTTCTGGGTGTAGACGATCGGCGTACGGCCGAAGGCCGCCTCCACCCGGTCGAGCCAGGCCCTGGCGTCGTCCACCGTGCCGTAGGTGGGACAGCGTCCGCTGCCGTCGTCCATGCGTTCCAGGTCGAAGACCGGCGGGAGGTCGCCCGCCCGCCGCCCGGTGTAGCCGGTCGCGCGTACGGCGGCGATGAACCGGTCGGCCTGGGCGCCACCCGTGTCCGCCGCCGTGCCCGTGTAGAAGTGGTACGGCGCCACGGCCAGCCCCGCCGCCCGCGCTCCCTGGAGGTCGGCGGTGAGGTACTCGTCGGTGACGTTCATGCCCCGGGTGGCCTTGACCGTCGCGAACTCGACGCCCGAGGCCCGCACGGCCTTCCAGTCGATCGGCGCGCCGCCGGGGTGCTGGTACTTGGCGGTGTCGAGGCCGTCGATGGGGTACCCGGCGGGACGCGGTGGCGTGCAGTACGTGTTACGGCTGGACCAGTCCACCAGCTTCGCCCAGGTGTTCGGGCCCACCGTGCCGTCGGCCCCGAGGTTGGCGCAGTGCTGGAACTCGACGACCCGGGATTCCGTACCGTCCCCGAAGTCGCCGTCGATCGTCAGCGGCGGATAGTGGAACGCCTCCATGGCGAGGTTCAGCCGGCACTGCACCTCCTTGACCTCAGCGCTCTTCGCACCCCGCTTCAGTGTCGGCCGCGTGTCGGTGTGGCCGCACACGGTCGCCTGCGCCGTGCCGGACGTGCCCTGGGTCGCGCAGGTGTGCGGCTCGGCGGCCCAGGTGTTGAGCGCCGCCCAGGTCTGGGGGCCGAGCACACCGTCCACGCCCAGCCCGGCACACCGCTGGAACTCCCTGACCCGTGTCTCCGTCGCCGGCCCGAACGAGTCGTCCGCCGCGATCGGCGTGTACCGGCTCGGCTTCGTCGCCAGGTTCAGTTGGCACTGGGCCTCGGCCGCCGCGTCCCCCGTCGCTCCCCGTTCCAGCGTGGGCTGCGCGCTGGTACGCCCGCAGACCGCGACCGCGGTCGCCCCGGCCTGCGCCGCTGTACCTCCTGTACCTCCTGTACCTCCTGCGCCGCCTGTACCGCCGTGGGCCCGTACAGGGGCAGGACCGCTGTTACGGCCAGGGTCAGACCGCGCACGGAAGACGGCGGCGCGGCCCACCGCGGCCGAGGAGGGGAGGCGACTTTCACCGGATCCGCGAAACCGCGGCAACCTTTTCGGGCGCGGTGGCGACTGAGGGCCGGAAGCTGCCTCAACCGGAGCCTCGCATCGAGCACTTGTACTTCCATCGAGCACCTGTACTTCCGGACCAGTTAAGGACCATTGCCGTGGCGTCCCGTTCCTCACGACGTTCCCAGCGCCGTTCTCCCCGTCACCGGCGCGGCGTTCTCGTCTGCGCCGCCGCCGCGGCCGTCGCGATCGTCATATCCCTGGTCATGGCTCTACGGCCCGGCCACCAGGCCGACGACGAGGCCGGGACGGTCGCGTCCGCCGCCGGCGCCCGGGTGATCGTTCCGCCCACCACACCGGAGCCCACGCCGTCCCCGACGCCCTCGGCGACCCGCTCCCCCGCCCCGAAGGCCACGCCGACCGTCCCGGCCGCCGCGAAGCCGAAACCGAAGGCCAGGCCCAAGGCCCCGGCCACGGGTGACGGCAGTGGCAGCGGTGGCGTCGCCGCCCGCCCGGCCTCCGGGTCGGCGCCGTTGGCGGGGCGGATCCAGCCCGGCACCACCTACACGGGGGTCGCCACCTTCTACGACACCGGAAGCGGTGACGGCGCCTGCCTGTACGGGCCGACCAGCGACGTCATGACCGCCGCGATGAACACCGCCGACTACGAGACGTCCATGGCGTGCGGGGCGTACATCCTCGTCCGCGCGGCGAGCGGGGCCTCCGTCACGGTACGGATCACCAACGAGTGCCCCGGGGCCTGCCTCCCCGGGCAACTCGACCTCAGCCCCCAGGCGTTCGCCAAGCTCGCCGCCCCCGTGACCGGCCGGATCCCGATCACCTGGAGCCTGCTGAGCCCCTCCACGGCCGACCCGGTCTCGATCCGCTACAAGACCGGGTCCAGCAAGTACTGGTGCGGCATCCAGGTGATCGGCCACCGCAATCCGCTGGCCCGCCTCGAAGTCCGTACCGGCGGCGGCTGGGTCCGGCTGGCGCGCACCGGCTACAACTACTTTCTCTCCGAGCAGGGCGACGGATGCGGTGGCGCGATCAGGATCAGCGACATCTACGGGGAGCAGCTGACCATCGACGGGATCACGGTACGGCCGGACGTCGTCCAGCCCACCCGCGTCCAGTTCGCCGCGCACTGACCCACCGGTCAGCGACGCCCCAAGGCCCCCAGTACGGCTTCGAGTTGGCGCAGCGGCTCGGCACCGGCGATACGGAGTACGACGGTGTCCGCGCCGGCCGCCGACAGCGCGGCGATGTCCTCGGCGGCCTCCGGGGCGCTGCCGGACACGGTGAACACGTCCTCCTGCGGGCGGTCGAGCCAGCCGGCCTGGCCCTCCGTCTGCGGGTGGAGGGTCCGCGCCACCTCGCCGGGGTCGTCGCCCACGCAGCAGAAGGCCAGCACCGTGAGGGTGTGGTCAGGGCCGGCGCCGCCCTTCGCGGTGAGCGCCCGGGTGTTCTCCAGGTCGCGCGGGCCGTGGCCCTCGGCGATCAGGGTGCCGTCGGCGACCCGGCCGGAGAGCTCCAGTGAGAGGGGTCGCACCACACCCGCGACCACCGGTGGAGGTTCGGCGGCCGGGTGGACCAACTGGATTCCGTCCAGGCGCACTTCGCGACCCGCCAGCTCGACCCGCTCCCCGCGCAGCAGGGCCCGCACGGAGGTGATGGTCTCCTCCAGCAGGGCCAGCGGCGAGCGGGGGGCGACGCCGACCGAGGCCATCCACTCCCGCACCCCGTGCCCGATCCCGGCGACGAGCCGGCCCGGGAACACCCGGGCCAGCGTCGCCAGTTCCATCGCCAGCAGCGCCGGGCTGCGCAACGGGGCCGGGGTGATCCCGATGCCGACCCGCAGCCTTTCCGTCGCGCCGAGCGCCACGGCGGCCGCGGACACGCCGCCGTTCCAGCCGAGGTCCTCGACCACCCACAGGTCGTCGACGCCGAGGGCCTCGGCCTGCCGCGCGAATCCGGGCAGCCCTTCCGGGGCCCAGTCGCGGTCGTACATCACACCGATCCGTAGGTTCGTCATGATCTCGAACCTACGGTCCCGACCGGCGCCGATCAACGGCGTATCGGCCTTGGACCTCGGTCCTCGACTCAGCCCTTGACGGGCTTGCCGCGGCCCCAGCCCCAGGCGAGGCGGTCGGCGCCGGACTGGTTGGTGGTGGCCAGCCAGGGGCGGTTGGGGTCGCCGACCAGCTTCTGGATCGAGTACATGTCGTCGGTGCGCAGGCCGGGCCAGTAGACGGAGCCCATCTTCAGCTCGCGGAAGGTGTCGGTGACGGCCTGCATGTAGTTGACGAAGTTGTCGGGGGTCTTCTTGTTGTAGTCGAGCCCCGTGGTCATGAAGGCCCCGAACTCGTCCGCGACGGTCCGGTTGGCGCAGTTGCCGATACGTACCTTCAGGTCGGCAACCCACTGGTCGTAGGTCGCGTAGTCCTTCCAGAAGCCGTAGTGGTGCAGCGACAGATAGGTGCCCTTCAGGCGCGGGTCGGCGCAGACGGACGTGACGTGGTCGTTGTAGCCGGCGCCGCTGACGAACACCTGGTTACGGGGCACGGACTTGTAGGTCGCGAGCCACTTCGCCGCGATGTCGGCCCACTCGGTGTCCGTGTAGCCGTGCGGCTCGTTCATCGGCTCGAAGTAGACGTGCCTGTCCTTGCTGTAGGCCTTGACGACCCTGTTCCACATGGGCCAGTAGGTGGCCGTGTCGTCGATGAACCCGTCCTTCTGGGCGCCGGTGCCCTCCCAGTAGGAGACGATCACCTTGAATCCCTGGTCGGACGCCGCGTCGATGACCGCGCGGTACGACTTCCAGTAGGAGCCGTTGACCGTGTACGGGTTGATCGGCAGCCGCACGGTGTTGGCACCGAGGTTCGCGCGGAAGGCGGCGATGATCCGGGTCGACTTGGCGTACGTCCGGGCGTAGTTGTCGGAGGTCGACAGACCGGACAGCTGGAGCAGGTCGTCGGCGAAGTTGTCGCGCGGGTCGGCCCAGTTGACGCCCTTGAACTGGGTGGTGCCCTTGCTCGGCGCGCCGCCTGCGGCGGCAGGGGTGGAGGCGGAGGCGGGGCTGACGGCGACCGCCGTACCGCTGGTCGCGGCGATCGCGAGCGCCACGAGGGCTGCGCGCAGTCTGGGGGAGGGGCGGGTGGCGCCGAGGATGTTACGCATCAACTTGCCCTTTCGCATGCCGGTCGGAGACCGAGGGGGGCGATGTTTACGTAAACATCGCGGCGCCGAAATCGTGGCACCCGCCACAGGGATCGTCAAGGTTTCCGGCGCGTAACGCGTCCGCTGGGTGGAACGGAAGCCGACAGGTCGAACGTGAGAGTGCCGGGTACGTCACCGGTCGGGCGGTCTGAGAAGAGCGGCGCCGCACGCGACCGGGCCGGCCGGGACTCAGCCGGCAGACTCAGCGAGACTGGCCCGGTGGCCCGGTGGCCCGGTGGCCCGGTGGCCCGGTGGCCCGGTGGCCCGGTGGCCCGGTGGCCCGGTGGCCCGGTGGCACGTGGTTCCGTGGTCCGGCGGCACGTGGCCCCGTGACCCCGCGGCACGTGACCCCGCGGCACGTGACCCCGCGGCACGTGACCCCGTGGCCGGTGGCCCGGCCACGCCACGGTGTCGGACAGGCATGCCGGTACCGGTCCCTCATGCTGACAGTCTGCGGGCTCCCTCCCCGGCCCCGTTCCGGTTGTGCCAGTCGGTGCGGTGGGCGCGGGCCGCCGATTCGGCGTGGTGGAGGGCCGGGGCGGGCACCGGCAGACGGCGCAGGGTGTCCAGGGCGGTCAGCATGTGCTGGGCGAAGCGGTGGCCGAGGGGGGTGAGACGGCCCGAGGACAGGGCGACGGTGGTCGCCTCGTGGGCGGCCAGCCGCCAGCGGGCGAACTGGGCGTGCGCGGTGGCACGCAGCGCCGGGTCGGGTTCCGTCTCCCGGCGGCGCTCCCAGAAGCGGGCGACGCCCAGATGCGCGTAGGCCCCGTGGAACAGGCCGGGCAGCGGGCGGGGGTCGGGGCGCCAGGCGGCGTAGAAGCGGTCGGGGCCGCCCGGTTCGAACAGGTCGAAGAGGTGGAGCAGCGCCGCCAGTTTGTTGTGCTGTGTCTCGTGCGTGAGGGTCACCGCGAGGCCCGTCACCGAGGTCGGCTCAGACAGCGCCATACAGCCGAACGTCTCCGCGCTGCTGCCGCTCCTGTTGCCGTGGCCGGGGTGGGTCAGCGGCACCAACAGGTGTGGTCCGGCGGCCAGTTCGGCGTACGTCTCGGGATGGTCGGCGCGCAGGAGCCGGCAGGCGCCCCGGGCCGGCCCGGCCCACCGCTGCGCCTCGGCGGTGGAGAGGCCCTCGGGGTGGCGGGCGGAGTGCGGGAAACAGGGCGGGTCGAGGGTGTCCAGCAGCAGCGGGGCGCCGCCGTCGAGGACGGTGAGCAACTGCGCGCCGTGCCAGCGGCCGGTGGTGCCGTGGAAGCCGTCGGAGCGGACGGGTTCGGGTGCCGGACCGCTCAACGGACCGCCGGGGTACGGGAGTCCGGGCACCTCGACCGTTTCGCCCGCCGCTGTGACGCGGCAGTGGCCCGAGCCGTCGACGCGCACCTCGGCGCGGTCGCCGGGGCGGGCGCCGGGGAAGCGGGCCCGGCCCAGGGAAGGCAGGGCGGCCCAGGAACCGGTGAGGGGCAGCTCGGCCCGGGTCGGCAGCCCCGCACGGGCCGCCGCAGACATCGCCAGGGCGGTGAACCAGTGTACGGGCGGCGGGAGTTGACCGTTCGGGTGGCGCAGCTGGGCCAGCAGGCCGAACAGGGCGGGGCCCGCCGACGGGTGGGTCAGTACGGCGGCCACCGCGTCGGGCGCGGCACGCGTGGCGTCGGTGAACAGCCCCCAGGCGTGCTCGGCCGCCTCACCGGCCCGGCCCCCGGTCTCCCGGGCCGCCACGGTCACGGCGTACGCGCAGGCCAGGCGCCTGCTGTGCTCGGCACGGCCCAGCAGCCGCAGGGCCGCCGCCCCGCCGCCGCCCCCGGCGATCGCGTCGAACAGCGCCCCCGGCATCCGGTACGGCGACGGGTTCATGCCGCTCCCGAGGCCAGCGGCACGCCGGGCGTCCCCAGGTCCGCGCTGAGGCGTCCCCGTACGCGGCCGATCAGTTCGGTCAGGTCGGCGCAGTACACGCTCGGGTTGGCGAAGCCCGTGGCACGGTCGTAGCGGGTGGCGTAGTGGCCGCCTCCGCAGACCCGGTGCAGGGGACAGGCGAGGCAGGCGGCGGACAGGGCGGCGGCGCCCCACTGGCGGGCCGCGACGCCCGGGTGGAGCAGCAGGGTGTCGAAGGAGTGGCGGTGGATGTCGAGGCCGGTCCGGGCGGCGCCGTCGTACGCGGTGCGCAGCGTGTCGTCCTGGGTGAGGGAACCGTCCGTGTCGACCACCGCGTAGCGCACCGGGGACAGGCCGAGCGCCTCGGTGCGCGGGGTGGCGCCGAGCAGCAGGGCGAGGAGGTTGTCGAGGAGGCGGACCGAGGTCTCCTTGGTCCGGGCGCCGTACCAGCGCTCGAAGACCGCCCACAGCCAGTCCGCGTACGGAGTGCGCCGGCCGCGCGGGTCCAGACCGGGCGGCGGGGTCTGCCAGTTGCCCAGCGGGAGCAGGAAGTCGACGGCCGGTGGACCGTGGGTCAGCAGGGCCTCGTAGGTGCGTACCGGGTCGTTGCGCAGGTCGATCGTGCACAGCAGCGCGCCGAACAGCCGGCGGTGGCGCTCGCTCGCCAGGCGACGCAGCGAAGCCTCGACCCGGGTGTGGCTGCCACGGCCGTCGGCGCCCCGGCGGTGCAGGTCGTGGGCGGCCCGGGAGCCGTCGGTGCTCACCCCGACCGTCACGTCCAACTCGCCGAGCAGGTCGAGGCGTTGCTCGGTGAGACGGAGGCCGTTGGTCTGCAGGCTCAGGTGCAGTCGTACCCCGTCGCCGACCACCGTGCGCAGGGTGCGGACCGTCCGCGCGAGCGCCTCGTCGCCGATCAGCAGCGGCTCGCCGCCGTGCAGGACCACGCCGGCCTCGGGGACTCCGTGCGCGGACAGGTGCTCGGCGATCCGCTCGGCGGTGCGGGCGAGGGTCGCCGGGGCCATCGTGCGCGGCTGGGCACGCCAACTCTGGTCGTGCGAGCGGTACATGTAGCAGTAGTCGCAGGCCAGGTCGCAGCGGCTGTGCACCTTGAGGACGAAGGAGTCGAGCGGAGACGGCACCCAGCCCGCCGCCCGGCGCGCCGCCACGTCGGTGATCCTCGGCCAGGGCGGTTCGGCGCGGCCCAGTGGCGGTCGACTCATCCGCTTCCCCCCGAAGGCGTACGCCGCGGACCCAGGGCCTGTCCGGTGCCTGTCCGGTGCCTGTCGTGCCGCCCGTCCGGGCGTTGCCGGCGGCGCACTCTGTTCGACGTGCGACCAGTATTCGGGCGGGTCAACTTCAGCGTCAACATCACGAATGAGCCAACGAAGGTCGACTGCGCGGAAGTTGAGCGACGCTCACCAGCTCCGGCTTCTGCCGTAAGGGCAGTTGGCGGCGCTACGCTGGAGAGCCTCTCCGCGTTCCTCCGACACCCCATGGAGTGACCCGCATGGCAGTCGCCGACGGCACCGCCCCCGCCGGGGCGGGTACAGGAGCGGGAGCGGGCGTCGGCTCGGACCCCGAGGTCGAGTCGGTCGTTCTCGACCTCGTGGCCCTGTCGCCCGAGGACATCGGGGCCCTGCCCGACTCGGTGCTCGGCGCGCTCCTGCGCCAGGTGTACGACAGCTGCGCCGAGGGCAATCCCTTCGTCACCGGGCACAGCGAGAGCGTATGAGACACGGGGCACGCGGGAGCGTTCCGGACGCCGTGCGCCAGGTGCGCCGCGTCCTATACTGGCGCTCCTCGGCTGCCCTTTTTGTCCCCCTTGTTCACCGCCGCGCCGAGCGGAGACGTGCCGAGCGGAGAAGCCATGCCAGACGCCAACACCCCTGACCGGCCAGGGCCGTTCGCGGTCTTCCTCGCCACCTCCGAGAACCTCGGCCTGAGCACGACCCTGCGCAACGTCGCCGACATCCTCGCCGACACCAACCGCAGCGTCCTCCTCGTCGACGGCCGCTCCGGCGAACCCGACGCCGGCGCGCCCTTCCCCCGCCCCGAACCCGGCCACGTGCACGCCGTGACCACCCCCGGCGGCCCCGCCCTGGCCGCACTCGCCGAGGACCCCGTCGCCGCCGCGTACGACCATCTCCTCGTCGAGGCCCCCGTACCGGACGCCTCCGAGGAGACGGAACCGGTGCGCTTCGCCGCGGACGCCGACACACTCGTCGTCTGTTTCGCGATGACCGCCTGGTCCATCGACGGGGCCGCCGCGCTCGCCGAGGACCTGATCGTCCGCCGGGGCGGCCGGCCCGTGCGGCTGCTCACCCTCGGTCTCAAGAGCGACATCGGCGTCCACGACCGGCTGCGCGACTCCCGCGAGCGGGTGCGCCGGAAGTTCGCCCCGGTCGCCGCCGCGCTCGGCAGGACCGACGTCCCCTTCCTCGAAATCCCGTACAACCCGCTCTACCAGGACAGCCGCAGCCTCGCCGTCGACGCGGAGGACGCCGGCACGGTCAGCGGACTGCGCCCCTACTACGAGCAGCTCGCCGACTGGCTGCGCGCCCGCCGCGCCACCCGGCTCACCGACGTCACCGTCGTCCACTCGGCCCGGCACGCACTGTGGGCCGCGTGGCTGCGCGACCGGCTCGCAGTCAAGGGAGTGCGCACGGAGCTGCGCCGCGGCGACACCTACGCCGGTGAACGCCCCGACCCCGGCGCCGCGTTGCTCTTCCTGTCGCCCGACGACGCCGACGACACGCTCCTCGAACAGATCGGCGCCCTCTCCCACACCGACGTCCGCATCCTCCTCGTCGACGAGCCGTTCCCGCACACCGAGGCCGCCCACCACGAGCTGATCGACCTGCGCGACACCACCGAGGACGAGGCTCTGCGGCTGCTGTACACCGGTCTCGGCCTCGGCGCGGCCGAACCCGGCGACAGCGGCGACGGCGCCGGGTTCCCTCGGCTGCCGGAGACCACCAACGTGGGGGCGCGCAACAACGCCTTCGTGGACCGGGCCGCTCTGCTCGGCACGCTTCACGAGGAGCTGCGCGGCGCCGCCCGCGACGGCGCGTGCCTGGTGCTGCACGGCCCCAGCGGCTGGGGCAAGAGCGACACCGCGTACGAACTGTGCCACCGGGTCGGAGCCTCGTACGACGTGGTGTGGTGGGTGCGCGCCTGGGAGCGCACCCGCGTCGAGCGCGGCCTCGGCCGGCTCGCCGGGCGCCTGGGCGCGCCCGAGGACCGGGTCGGCACCGACGGGGACGCCATCTCCCGGCTGCTGTCCCGGCTCTCCCGCACCGACGCCGAGGCGGACAACTGGCTCATCGTCTACGACGGTGTCACCGACCCCGCCGAACTGCACGGCCTGCTGCCCGTGCCGCACGAGCGCGGGCACGTCCTCATCACCAGCCGGACCGCACCGGCCGGGAGCGACCCCGCCGAGGACGTACGGCCGCCGCATCTGAGGCCCCTGGCCATCACCCCGATGGACACCGAGGAGAGCCGCGTGCTGCTCGCCGAGAAGGTGCCGGAGATCAGCGAGCGGCAGGCCCGGCAGATCGGCAGCGTCGTCGACTCGGTCCCGCAGGCCCTGCACCTCGCCGCCCACTGTCTCGCCGAGCGGACCGCCGCGCACCGCCGCGACGACCACATGAACCAGGATGCCGCGGTCCGCGCCGCCGTCGGTGACCTCCTCGCCGAGTACCGCGCCGGCAAGACCGAACTGCTGCGCACCACCGACGCGGTGTCGCCCGTCGCGGTGATGGTGCGGGTCGCCCGGCGGGTCGTGACGACCACCCCGGGCGCCCTCGCCTGGGGCGCCGAGAGCCCCGAACGCGACGCCGTAGGCTGGCTGTTGGGCGCCGCCTCCCTGCTCACCGGGCGGGGCATGGGCCTGGAGCTGCTGCGCTCGCGCCGCATCCTGTCCGAACTCGCCCGTGACGACGAGTCGTCGACGCCCGCACCCGCCGGCACCGAGGTCCTGCTGCCCGACGAGCACATGGTGAGCGTCGCCCTGTGGGCCCTGGCCCAAGTGGGCCTGCTGGACGTCGACTTCGACCGCACCCGGCAGCCGCTCGTCCAGCACCACGGGCTGCGCGACCTGATCCGGGCAGGCATGGACCCCGCCGAACGCGCGCACATCGAGTCCGTACTGCGCAGCGTCCTGTCCGAACACGCCTCGCAGGGATCGGACCTGCCCCCCGACTGGGCCCGTGAGGTGTTCTCGCTGCGCCTGTGGGAGGACCCCCGGCCACGGGTGCGCCGCTCGCTGCTGCGCCACCTGGGCGCCCTCAGCCAGCGTGCCGAGGCCGCCGACCTCGACCGCCTCCTCGACATCGCCGGGCGGGCCCGTGAGCAGTGGCGAGTCGATGACAGCGACGACAGCGAGAACGGCGACGAGAGGGATGAAAGGGGTGAAAGAGGTGACAGAGGTGACAGAGGTGACAATGACGAACAGTCACCCGAGTATCTGCGGCTGCTCAACTTCGTCGCCCGCGCCCACCGGTTGCGCGGCGACTACGACCTCTCCCGGCAGATCGCTCAGGACGCCCTGCGCGGCCACCGCCGGCTCCTCGGCATCACCCACCCGCGCACCCTGCTCTCCGCCGACTCCTACGCCGCCACCCTGCGCGCGCTGGGCCGCTTCGACGACGCCCTGCTGCAACTGCGGCCCGTCCTCGCGGGTCTCACCCTGCTGCTCGGCCCGCAGCACCCGGCCACCATCCAGGCCGAGCACAACCTCGCCCTCACCGAGGCGCTCACCGGCCGGGTCGCCCCCGCCCTGACCGCGATCCAGGACCGCTTCCGCTACCGCCAGGCCGTCGGCGGCGCGGACGACCCCGTCGCCTGGAACGCCGCCGAACTGCTCGCCTACCTGTACCGCGCCGCCGGACGCGACGGCGAGGCGCGTGACCTGCTGCGCCAGAAACTGCGCCGGCACGGCGACAGCTGGGACCTCGTCCGGCTCCGTACCGAGGTCGGCCTCGCGGTCAGCGAACGCCGACTCGCCGACGGCTTCCCCGCCTTCAAGGACCCCCTCTACAGCTACGAACTCGCCCACGAGCGCGACCTGCGGGCCCTCGGCCTGTACGTCGACCGGTTCGGCCCCGACCGCTTCGACACCGTCCGCTGCCGGTTCAGCTACGCCGCCGACCTGCACGCCCTCGGCAAGGTGGAGGAGGCCGAACAGCAGGCCCGGCAGTGCGTGGACAGCCTCGCCCACTGGTTCGGGCCGGGGCACCCCTACACGGGCGTCGCCCAGGTGCGCCACGGCGTCTATCTGCGGGCCACCGGCGAGCTGCGGCTGGCCGAGGAAGTAGGCCTGGGCGCGCTCAACCTCCTCACCCACAAGCTGGGCCGGGCCCATCCCTGGGTCGCCGTCGCGGAGAACTCCCTTGCCGCCACGCTCGCTGCGGCGGGCCGCGACGAGGAGGCCGTCGAACTCGCCCGCACCGCCCTGGGCCGCCTCGGCGACCTGGGCATCGCCCACCGCGTCGGCGGCCGCCGGGTCACCGCCCACCTGGACCACCTCACAGGCATCGACCCCACCCGCCCCGCCCCACCCTCGGGCTACGACATCGACCTGGAACTCCCCGACGTATGACCGGCCCCCGCCCACCCGGGCACCCCCCGGCCACCGACCAACAAGCCCTCGATCCGCGAGCCCCCGACCAGCTGGTCATCGACCAGCGAACCGCCGACCGTAAGGCGCCGCCCTGCGAGCCCCCGACCGCAAGCCGCCGGCCGGCAAGGCACCGATCCGCACGTCACCGACCCGCAAGCCGCCAGCCGGCAAGGCACCGATCCGCGAGCCCCGACCAGCAAGCCGCCGGCCGGCAAGGCACCGATCCGCACGTCACCGACCAGCAAGCCGCCGGCCGGCAAGGCACCGATCCGCGAGCCCCGACCAGCAAGCCGCCGGCCGGCACCGCGCACCGACCAGTGAAAGGTGAGCCCCCGTGGCAGCCCCCGTACCGCTTCGGAGCATCACGCTGAAGGAGTCCCACTGGACTTCCAAGCGCCACGGCCTGATAACCGCGCTGTGCGAGGAGACCGTCGCGCGGACGCCCGCGATCCGCTCCCTTGCGCACTACAGCAACGGCATCCTCGACTTCGCCGTCCTGAGAGCGGACCGCGCCCCGCTCTCCAGCCTGATCACGGAGATCGGTGACGACGCGCAGAACGAGTCGCTGCCCGGCTCCAGGCTGCTGCTCTGCACCCAGGATCTGGGCGCCGTCCTGCGCCCGCTGAAGACCGGCGAGCTGATGCGCACTGTCCTCGCCGGCACCCGCGCCGGTCTGTGGGGCGGCCGGGCCCGCCCCGACGAGTTCCTGGCGGCGGTGACGGACGTACCCGACGGCGTGTCCGACATGGACGAGGCGATGAACGGGCTCGTCGCCCGTATCCGTACCGAAGTGCACGGGCTGCCCGACGAGTTGCTCGGCGGTGACGTGCAGGCGAAGTCCCATCTCCAGAGCGGCGAGGCAACCGCGGGCCCCCACGTCGACTTCGGTACGGCCGCCGCCCCCGACACCGTGTACGAGCAGCGGCTGCGCGATCTGTGGCGCGGCCATGTGAACACCACGGACCTCCAGTACGCGGGCTACTACCGGGACTGGACCCTGGTCTGTGTCGGTGACGTCTTCGACAGCCAGGAACTCGGGCCGCGCTTCATGGACGTCAGCGTGCGCACCCGGCGGACCGCCTACCGCGACCTCTCGCGCAGCCTGCGCGGTCATCTGATCCGCCTCAAGGACGCGCTCGACCTGATCGCCCCGCCCCCGGGCAGCGGCGCCTCCGTCGAACGGCTCGTCCTCGACGTCCAGGAGGGTGCGGTGTACGTCCACTGGACCTCGCCCCGCGCCTTCCTCCTCGGCGTCACCCTCGACCAGCGGCAGGTGGGCAACGCGGAACGGCGGCTCGCGGGCCTCGCCCGGACCACGGGCGGCGTGACCGTACCCCCGCCCCGCTGACCAGCCGTACTAGGGCACCGCCGGAGCGCTCAGCGTCCCCCACACCTCCTCCGCCAGCACCTCCACCGTGCGGGCCGGGGTCAGCGGGTGCTGGTGCTCGGCGTTGCCCAGCAGATGCACCGGCAGCACCTCGACCGCGCTCTCGTACTCCCGGCAGATCCGGCGCAGTTCACTCAGCTGGACCTCGGTCGGCGTACCCGGCGTCGCCGCCCGGGCCCAGGTCGCGACAGCGCCCCGGAAGTCCTCCGTCAGCGCCCGCACCAGGGTCGCGCAGCCCAGCACGCTCAGCTCCGCCGCGCTCGCCGCCGTACGCCGGTTCATGGTCCGGCCGGCCACCCGTCGGGTCACCGACTCCAGCATCGCCAGCGCGTCCCGGAACCGGCGCCACACCGGTCCCGGCAACTCCTCGGCCGGCTCCGCCTCGGGGGCCGCGCGAACGGACTGCGGCGCCCCTCCGGGCACCCCCGTCGCGCCCGGACGCACCTCCAGTGTCATCGCGGCCAGGTTGCGACGCATCTCGTCCAGATGGGCCGTCTGCTGCGCCAGGTTCCGGCGCATCCGCTCGCCCAGTTCGGCGAGATCCTCCTCCCGGCCCTCCTCCACGAGCCGCCGCTCCAGCTGCAGCAGCGCCTCGTGCACCTTCGTCGGGAACCCGCCCTGCCGGTACACCAGCGGGCGGGAGCCGATCGACCGGCCGAGCCGGTCCTGCATCGCGTGCGACACCAGCCCGTTGACCACCAGCAGTGCCTCGAACCGCCCCGGGCGCACCGCGCCGCGCAGTCCGTTCACCTGGGTGACGATCCGTTCGACGTCGTCGGCGAGGAGCAGGGAGCGGGCGTAGACCACCGCGATGTAGGCGTTCGGGGCCGGCGACAGCCAGTACAGGACCTCCTCCCGGCCGCCCGCCGAGCGCGCGAGCCTCGCCGGCACCGGATCACGGGAGGCGATCCGCCACTGGCCGACGTTCAGGGCGTCGTGCACATCGCCCATGACCCGCTGGTAGGACACCCGCTCGTGCAGCTCCCGGACCGCCCTGAGCATCGTCGCACCGGGCACCCGGCGCACCACGGGCTCCCTGTTCGTGTCATCGGCCGGCGGAGGTTCCTCGCTGAGGAGCCAGGCGAGCTGGGAGGTCTTGAGCACCTCGCGGGGCACGCCTTCGGTCAACTCGTGGAGCAGGCGCATGGCTTCGTCGTCGAAGGGTCCGGTGGGCGGCGGTTCCTCGCCAGGGGTTCCGCCGGTCGCCTCGTCGCCCATGGCCAGATAGCCGGCCACCAGGTCCCTCGTACGGTTCTGGTCGAGCCCCGTCGGCCACAGCTGCACCACCCGCTCGTGCACGCTCTGGCGCAGTGCCCGCAGCCCGTCGGGCGAGGTGCAGAACACCAGCAGACCGCCGAGGCTCGTATAGATGTTGATGAGGCGTTCGAAGGCGTCCATGAACGCCCGCCGGTCGCGGTCCGGCCAGTCCAGCACCTTCTCCAGCGAGTCGAGAAGCAGGACGTACGGCCGTGAGACCCGGCCGTGCAGAAAGCCCTGCACGGCCAGCGCCTCGAAGACCCGGTCGATGCCGGCGACGAGGTCCGGGTGCTCGCCCGCGGGGACGATCGCCTCGATGATGCCGCGCTCGCGCAGCGGTTCGGCGGGCTCCGCGCCGTTCAGCCAGTTCCACACCATCCGGTTGAACGGCGGTTCGAGGAGCAGGGCGAGCGCGGTGGAGAACCTGCGGTGCTCGGTGACCTCGCTCAGCCTGCCACGCAGATCGGCGTGGATCACCTCGGGGTCGTAGCGCAGCGCGGAGACGACCTTGTCCGGGTCGAGCTCACGGCGGAGCAGCCCGGTCGCGATGTCCTCCAGGGTGCCGCGGCGCGGGTCGTCGTCATCGGTGCCCACCCAGCCGGCCGTCACATACGCGTAGTAGTCCCGCACCAGCTCCTCGAAGGACCGTTTGCCCTGCTCGGTGTCGCCGGGTCCGCGCAGCCGGTCGCGGTAGAGCCGCCCCATGTCCTGCGCCGGTTCGTCCACGATCCATGTCGCCGCCTCGGGGTGCCGCGTCTGGATGGTCTGGTAGGTCCGGCGCAGGGCGTGACTCTTGCCGAGGCCGAACTCACCCACCAGGGCGATCGCCCGGCCCCGCCGGCCACCGGCGGCCGGCGGCGCGAAGTAGTCGTCGACGAGCGCCTCGATGTCCGTGATCAGCGGGGTGTCTATGTGCGCGTTGCCCGAGTTGGCGGCCTGGACCCGCGCCTCCCCCAGGTCGGACGACGGCCCCAGGCGCACGACAGGGATCAGAGGGAAGGGGTTCCGGTGCCAGGTGTGTCCACTGGTCGGCGTCACGTTGGCACTCCTCGTGTGTCCGGTGTCGGCCTTGGGAGCGGCGAGCGGGGGAAACGGGGACAGCTGTTCGGTTCCTGTGTACGGGTGGAACGCGCGCGTCGGGAGTCCTGCGGCTAGTCGGGTCTGAGGTCCACGCGGGCCAGCGCCGCGATGTCGAGGCCGGGCGGGGTGAGATGACGGGCGGTCACCCGCACCCGGCCGTCCGCGAGTCGCTGCCGCTCGGCGATCCGGAAACACTGCTGGCGCAGGTACCGTACGTCGGCGTCGCGCCACGGGTCGGAGTCCGGCTTCGGGCCTTGGGCCTGCCCCGGAATCGCGGGCGGCGGCGCGTCGTCGCGGTCGGGATGGCCGCCGCGGGCGGCTTCGGTGAACTTCACGGTGTCCTCCGTGGCGAGCGAACCGAGCGAGAGAAGGGTGACCGCCGTTTCCCGGGGCAGTCCCGCGATCACCTCGCCCGCCGTGCTCCGGTCCCGGTGACTCATCTCGACGAACAGTACGATCCGGCTCTGTGCGTGGCTCAGCCAGGTTTTGAGGAAGTTGGTCCGCACCTCGCCACCGGCGTCCCGCCAGTCGATGTGCGGGACGATGGCGAACAGCAGACTGTTCTGCTGGACGAGCAGTCTGCTGATGCCTCTGAACGCGGCGCGGATGTCGTCCCCGGTGACCGACGGGTCGAGCGGTATCCCGGGAAACTCCTTCTCCAGGGTCTCGACGAGCTTGTTGCGGATGGCCGCGTTGATCTTCTGGGTGCTGGCGAAGTGGCCGCTGCCGTCCCAGCTGACGTCCTCACCGCCGTTCACGTATCCCCCGGCCATCGCCACGATGGGACGCGGCGCGAGGTGGGGCCGCTGCTGTTCCCTGAACTTCCGCGCGAGCTCCTGGAAGTACTCGTGCGCCCGGTGCACGCACCGGTGGATGAGGGTGGTCTTGCCCATGCCCACCGGCCCGGTCACCACGACCAGGTGGCCGCCCACGTCCGGCAGCAGCAGGCCGGTCAGCTGGGCCTGGAGACATTCCTCGAACAGGTCGAGCTGCTCCCGGGCGTGGTCGACGTCCACCCACTGGTGGGCGTGACTGCCGTCCTTCCACGGCACCAGCGGATGGTCGTCCTTCGGCCGGGCGTGCCCCGCGGGCAGCAGGTCCCTGATCTCCGGCAGGAAGACGCCGAACGGGTTCTCGTCGTACTCGTCCTGCGGCACGGTCATTCCCCGTCCCCCGTTCCCGCTGCCCCGGGGCGCACCGGCCGGTTGTGGAGGGAGCGCCAACTCCAGTACAGGGACGTGCGGTTGAGTCCGGACAGGGAGCGCAGCCAGCGGTCCACGGACTCCTGTTCCCGGTCGGCCGTACGAGTGAGGGTCGGCGAGTCGGGCAGATACCGGCCGGCGGTCCGTGGCAACGGCTCGGCCAGCGGCAGCCCGTCGGCGAGCCGCTCGGCCGCCGCCCGCCGGGCCGGAGGGTCGGGCACCCGGGACAGCACGAGGGCCAGCGCGTCCCGTGCGGCACGCACCGCCGCGTGGTCCGCCCGCTCGTCCTGCCGGTAGTCGGCGAGGTACTCCCGTACGGCAGCCCGGTACGCGCTCTCCGTCGTCCCCAACTCCTGCCGCAGTGAACGCCGTTCGGACTGCCCGCGCTCGTAGGACTGGCCGCCCAGGGTGAGCAGCGCGCCCGCCAGGAGCAGGGGCAGCTGCTTCAGCAGGGCCACGAACCAGCCGTCCTCGCCGCCGCCCTTGTCCTGCTGCGCGGCCGACGCCGGGGAGTTGGACTCGGCGGCCATCAGCGCGGCGCAGGCCCGCCCGAAGTCCTCGGCGTGGTCCTTGGCCCACCGCTCCGGCGAAACCTTCGCGTCGGCCTTCAGCAGCCCCAGCCTGACGGCCGCCGTGAGCAGGTCGGTGCGGTGGACGGGGTCGAGGCAGTACACCAACTGGGCATCCCGCTCAGGGGAGTCGGCGCCCCCGGCGGCCGCGGCGAAGGCCGGCGCGGTACCGGTGGCCAGCAGCAGGAGGACCGCCCCGGTCGCCGCGCGGGACGCGTGCCGAGCGCGAGGCCGCCGACCCGGGGGAGCGGTACCCCTGGAACTCCGGGCGCTCCTGGTGCTCCGGACCGGCGGCCGGGTGCCACCGCAGGGCACCCCCCGCACCCCTGATCTCCCCGCCTGCCTCATCAGCGTCTCCCCCGTCCGGTGCCGGCACTTCACACGCCTTGCTGCGTCTCGTACGTCTTCATTCCCCGCGGTCGCCGCCTGTCCCACATTTCCGGACCGCCGGAACTCCCTACTACGGAACCCGGAACTCCAGAACTCCGGGATCCCGACTCCGGTCACGCGACCGACTGTTCGTCCTCCGCCCGCTGGTCGTACGGAGAGTGACGCTCGGAGTCGGAGGAGAGTTCCCGGCCGGTGCGCGCCCGCCATCGGCGGGGTGGATGAGTCAGGAGCGCCTGGGAGGCGCCGTACAGCAGGTTGACGGTGATGACGGCCGGCCCGACCGTCGCGACGGTGCCCGGGAAGTCCCGCTCCAGGGTCAGGGCGATCAGTACGGCCGTGATGCCGTTCTGCTGGCCGAGACCGAGCGCGATCCGGTCGCCGCGCTCCAACCCCCTGACGAACAACGGCAGTACGACCAGGGCCACCACCGCCTGCGCGGCGAACGCCGCCACCCCGAGCACGAACCCCGGCCACAGCCGCACCCCGTGCGCGAGCAGCAGCCCGAGCGTCAGGAACGCGGCGAGGAACGCGCCGCCCACCGCCCGGCCGACCGTCTTGTCCAGCACCTTGGCCCGCAGCACGAGACCGGCCAGCGCCACCCCGAGCATCAGCTGGTTCAGCGCCGCGAGCACCAGCATCGCCCCGACGAGCAGCACCGCGCCGCCCGCCTTCGTGCGCCGGACCGCCACCACGTCCGGCAACCGTGCCGCCGCCCGCCGCCCGGCCCACCACGACAGCACCACGGCGGCCAGGAGTACGGCGTTGAAGAGCAGCCCGGTCGCGTAGTCGCCGCCCGCGCCCCGGCTGATCTCAGGGGTGCCCTCGTGCCCCGCCGCCCTGTAGGCGTAGCCCGCCAGATACAGCGTCAGCAGGACCGTCATCGGGTCGTCGAACGAGGCCCACGCCGTCAGCAGCGAATGGGCGCGCGGCGACATCCGCCCCCTGCCGGTCAGGGCGGCGACCGACAGCGGGTCGATCTGGGCGACGGCGATGCCGAGCACCAGGTACTCCGGCCGCCGGAACACCAGCACCATCGTGCCGGCGATCAGCCCGGCCTTCAGGACCACACCAAGGGTGACCGCGGCCAACACACCGGGCAGATCGGCCCGCAGCGCCCTGAGATCGATCGAGTACGTGCTCCCGTACAGCCCGACCGCGAGCAGCAGCGCCGCCCCGAGCGCATAGCCGTCGGAACGCACCAGAGCCGAGACGTCCACCACCAGACCGGCCAGCACGCCGACGGCCAGCAGGCCCGCCGCGCCGAGCACGATCCCGGGGACCACCTCGGGCAGCCTTCGTAAACGGGTGCGCAAGGATGTCCCCATGGCCTTGTCCCCCCTCCGCTCCGCCCCGCACGCTGTCCGGCACGACCGGAGACGTTCCCCCCGCGGTACGGGTGTGACCGCCCGTGGGGCAGGTGAATGTCAGGGGCCCTGGTGCCGTGGGAAAAGCCGCACACCAGCCTTCCGCCCGGCTCGTCGACGTCCCCTGGCCGGTACGCGACCCGACAGGCCGGCGCCGCTGCCGTCCCACCCTGTCCCGTCCCGTCCGTCCTGTCCTCACGATGCCCGGCACGAGGCACCCGTGAACCCGTTTCGGAGCCCTGGCCGAAAGCCAACGTTCCTTTCCAGCGGGGTATTTGACGCCCGTAGACTCACCCGGTGACAAAGGTGACACGCGACGACGTCGCCAGGCTCGCGGGAACTTCCAGTGCGGTCGTGAGTTACGTCGTCAACAATGGCCCCCGGCCCGTCTCGGCGGAGAAACGCCGACGCGTTCTCGAAGCCGTCAGGGAACTCGGCTACCGGCCCGACCGGGTGGCCCAGGCCATGGCGAGTCGCCGTACGGATCTGCTGGGGCTGATCGTTCCGGACGCCCGTCAGCCATTTTTCGGGGAAATCACCCACGCGTTGGAACGCGCCGCCGCCGACCGGGGAAAAATGGTGCTCGTCGGCAACTCCGATTACCAGGAGGACTGCGAACTCCGTTACCTGCACGCCTTTTTGGGGATGCGGGTGTCGGCGCTGATCCTGGTGAGTCTGGGGCTCGGTGACCGGATCGCCGCCGAGCTCGACACCATGGACACCCGGGTCGTGCTGATGCACGAACGGTCCGCGTCCGTACGCAAGTTCGCCGTGGTCACGGACGATGTCGAGGGTGCCAGGATCGCCACCCGGCATCTTCTCCAGCACGGTCACACCGCCGTGGCCTGCCTGGGCGGTCCCGAGTCGGCTCCCGTGGCCGGCGATCCCGTCGCGGACCATGTCGAGGGCTGGCGCAAGGCGATGGCGGACGCCGGCCGTCCCACCGACGGGCTCCTGTTCCACGCCCCCTACAACCGGTACGACACCTACGAGGCCGCGCTGCGCCTGCTCGCCGCCCCCGGCCGGCCGACCGCCGTGTTCTGCTCGACGGACGACCAGGCCATCGGCCTGCTGCGGGCGGCCCGCGAGCTGGGCGTCGACGTGCCGGGCGAACTCGCGGTGGTGGGCTTCGACGACGTCAAGGAGGCGGCGATGACCGACCCGCCCCTGACGACGGTCGCCTCCGACCGCGAGGCGATGGCCCGCAAGGCGGTGGACATGGCGCTCGATCCGGAGCTGGACGCGGCGACGCCCGGCGAGACGGACCGCACCCGCCGTTTCCCGTCCCGCCTGGTCGTCCGGGCGTCCTGCGGCTGTCCGAACCCGGATCCGAACCCGACCCCGGATCCGACCCCGGATCCGGCCCCGACCTCCCGCTTTCTGGCCGCCCAGGCTCCGCGCGCCACCGACTGACCGGCCGCCACCGCCCACCGCTCGCCGTCCACCGCCGCACACCGCTGACCCCTTGCCGTGGAGGTCTGACCGTTTTATTGTTTGACCTCAAATGAAAGGCGGGTACGACATGACCTCGACTCCTCCGCGTATGCAACTGGTCCTCAGCGAGAACTGGACCATGACCGGCGGCCGCGTCGACCTGCCGCTGCTCGTGCGCTGGGCCCGGGAGGCCGAGGACGCCGGATTCGACTCGGTGATGCTCAGTGAGCACATCGTGCTCGGCCCCGACGCCGGCGCGAACGGCCTCATGGGCAACCCGCGCGACTGGGCACTGCCGGGCAACCAGGACCCGTACATGCCCTGGCCCAACTCCCTGATCCTGCTCGGCGCGATCGCCTCGGTGACCGAGCGGGTCCGGCTGGCCGCGTCGGCGGTGATCGCCCCCTTGCGTCATCCCCTGCTGCTGGCAAGGGAGTTGGGCACACTCGACCTGCTCTCCGAGGGTCGGCTGATGGTGCTGCCCAACGTCAGCTGGAGCCGGGACGAGTACGACGCGCTCGGGGTGCCCTTCACCCGGCGGGGACGGCTGCTGGACGAACACCTGGAGATCTGGGCGAAGTTGTGGGGGCCGTCGCCGGTGTCCCACGACGGCGAGAACTACCCCTTCGAGAACGTGTACTTCGAGCCCAAGGCGTACCGGGCGGACGGGCCCCGGCTGTGTTTGGGCGGCGCCGGGATGCATGCGGCGATGGTGCGGCGGCTGGTGCGGTACGGACATGCCTTCAACCCGCTGGGGCGGCCCACGGCCGAGGAGATGGGGATTCTCGGGGCGGCGATGAAGGAGGCGGGGCGTGACGTCTCCGAACTGGAGATGATCGGCGGGGTGCGGGTGGTGTTCCCGGACGACCGGTCCTGTGCCGATCTCGGGGCGGCGCTCGCCTCGATTCCCGAGCAGATGGAGCTGGGGTTCACGACGTTCTGTGTGAAGCCCTCCCAGTTCACCGATGATCCGGACGGGGTCGGAGCGTTCTGCCGCGAGGTGATGAGGCGGGTCGCTGGGGGAGCGTCCGCCATGTGAGGCCGACGGGTTCGTACAATTTGGTGCCGAACGACATGGTGTCGTGGGAGGGGATGTGCCGGTGACGCAGCGACCGATCGTCGAGACCGAGCAACTGGTCAAGGCCAAACTCGGGGACATCCCGATCCGGCACGACCAGATGGCCGTCGTCGCGAACATCCACCGGGCCGCCTCCGCCGTGCGCCAGCATGTCGAGAACTCCGTGCTGCGTGGAGCGGATCTGACATGGACCGGGTTCGTCGTCCTGTGGGTCGTCTGGATCTCCGGGGAGACCGAGACACGGCTCGTGGCCGAGGAGGCCGGGATCTCCAAGGGGACGCTCACCGGCGTGGCCCGGACCCTGGAGTCACGTGGGCTGGTCCGGCGTATCGAGCACCCGTCCGACGGGCGGCGGGTGCTGCTCGGGCTCACGGAGCAGGGCGAGGAGCTGATGCGGACGCTCTTCCCGGACTTCAACGACGAGGAGGCGTTCGTCGCCGCGCCGCTGAGCGCCGAGGAGTGCCGGGCGACCGCGGACGCGCTCCGCAGAATCGTCGTCCAGGTCGAGACCCACGGGGAGGACCGCCGACTGGAACTGCTGGACGGCGCCGAACCCGCCCCGCGCCGCAGCGGACGGCGCCCCAAGAGCTGACCCCCGTGCCCCCCCCGGCCATGATCTCGCCCCGCCCCCACTCTGCCAGAAGTGGAGAACTCCGTGCGCGCCCTCGTCATACGTCACGACCATCTCTCGCTGTCCGGTCCCGTCGGCGACCGGATCGCCCAACTCGACTATGACATCGACGAGTTGATCGTCGTACCGGCCGAGCGGTACGACAGCCCCGGCGTGGAGTTCGACTTCCCCGACCCGGCCGGCTACGACCTGGTCGTGCTGCTCGGCGCACCCTGGTCGGTCTACGACAGGGCCTCGGTCGCGCCCTGGATCGACGGCGAACTGGAGCTGCTGCGCACCGCGTACGCCGCCGAACTGCCCGTGCTCGGCATCTGCTTCGGGGCGCAGGCGCTCGCCACCGCCCTCGGGGGGAGCGTCGAGGCGGCGCCCCGGCACGAGATCGGCTGGACGGCCGTCGAGTCGGACGTGCCCGGGCTGATTCCGGCGGGGCCCTGGTTCCAGTGGCACTTCGACCGGTTCACGGTCCCGCCGGGCGCGGTGGAGCTGGCCCGCAGCGCGGTCGGTCCGCAGGCGTTCCGGGCCGGGCGGGCACTCGGGGTGCAGTTCCATCCCGAGCTCGACGAGGAGACCCTGCTCCAGTGGCTGGACGCGGGCGGCCGGGCCGAGGCCAGGGCGCACGGTGAGGACCCGGACCGGCTGCTCGCGGAGACCCGCGCCCTGCGCGAGGAGTCACGGCAGCGGGCGTACGACCTCGTGGACGCCTTCCTCACCGGGATCGCCGGGGTGGTGACGGACCAGGCAGCGGCAGGGCAGGGGCACGCGGCCTGAGAGCTTTCGGTGCTCCGATGAACGTTTTCCGGCGAATACGCGTCGTAGCGGTAGTCGGGACTCGTTCGTTTGTTCAGGGGGATCACCATGGCTTCGGTCCGATCGCTGTCGTCCGTCGTGCTCGTCGGGGGGCTGCTGTGCACGGTCGTCGGCTGTGGCGGGGATTCCGGGGCCTCGGAGTCCGGGGAGGGCTCGTCGGGGACCTCGCCCACTCCCTCCTCCTCGTTCTCGTCGTTCGCGGAGTCCTGGGACGAGCCCGCCTCGTACGCCTACACGCTGACGTCGAGCGAGGGTGAGCGCAGCCTCATCGGCAGGTTCCGGGTGACGGTGCGGGACGGGAAGGTCGCCAAGGTGGTCGGGCTCGACGAGAGCGGGCGGGGCGCGGTGCGGCGGGCGCGCGAGGAGGTGCCCACCATCGGCGGGCTGCTGGACCGGCTGGCCCGGGCCCACGACGAGGGCGCGGACACGGCGGAGGCGGAGTACGCGCCCGACGGGCACCCCGTCCGGATCACCCTGGACCCGCGGAAGAACGCGGCCGACGACGAGCAGGCGTACGTCATCAGCGACTACGAGCCGCAGCCGGTACCCGTGGCGGCGAAGTCCTAGTTCTGCGCGTCGTGGTCGTTCAGGTCCTCGAAGGTGCCGCCGACCTTCTGGCGCAGTGATTCCTGGAGTTTCGGGGGCGCGCTGATGACCCACTTGGTGCCGACCAGGTACTTGCCGCCGTAGATGGCCGCGCTGTCGAGCCAGGTGAGCTTGTACTTCTCCTCGGGGAACGTCGTGATCAGGTAGTCGCCGTCGGCGGTGTGGCAGACGCCCTCGCGCAGTTCCTTCGCGTCGGTGCGGATCGTCACCTCGCAGCCGGTCAGCTTGGCGATCACCTCGACCTTGGCCGGCGCGACCACGGCCGCCACGGGAGCGGGCGGCATGGACTCCGACGCGGCCGGCGACGCCTTCTTCCCGGAGTCCGTGCCCGCGTCCGTGTCCGACGTACAGGCGGTGGTCAGGGGGAGGGCGACGGCCGTCAGGAGCGCGGCGAGCGCGACGGCCCTGCGGGGCGATCGCCGGGTTTGCTGCTGGAACACTGCGCCTCTCCAGGTCGGGTGGTACGGCGGACGTACGACTCGACAGAAGGTACGGGCGGGGGGTGGGCCGTGTTCACAGCCAGCCGTTGCGTTTGAAACCGCGGTGGACGAAGAAGCAGGCGGCGGCGATGACGACGAGGACGAGCGGGTAGCCGTAGCGCCAGTGCAGCTCGGGCATGTGCTGGAAGTTCATGCCGTAGATCCCGCAGACCATGGTCGGTACGGCGACGATCGCGGCCCACGCGGTGATCTTCCGCATGTCCTCGTTCTGGGCGACGGTGACCTGCGCGAGGTGGGCCTGGAGGATCGAGTCGAGCAGGGCGTCGAAGGCGTGGATCTGCTCGGTGGCGCGGATCAGATGGTCGGACACGTCCCGGAAGTAGGCCTGTATCGCCGGCTCGACGGACGGCATCGGCTCGGTGGCCAGCTGCTGGAGGGGTCGGCCGAGGGGGACCACCGCCCGCTTCAGTTCGAGGAGTTCCCGCTTGAGCTGGTAGATACGGCCGGCGTCGGCGGTGCGCGGGCTCTGCGGCGAGAACACGTCCGACTCGACCTGGTCGAGGTCGTCCTGGACGGCGTCCGTGACGTTCAGGTAGTCGTCGACGACATGGTCGGCGATGGCGTGCAGCACCGCGGCCGGGCCCCTGCCGAGCTGCTCCGGGTCGGACTCCAGCTCCTCGCGCAGGGGACCGAGGGAGCCGTGCCGGCCGTGCCGGACGGTGACGACGAAGTCGGGGCCCGCGAAGACCATGATCTCGCCGGTGGTGACGACCTCGCTGGTCGCGGTGAGTTCCTCGTGCTCGACGTAGCAGACCGTCTTGAACACGGCGAACAGGACATCGCCGTACCGCTCCACCTTGGGACGCTGGTGGGCCTGGACCGCGTCCTCGACGGCGAGCGGGTGCAGCCCGAACAGTTCGGCGACGCGGGCGAACTCCGTCTCGGAGGGTTCGTGCAGGCCGAGCCAGACGAAGCCGCGGTGGTGCTTGCGGACGCGGGCGACGGACTCCTCGACGGTGGGCGCGGTGGGCTGACGTACACCCTCGCGGTAGATCACGCAGTTGACGACGGTCGAGCCGAGCGGTGACCGGGCGGGGTGACTGAGGTCCACCCGCGGCCGCCCACGCCGAGCCAGGCGGGCCACTTTGCGCAGGCTGCCGACCATCGACATGCGGTTGCTCCTTCTCCGGGTGCGGACAGTGTGCCAGGTAGGGGTAAGGGGGAGGTCAGGGGAGTGACCCCGGGCTCCGGGACTCCGAAAACAGTAGGGGAAAGGGGGCCGAAGAAAGGACCGGGTACCCCGGGCCGGAAGGTCCGGCGCCGGCCATACCCGTTTCGCCCTCTGTGCATCCGGGCAGGGATCGGGCAGCGTGGTCCCGGTCGAGTGAGTCGGCCAGGGGGAGGGGGACGCGGCGGTGGTGGCGGACCATGTGCGGACCGCGGACGGGCGGCGCTTACGGGTCGAGATCTCGGGAGACCCGAACGGACACCCCGTGTTCCTCCTGCACGGCACACCCGGCAGCCGGGTCGGTCCCCGGCCCCGCGCGATGTTCCTGTATCAGCACGGCGCCTGCCTCATCAGCTACGACCGTCCCGGATACGGCGGTTCGGACCGCAAGAAGGGCCGGCGGATCGTCGACGTGGTCAACGACGTCTCCGTGGTCGCCGACGCCCTAGGGCTCGACCGGTTCGCGGTCGCCGGGCGATCAGGTGGCGCCCCGCACGCCCTCGCCTGTGCCGCGCTGCTGCCGGACCGGGTGACCCGGGCCGCCGCGCTGGTCGGGCTCGCGCCCAGAGACGCGGAAGGGCTCGACTGGTTCGCCGGCATGGCCCCCTCCAACGTCAACGAGTTCAGCACGGCGTTCACCGATCCGGAGCGGTTCGCGGCCCGGCTCATCCCGCGGTCGGCGGCCATCCGCAGCGATCCGGCGAAGCTCCTCGAGGAACTGCGCACGGAACTCACCGACGACGACCGGATGATCGTCTCCGACAACACCATCCGCTCGATGCTCCTGCGCAACTACCTTGAGGCGCTGCGCACTTCACCGTACGGCTGGATCGACGACGCCCTCGCGCTGACCGGCCCGTGGGGATTCGACCCGGCACAGATCGATGTGCCGGTGCTGCTGTGGCACGGCGGGCTGGACGTCTTCTCGCCCGCCTCGCACTCCTCCTGGCTCGCGGCCCGCATCCCACGCTCCACGGCCGTCCTGGAACCGGCGGCGGCCCACTTCGCGTCCCTGCGCGCCCTGCCGATCGCCCTCAACTGGCTGCTCGCGGACACCACTCAGCCCTAGAGGTCCTGCCGGGACGCCAGGCACGCCCGCCGCACCGGGCGCGGGCACCTGACGCCTCCAGGCCCGCCTTTCGGGCGGGACGACGGGAACGTGACGGCGGGCCCCGGCCGACTGCCGGGTGAAGCGCCGGCGACCACCCGATGCCGACGCCCCCGTCCCGGACCTCACCGCACCCCGCCTCACACCGCCAGCGGCTCCAGGTCCCGGTACACCCGCCGCCTGCTGTGGGCGAACCGGGTGATCCCGTTCTCGTCGCCGAGCAGCATCCGCAGCTCCGTCAGCGCCTCGCCGTGCCGCCGCTCCGCCTCCGCCTCATGGCCCAACTCGCTGAGTGTCAAGGCGGAGTTGGCGACCACGGCCAGGGTCTCCGGGTGATGCGGGCCCAGGATCTGGCGCAAGGTGACCACCGCGTTCTCCTCCAGCTCCCGGGCCTCGTCGAGACGGCCCTGGCCGGCCAGTACGTTGGCGTAGTTGACCCCGCAGAACAGGGAGTGCGGATGCTGCGGCCCCAGCACCTCGCCCATGCGCCGCAGCACCTGCCGGAACACCGTGTCCGCCTTCTCCGTGTCGCCGCAGCCCCAGTGGTAGATACCGAGGTTGTTCAGCGCGGCCTGGGTGTACGGGTGGGCCTCACCCGGTACGTCCATGTACCTGGCCAGCGCCTCCCGGGCGACCTCGCGGGCCCGCTCCCGGTCGTCGGCCGCGAACAGGTCGGCCGCCATGTTCAGATCGCAGGCCAGCGAGTCCGGCGTCGGCTCCTTGTACTGGCTCCGGTACTGGTCCTGCGTCGCCGTCGTCAGCCGCCGGGCGTCCTCGAACTGTCCGGCCCGACGCAGCGACACCGCGAGGGACTTGGCGCACCGCAGGGTGCCCGGGAACTCCTTGCCGAGGATGCGCTTGTGCGTGTCGTACGCCTGTGACAACACCGCCACCGACTCCGCGTACCGGCCGACCTCGCGCAGGTCGCGGCCCAGCCCCTCGGCCGAGGCCAGCGTGTAGGGATGCTCCGGCCCCAGTACGCGCTGGCGTCGGTCGAGCGTCTCCTGGTCGAGGTCGCGGGCCTCGCCGTAGCGGCCCACCATGCGCAGGGCGAGGGCGAGGTTGTTGGCCGCGTTGAGGGTCCTGGGGTGGGACTCGTGGAAGATCTCGCTGAACCCGTCGTGCGCCTCACGGGCGAGGTCCACCGCGGACCGGTAGTCACCGAGGGCGGCGAGGTCGCTGGCGAGGCTGGACGTGGTGACGTACGTGTGCGGGTGCGTGGGGCCGAGGACCCGGCGCTGGCGGTCCAGCAGTTCGGTGTCGATGTCCCGGGCCTCGATGTAACGCCCTTGCGAGCGCAGCACGTTGGCCAGCTGGCAGCGCAGATACAGATACTGCACGTCGTCCTCGCCGCGCAGCGGCTTCCAGTGGTCCAGCAGATCCTCGGCGCGTTTCTGCGCGTTGGGGAAGTCACCGCGTTTCCAGTAGTAGCGGACCCGGTCGATGAGCAGCCGGCGCGTCTCGGACTCGGTGCAGTTGCGGGCGTCGGAGGCGGTGAGGTGCGGCCAGATGACGCCGAACCGGGGCCAGCTCTCGGGGTCGTCGATCGGCTCGTCACCGTCGGGACGGGCGCCCGCGAGCACGGTGTGGACGACATGCCGGGCGTGGCGCTGCTCCTCCTCGGTCAACTGGGCGCGGATCACGGCCTGGACCAGCCGGTGGACCTGGATGCTGTTGCTGACCTGGTCGACCTTGGCCAGCGCGAACCGCCCGATCTCCTGGACGACCCGGCCGAGCAGCAACGGCTCCTGGAGCGCCGGGTCGTACGGCTTGAGGGCGTCGATCATCTCCTTGCTGTAGAGCAGGTCGGAGGAGATCGGCTCCGGAGCGAGGAACGCGCACAGCTGCAACAGCCGTACCGAGGCGGGAGAACGTTCCTTCAGCCGGGAGATGGACACGTTCCAGGTCGCCGCGACCGTCTTCGGATAGTCGGCGGGCTGGTTGAGGTCCAGGACGTCGGTGGTCTGCTCGGCGAGCTGCCGCAGATACGTCTCCACGGGCGTGGCCGTCTCGGCCAGCCAGGCCGCCGCCTGCTCGACGGCCAGCGGCAGGTCGCCCACCGCCAGCGCCACCTGGTCGGCCGCCTCGGGGGTCAGCCCCCTGGCCCGCCGGGTGAGGTGTTCGACGCTCTCCTCGCGGAGGAAGACGTCGACGAGCTGGGCCGAACCCTGTTGCGCCCAGGCCTGGTTGCGGGAGGTGATGAGGATGTGCCCGCTGCCGCCGGTCGGGAAGTACGGAGTCAGCGCGGCCGGGTCGTCGGCGTTGTCGAAGACCAGCAGCCAGCGGCTGGTCGGCGTGCCCCGCGACAGCATCTGGCGGGCTTCCTTGCTGGCCATGGTGATGTCGTCACGGCCGGGCGCACCGATGCGGGTGCCGAGTTCGGCGAGCGAGGCGACGACATCGTCCTCGTGCTCGGCGGACGTCCACCAGACCAGGTCGTAGTCCCCCATGAAGCGGTGTACGTACTCCAGCGCGACCTGGGTCTTGCCCACACCGCCGAGCCCGAACAGGACCTGGGGCTGCGAGGGGCCGGCGGAGACACCGCCGCCGAGCTGGTCGCGGATCCGCTCCAGGATGACGTCCCGGCCCGTGAACGTGTTGTTGCGCTGCGGTGCGCTCAGATACGCCGGAGTGTTGCCGGGGAAGCGGGCCGCGTGCGGTCCGGCCTCCGGTGCCTGCCCGGGCAGTCCCAGGGCGCGCAGCACCGCGGCGGCGCACTGTGTCTCGTCGAACCGGTGCAGGTCCACCGGGTTGTGGTCGAGGTAGGCCTCGGGCAGCCGCACCTCGTCGACCCGGAGCGGAACCGTCGTACCGGGCGGGGAGTCCATGCCGGTGTCGGTGAGGGTGCGCCAGACGGCGTCGGCGTACCGGGACTTCTGGAACGCGGTCGACAAAAGGATCACGGTGCGGGTGGCCGAGTCCGCGCGCTCGACGGGGCCGCCGGAGATGTCGTGCGTCACGACGTTGCAGCCGACCCGCTTGAGCAGCGACTCGACCCAGTCGGCCCACATCCGGTTCTCCGCCGAGTACGCCACGACCACATTGGCCGCGCTGGTCAGCGGGCGCCGCCTGAGGTACGCGTCACGGCAGCGCAGCCGCACCGGCTCGGGGATCGGCGGCAGCGAGGTGACGTCGCCGTCGGTGATGACCTGGGTGAGCCGCTCGAACGCGGACAGCAGTGACTTGGGATCGCCCTTCGCGTCGCCGAAGGTCGCGAGGGTCTCCTCGTAGGCGTAGTAGGGGCGGTAGGGGATCTCGACGCTGCCCCAGTAGGCCGTCTGCTCGTCCGGGCCCAGTTTCTCGCCCTTGAGCCCCTTGGGCAGCCCCTGGAAGCGCAGCCGGGCCAGCGCCCGGCCGGCGTCGACCTTGTCCTTCTCACCCTCGTCGATACGCATCGGCACGGGCAGCACCCGGATCGGGTGCGGAAGGGAACCGTCCTCGACGCTGCGGGCCACCGCGGCGCCGCCGTCCAGGGACTGGTCGCTGAGGGTGAAGCAGTCGACCAGGACATCGGGCATCTGCATGGTGCAGATGTCCGCGTTGTCGGACAGTCCGGTACGGCTGTCGATGAGGACGTAGTCGTACGACTTCTTCATGTTGGTGCGCAGCGACTTGAGGAACGCGCCGCCGCCCAGCCGGTCGTAGAAGTTGTCCCATTCCAGGGAGGACACCGTCGCCGAGTATGCGCGGTCCTGGCGGCCCGCGGACAGGAAGTCGAGCGAACCGCCGTCCTTGAAGCTCATCCCGAACCGTTCCGGGGTGAGGGAGATGGCGTGCTGCTCGACGTTCGCGTAGTCGTCCTGCCAGTCGCCGGTGCGCTGCGGGCCGGTGGTCGCCGCCCACGCGAAGTCATGAATGATGTTGATGACTCCGGTGGTGGCCACCAGTGCGTTCGGCTCCAGGAACGGATGGAAGAAGCGGTGCAGGCCCGGCGCCTCCAGGTCCCAGTCGACGGCCAGGACCCGCTTGCCGCTGGCGGCGAGGATCCACGCCGTGTTGGCGAGGGCCATGGTGCGCCCGGTACCGCCCTTGTATGAGTAGAAGGTGATGATACGTCCGTTCTGCACGGCCGTCATGCTTCTCCTCCGTCGTTGGATCCCGCTTCCGGGTACTGCAGCTGGACGGGGCCCATCAGGCGGGGCCTCGGGATGTGCGGCCCCGGCGGCGGATGGGCCTCCGCGTGCTTGAGGAACTGCCGGGTCGTATGGGCCACGACGGAGGGCAGCACGTCGGTGAAGGCCTTGAGCGTGGGTACCCCGATCACGGCGATCCGGCAGTCGGTGCGCCGGCCCCGGTCCAGGATCAACGGGAGGGTGCGCTCCAGTTCCTCGGTGAGCTGCCGCCCCTCCGAGCTGTGACACTGCAGGTCGAGGCGGTTCCACGGGACGATGGCACTCACCCACGGCCGGGCGTGCGAGTCGAAGATCTTGAGCCGCCGCCGCCGTTCCTCGTCGGTCAGCACCCAGCGGTCGACCAGCAGGATGCCCGGCCTGCCCACCGCCTTGTCGTCCTTCTCGCCCTGATCGCCGTTGTCGTCCGGGGAGTTGCCGCCCGACACCGTCTGGGGCTCCCCGGTGTCCTCGTCGTCGAAGGAGGACACCGTGATCCGGTAGTCGAGGGAGCGGATGAGTTCCTCGGCGAGCGACGGCAGAGGACGAGTGGACTCACCATGGTACGGGTTCCAGTCCTGCGCGTCCTCGCCGTACGGCCGGATGTCGCGGTACTCGGGGACGCTGTCGCGGGTCGGTGCGGCCACGGTGAGGTGGATGTGCCGGGGGCCCGAGCCGCGCGGCTTGAACGCGCTGGGCGTGCTCTCGTAGTTGCGGGGCCTGCTCGGCGGCAGCGGTGACTCGTGGGCGACCCGCACGATCCGCTGCGCCAGGCCCAGCACGGTCTCCTCGTACTCGTCGTGCAGCCGGTTGAGTTTGATCAGGCCGTAGATCCCGTTGGTGGCGTAGCGGTCGCCGTAGGTCGCGTGGTCGAGGTGGATGTGCCGTACGGAGTCCGGGAGTTGGTCGTAGTCCACCCGGGTCCACAGGGCGGGGACGATGACGGACGCGGAGCCGGCGCCGGTGGCCCTGGCGTGCAGGACCCGCTCGTGGAAGGCGAACCACTCGCGGCCGCACATCTCGCTGGTGAAGTAGCGGGGCGAGAACAGCGGTACGAACACCCGGCACTTGGCGAGGTTCTCGCTGAGCTTCTCCGGCCAGCCCTCGCCGGAGTGCATCTCCCGGTCCATAAAACCGGCCTGGGAACCGGCGGGCAGATCGGTGAGCGCCATGATGTGGTTGCACAGGTCCCGGTACAGGACGTGCACCCAGTGATCGGGGTCTCCGCCGCCCGTGCCCCAGGGTGGTGTGTGGGCGTAGGAAAGGAAGAAGTAGGGCTGGGTGTCCGGCACCCGGTCCCGACCCCGTTCGGTGTTTTCCACACGCCCCCCTGCCCGTCGGTGCGCCCCAGCGCCGGGGTCACCTGACCGGAACCAACAATGTGCCCGACGGTCGGCTCGCCGGGGTTGCTTGTTTTACGTCAATCCGGGGCGATAACTGGCCATCTGATCGACGGCGTGGTCCACAACGGCGCGCATGGCGCAAAGCGTGACCGTTTTTCCGGCCCATTCCCGCTCCACCACCAGTTCACGCGGGAGCCGCTTCCCGATCGCGCCGAAGTCGCTGTCGTCCAGGGCGAGATCCTCGTACGAGATCCAGTTCCCCCGCTCGCCCACCACGCACCGGTACGTACGCCGAGGTGTGGGCGGCGTCGTCCGGTACTCGGCCAGATGGAACGCGCTGCACACCTCGAACCCGACGCGCAGCAACAGGATCTGGGCATCCGCCGCGTACAGCGCGGCCAGCGGCGAGCGCTCACCGAGATGGCAGTGCGGGTCGTGCCGGCCGAGCAACTCCGCGGCCCTGGGCCCGAGTCCGGCGAAGGAGGTCTGCGGATGGGTGCTGCGGACGGCACCGGGAGTGGTCCGCACACATTCGGCCAGCGCCCCCGTGGAGGGACACGGCGTGCTGTCCGCGGCGAAGGGCGGCATCGAGGCCCGGTGGACGGCCTTCTCCCGCTCGGTCAGCCCCTCGGTGGCTACCCGGTACGCCCGCGAGGTGTCGGAGTTCTCCGGCGTGAACGCGGGCACGACAAGGGTGCCGCCGGCTCCCAGCGCGGCGAGCAGACAGTCCCGTACGAGCGAGGGACCAAGACCGGTGCCGCGCAGGGAGGCGTGGACGATGAGGGGAGCGCCGGGGCGGACACCCAACTCGGCGATCGCGTCCCGTAGTTGACCGGCGGAGTGGGATGCGACGGCAGGGCCGGGACGGGTGCCGGCCGTGGGGGTGAACGGTGGCCGAGGCGGGAGGCCCGGGGCGGTCGGGGTCTGGGGAGCCGGGCCGGTCGCGTCTGCGGGGATGGGCGGCGCCGGAGTTGGCAGAGGCGCCTCTTCCGGGGCGCTTGCGGTGTGGCGGGCTGACCCGACCGGGTTCGCGCGGCCGGCCCGAGTCGGGGTGGTTGCCCGCGGTCCCTGGTCCGAGGCGACCGCCCTGCGGGAGGCCGAGGCCGTTTGGGGCGGGAGGTTCGGGGTGGCTGCCGCGGGGAGGGGTTGGTCGGTCGTGTTCGTGGGGGTGGTCGGTCGTGGGGGTCGGCCTGGAGTGGTCGCCGGGGAGGCCGGGTCGGGTGCGTGGGTGGTTGGGGCCGCTTGGGGCGGGAGGTTCGGGGTGGCTGCCGCGAGGAGGGGTCGGTTGGTCGTGTTCGTGGGGGTGGTCGGTCGTGGGGGTCGGCCTGGAGTGGTCGCCGGGGAGGCCGGGTCGGGTGCGTGGGTGGTTGGGGCCGTTTGGGGCGGGAGGTTCGGGGTGGCTGCCGCGGGGAGGGGTTGGTCGGTCGTGTTCGTGGGGGTGGTCGGTCGTGGGGGTCGGCCTGGAGTGGTCGCCGGGGAGGAGGCCGGGTCGGGTGCGTGGGTGGTAGGGGTCGCCCTGGGTGAGGGGGCCGGGGTGGCCGTCTGGGGGAGCCGCTCAGGCACGGTGGGGCTTCCGGGTCGGTGGGTCCGGGTGCTTCGCCCATTCCGTCCAGAGTTGTGCGGCCAACACCGCGCCCGTTTGCGTGAGTTCGTTCTCCGGGAGCGCGGTCAGCTCGACCAGGGCGCGTACGGCGTCCTCGCGACGGGAGTTGCCGAGTTGCTCGAAGGCCTCGTCGAGGAGGCGGCCCGCCCGGTTGCCCAGGACGTTCAGGTCACTTGTCTCCCGGAGGGAGGTGAGCCTGGCCCGCCGCCCCAGACGCGGGAGTTCACGCACGAACTCCTCCGGCGTGAAGTCGACCGCCGCACCCAGCGCCCCCGGCCCGTGCGTGCCGAGCCGCAGCCCGCTGCCCGCTGCGAGCGGAGTGACGGTGGTGACGAGCAACGCGTTGCGGTCCTCGGACCACCGAGGCAGCCGGGCGTCGAGCAGGTCGTACGCCCGCCTCAGGCGCTCGGCGAAGGACGCCGGGGTCGGCCCGGGGGCGAGCGGAACGGGGAAGCAGTCGCGGTAGGAGTCCGCGTCGTCGACCACCAGGGCCGGCCGACCGGACAGTTCCACGGTGTCCAGCGGACGCCACTGGACGGCGGCAGCGGCGTCGGCGAGCTGCACCTGTACGGGGCCCGACGGGCCGAACACACAGAAGCCGCCCGGTGTCGTCTTGACCTCGACCCGACCCGGCTCCGCCAGCGTGAACGTGCCCAGCGCGGGGAGATGGAGGGCGCGTTCGGACTGGTCCCAGCAGAGCATCACATCGGCGCCGGCCCGCACGGCCGCCGAGAAGGCCAGAGCCATGAACCGGGGGAGATCCGCTGCTCCGTGCCGGGACCGGAGCAGCCAGGTGCGGACGTAGGGGTGGGCGAGAACCTCGTTGAGGTGCCGGACCGTGTCGTCCCCGGCGTCCAGCTCCAGCAGAGTCCGCCAGGCGTCGTCCCAGCCGGGCTCCGGCATCGGGTCGTCGTGCACGACCCGCAGCAATGCCCGGTCCAACCGCAGCTGGGAGAGGCTCAGTTCGTCCGGCCGGCAGACCGACGGGGCGAGCGCCCGGTTCGTCACCCGCTCGGCGATGCCCTCCACCAGGGCGCGCAGGTCGGCGCAGAAGACGGAAGGGTTGTCGAAGTCGCGTTCGGCACTGTAGCGATGGGCGTACAGGCCGCCGCCGCAGGAGTCGACCACCGGACAGCGACGGCACTCCTCGCTGACCCCGGCGAGCCCGCGCTGGCGGGCCAGCACCCCCTCGTGCCGGGCGAACTCCTCGAACCCGTGCCGGAAGACGTCGTACCCCGTGGCCGCCGCTCCGTCGAACGCCGTCTTGAGCGAGTCCGCCTGCTCGAAACTGCCGTCCGTCTCGACCACCGCGAGGTCGGACGGGGCGAGTCCCATCGCCTCGGTCAGACTGGGACCGCCGCGCAGTGTGCTGAGCACCGACTCGAAGGTCCGTACGGGAATCCTGCGTCCCTGTTTCTCCCAGAGGTCGAACACGGCGAGCAGCCAGTCGGCGTACGGGGTCGGTGACCCGGAGGGGTTCGGCGGCGGGTTCTCCCAAGTCGAGTGCGGTAGCAAATAATCGATACGGGGAGGATCAAGCGCCGTAAGTGATTCGTGCACCGTGACGGGGTCGTTCGCGACATCGACGGTACAGAGTAGGCCGCCGAAGAGGTGGCGGTACGCGGGGGTGCGCAGCAGATCGATTCCGCGCAGTACCCGGTCGTAGCTGCTGCGGCCTCTGCGGTCGAGTCTGTGCCGGTCGTTGGCGGCGCGGTCACCGTCGAGCGAAATACCCACCTTGACGCCGAATTCCGCGAAGACGTCCAGATGCCGCGGGCTCAGCTGGATTCCGTTGGTGTGAATCTGGAGGTCCAGTGTGGTGACCGGGGTGAGGGCCCGTGTGAGTTCCGCGCAGATGTTTCTGAGCCGCGTAGGGCCACAGAGGAGGGGCTCGCCCCCGTGGAGGATGATCGTCACGGAAGGAAGCTTGTGAGCCTCGGCGTAGGAGGCGAACTGCCGGGCGGTCCGGGTGAGCGCCTCTTCGGAGATGACTACCGGGCGAGCTTTCCAGCCCTGGTCGGCATGCTCGTACACATAGCAGTGGTCGCAGGCCAGGTCACATCTGCTGTGCACCTTGAGGACCAGCTGCTGGAGGGAGGGGCTCGTCACACTGCATCATCGCAAACCCACTACCCTACCCGAGGCCAACTCGTCGAAATGTTACCGAAGTTGACGAGCGTGACACCTGTGACATGGGGGGCATCCGACGGTGGTGCCGTCGGATACACCTGTCCGCGTGAACCTTCAGGCTCAAACCGCCGAGTTGAAGGTGGGGTTTGTCGGACGCCTGTCGGGGCTGTCCGGCAACCGTCCGATCATGTTCATGACCGCATGCGAGTGTCGGGAGAGGTCCGCCAGCGGGGTCAGCGGCTGGAAGGTCGACCGAGTACCGCTGACGGGCGTTGCCTGTGACTGAGAGAGGCTCATGACTGGCTCGTAGCTCCTTCTGCTGGCGCTGTCCAGCCCCCTTGTCGCCGGTTGGGACCGACCGGCACCAAGAAAGTCTGGTTTTGACGCGGACGATACCGGAGGGCGACCCCCAGGATGGAATCCGCCCATTCGACTTCAGGCTCTGACCACCAAGAGTTGGCTAATGCGTGGGCAATGACCACGGGGGTGAGTCAATTGCACGCCGGTACTCCGGGGCCCAGTGTCACGCTGAGTGAGAATGATCTTCCGCCACTGTTTGTCGTGAGCGATCGGCGGGCTCTGAGCCGTCAGAGTGAGTCCCTCTACGCGGTGCGCACGCAGTTGCTGCTCCTGTTGTCGGCGACCGCGATGGCGATGCTGGCGGAGCGTTTCAACAGTCATGTTCCAGCGGCATTTGCGGCTCTGCTTTACGCGTTCACGATTGCGATCGGACTGCATATCGCCCGACGCCGGGCCCGTGCCCAGTGGCGGGCGCACCGCGATGTGGCGGAGCTCCTCAAGTCGCTTGCCTGGCAGTACATGGTCCACGGGGGGCCGTTCCACTCCCGGGTCTCCGACCCCGACGGGCTGTTCGCGGAACGGCTGGAGGAGCGGCTCCGGGAACTCAGACGGGTGGGCTGGGAGGACTCCCGCAACGGGGCCCACGCCCGTGGAACCGGGCAGATCACCCCGGTCATGCGGGCCGTGCGCGCCAAGCCGTTCGCCGCTCGCCGGGAGATCTATCTCCGGGACCGGCTGCTGGAACAGTTCGTCTGGTACAAGAACCGCGCCTCCGAGTCGCATCGCGCCTCCGTGCGCTGGTCCTCCGTCACGGCCGTCCTGACAGGGCTCGCCCTGCTGGCGGCTGTGCTCAGGGCCCTCGGCGTGATCGGCGGCTGGGATCTCACCGGGCTTCTCAGCGCCGGCGCGGCTGCCGGGGTGGCCTGGCAGGAGGTGCGGCGGCACCGGCCGTTGACGTATGCCCACTCCCTCATCGAACAGGACCTGGAGACACTGCGCGTCTCGATGGTGAAGACGGTGACGGAGGCGGGGTGGGCTGAGGCGGTGGCCGAGGCCGAGCGGGTCGTCTCACCGCAGCACACCGACTGGCTGGTGCGGTTCGGCGGTTGACCCCCGAACTCAGCCGCGCAGCACCCCCGGTCGCCACAGCACCGTCACCGGAACGCCGGTGCGGCGGGCGTACGCCACCACGTCCCCGGTGCCGCCGAGTCCTCGTGCGGGCTGACCGTCCCATACCGCGACCAGCCGGTCGGCGTGGTCGACGATCCAGCGGCCGGCCGCGAAGTAGGCCTCTTCGTGTGTCGCCTCCTCGGGCAGATTCACTTGTGTACGGCAGGAGTTGAGGATGCGGCGGTATGCGGCGCGGGTGTCGGCGTCGCCGAGGTGGGTCTCGTAGTCCATGCCGGGGATCACGGCGGTGACGGGTATGCCCCGGTCCAGGGCCATGTCGGCGAACAACTGGTCGGCCCCGGCCGCGAGGCAGCTCAGAGCCTCCAGTTCCTCGTCGCCCCGCAACTGCCGGCGGATGCCCGTACGGACGGACGGCAGAACGGCGGCGGGGATCGAGCGGTGCCCGGTCACCCCGATGCGCGTGCGGACGCGCGCCCCGACGCGCGTGCCCGTGCCGGTATCCATACCGGTGTCCGTACCTGAATGCATGCCGGTGTGCATACCGGTGTCCATGAACGTGCCCACGCGAGTGCCGACGGACATGTCGTCACGCGTGTCGATGTCAGTCACTGGCTGCCCTCCGCCGTCGACGGTCCGTGACCTCTCTACAGGGTGCCGTCTCCCAGCGGTGCCTGCCAGATGACCGTCGTACCCGGGCCTGCGCCCGTTGTGTCATCGACGTAGACCGTCAGCCGTACGGCTTCCCGGCCGTCCGGCAGGACCGCCGTCGCGTCGACCGTGACCTCGACGCGGGTGACACCGGGACGGCGTACGGCGGTGGCGAGGGTGCGGCGCAGGGCGGTGAGGAGCCGGGCGGCGACGGGGGAGGGGACGCGGTGCTCGACGGGCCCGGTGAAGCGGACGGAGGGCCGGCGGCCGAGTACCGCCGTCGTACCGGCCGTCTCACGAAGTACCTTGCCGCGCAAGCCTGTCGGCGCGTCGGCGGGGGACTGCTGGAGGGCGAAAATGGTCGTCCGGACCTCCTGGACGGTGGCCTGGAGTTCGTCGACGGCGTGCCCGAGGATCTCGCGCACGTCGGCGTCGTCGCCGGCCCGGCGCTGGGTGGACTCCAGCATCATGCCGGTGGCGAACAGCCGTTGGACGACGAGATCGTGCAGGTCCCGGGCGATCCGGTCGCGGTCCTCGTACACCGCGAGGCGGGCGCGGCGGCGCCGGGCGTCGGCGAGGACGAGCGCGAGGGCCGCCTGTGAGGCGAACTGCGTCGCGAGGAGCCGTTCCGTGCCGGTGTACGGGCGGTCGCCGCGTCGGCGCGGCAGCGCGAGCGTGCCGATCAGCCTCCCCTCGGCCTGCAACGGCAGCATCATGCTGGGTCCGAACCGGTGCCGTACAGGGGTCGTCATCCGCGGGTCGGTCGCCGAGTCGTCGACGAACACCGGCTCCCCGCCCAGGAGTTGAACGAGAACGGGACTGCCCGGGGCGATGACGGTCCCGACGATGTCACCGGGGTCGTCGAACGTGGAGGCGGTCACGATCTCCATGCCGCCGGTGGCCGTCGGCTGCAGGATGACGCCCGCGGCGGCGTCGGCGAGAAGCCGGGCGCGGTCCGCGACGATCATCAGCGCGTCGTCGGAGGCCTTGCCGGTGAGCAGCGCGGTGGTGACGGCGGCGGCACCCTCGATCCAGCGCTCCCGCTGCCGCGCGGTCTCGTACAGCCGGGCGTTCCCGATCGCGATGCCGGCCTGTGTGGCCAGCACCCGCAGCAACTCCCTCTCGTCGTCGCCGAACGGGGACCCGTCGAGTTTCTCGGCGAGATACAGCCGCCCGAACTCCTCGCCCTCCACGAGGATCGGTACGTCGATGGCGGCGACGCCCTCCCGTTCGGCGCGCCCCGGATCGGCCCTGCGGACCTCCACGAGACCGTCGTGCCCGGGGTCGGCCATACCGAGCCCCGCGTACCGGGCACCGGTCAACTCGGCCGCGCCGTCCACGATGTGCTGGAGGGTGGTGCGCAGTTCGAGATCGGAACCGATGCCCAGTACGGCTTCGAGACGGGACGGCAGGGGAGGAGAGGGAGGTGGGGGCGGGTCGACTGGCATGCGGATGGTGGGGCCGCCGGGTCGGGTGGGCGGTCTCAGGTGGCCAGCGGATCCAGTACCAGCGGCTCGATACGGCCCTCCAGCATGTACCCGAGGCCCTGCACCGCGCACACGTCCGGCCGTTCGGCGATGTGCACCGGCATGCCCGTGGCCTGCCGCAGCATCTGGTCGAACCCGGGGAGCAGCGCGCTGCCGCCGACCATCATGATGCCGCGGTCGGCGAGGTCGGCCACCAGATCGGGCGGGCAGTCCCGCAGCACCTTGCCGATGCCGTCGAGTACGGCGGTCAGCGGCGTCTGGATGGCGTCACGCACGGCGGCGGTGTCGACCTGGACGGAGCGGGCGAGGCCGGTGGCGACGTCCCGGCCGTGGATCTCGGTGGACGACGGGCCGTGGGCGGTGAGCCCGTTGCCGGAGAGGGCGAGCTGCAGCGGACGTACGGACTGGCTGGGCAGCATCAGTTCGTGCTGGTGGCGCAGGTGCTGCACGATCGCGTGGTCGACGGCCTCGCCCCCGACCGGGATCCGTTCGGCGGTCACGATCGAGCCGAGGGAGAGAACGGCGAGCTGGGTGGCGGCGGCGCCGCACACCATGACCATGGTCGCCTCGGGCTGCTCGACGGGCAGTCCGCAGCCCACGGCGGCGGCGACGAGCGTGTCCACGAGTTCGACGCGCCGGGCGCCGAGACCGACGAGCGTCTCGATGGCCGCGCGCTGCGCGAGCGGGTCGGCGTCGTGCGGGTAGCAGGCGGCGGCCCGCAGGAAGGGCTTGCGGCGCAGGCTGCGGCGGACCTTGTCGCCGATCAGGTGCCGCAGCATGCGCTGCGCCATCTCGATGTCGACGACGGTTCCGCCGGACACGGGCCGCACGACTCGGATGTAGTGGGGTGTACGCCCCGTCATCTTCTCGGCGAACTCCCCGACCGCGATCAGCGCACCGGTCTTGGTGTTCACGGCGGCGACCGACGGCTGGTCGACGACGATCCCTTCACCCTTGACGTAGACGCGGGTCCGCGCGGCCCCGAGGTCGACGGCGAAATGGCAGCGGCGCATCTGTTCCAGACTGACGGTCATGGCAGATCCTCCCGAGAGCGCAGACCGTACGGGCCGCGCCGGTCGGCGGGCCTCCACTGGCATCGTGCGGTGGCGGGGGAGTGGGGCGCCTGTTGTAGGGGGCCGGGTGGGGTGCCGCCGTATGGGTATTTATCCTTTATGTCTTCCAGGCAACTCTGCGCCTGGCGGAACAAGGGCGCGAAGGTGGAGTTGGCGGAGCCGCTGAAGGGCGCGGGGCGTCACCGAAGGTCCGGGGCGGGGGCCGGGCGGCCCACGATGCCCCGTACCACCCCCAGCTCCACCAGGTCCTGCGGCCGGATCCGAAGCTGGTCCGCCGTCGCCTCCACCTCACGCTCCGGGCGCTTGAGGATGGCCGCCGCCAGCTCTGGCGCGATGACGGAGAAGTAGCTGTCCGGCGTGGCCCAGGTGTTGCCGGGAGCGGCCAGGGCCAGGGCGCCGCCCGAGCCGCCCTCGCCGATCAGCAGCGTGGTGACCGGCGTGCGGGCGGCGGCGACCGCGCCGAAGAGGTCCGCGATCGCGGCGCCCGCGCCCTGACGCTCGGCGTCGGCGTCGTTGGCGGCGCCCGGGGTGTCCACCAGGGTCAGCACCGGGATGCCGAGCCGGTCCGCGAGGCGGATCAGCCGGGCGGCGGTGCGATAGCCGGCGGGACGGGTGGCCGTGCCGAGCTGCGCGGCGTACGCGACGGTCCGCCCGTCCTCCGCCCGCTCACCGAACCCGCACACCATCCCGGCGTCGGTGCCCCCGCAGCGGTCACCGCTGATCGCGGCACGCCGGGTGAAGTAGGCGTCCAGGTAGGCGTCGGCGCGCGGACGCCGAGGGGACCGGGCGCGCCGGACGGCGTCCCAGCCGGTGGAGGGGAGGGACGCGGAACGGGGGACGGGCGGAGGATGCGGGGCCTCCGCCCGGCCCTCGCCGGCGGTGTCGGTAGCAACGGCGGCGTCGGTGTCCAGTGGGGCGGCCCCCGCCGGGCCCTCGCCGGTGGCGTCGGCAGCGTTGGCGGTGTCGATGGCGTCGGTGATCAGCAGGGCCGGGGGCGGGACGGCCCGCGTCGGGTCGGCGCCGATCGCACCGGCGCTCAGCAGCCGCAGCCACAGGGCCAGCGTTTCGCGGAGCGCCTCCGGACGTACGATCGCGTCGGCCGCGCCCGCCGCCACCTGCGCCTCGGCCGTGTACGCCGCCGGGTCCGCGTCGGCAGGCCGGACCCGGGAACCCGCGAAGCCCACCTGGGCGCCGGGCAGTGCCAGCACGACGTCGGCGCCCGCGCCCAGGGTCGCCCACCCGCCGCCGGTCGTCGGATCCCGGAGCACCGCGATCTGCGGCAGGCCCGCCGCACGGGTCAGCGCCGACTGCCGGGCCACGCGCTGGAGCTGGGTCAGCGCGAGCATGCCCTCCTGCATCCGGCTGCCGCCCGTCGCGACGAGCGGCACGACGGGCAGGCGGTGATCGCGCGCGTACTCGTACGCGCGCTCAAGGCGGTCTCCGGTGCGTTCGCCGAGCGAGCCGCCGAGGAAGCCGAACTCGAAGGCGATCAGTACGGCCGGGGTGCCCCCGACACGGGCGGTGCCACAGACGACGGACTCCTCCTCGCCGGTGCGGGCGGTGGCGCGGGCGCGCGAGGCGTCGTAACCCTGCCAGGCGAGGGGACCGTCGGGCTCGCGCTCCCGGGTGGGGCAGGGCAGTTCGACGAAGCCGCCAGTGGAGTTGTCTGTACTGGCGTCGGCGTTGTCGCAGAGCAGGGCGATGATCTCGCGGGCGGAGAGGCGCCCGGGGGCCCGGTCAGTCACTGGGCAGCGCCCGCTTCATGATCTTCCCCATGTCGTTGCGCGGGAGGGCGTCCAGGTAACGCACGACCCGGGGGCGCTTGTGCGGGGCGAGACGGGCCGCGACATGGTTGGCCAACTCGTCGGCGTCCGGTGGGGACTGCGGATCGGCGGGGACGATCCAGGCGACGATCCGTTCGCCCAGGTCGGCGTCGGGCTCTCCGGTCACGGCGGCCTCGCGTACGCCCGCGTGCTCCAGCAGCGCGTTCTCGATCTCGCCCGCGCCGATCTTGTAGCCGCCGCTCTTGATCAGGTCGGTGGCTTTGCGGCCGACGATACGGACATAGCCGTCGGGATCGCGCACCGCCATGTCCCCGGTGCGGAACCAGCCGTCGGCGGTGAACGCGGCGGCGGTGGCGTCGGGCCGGTTCAGGTACTCGGTGAACAGGTTCGGCCCGCGCACCTGGATCTCGCCCACGGTCTCGCCGTCGTACGCCGTGATGGGCGCCCCGTCCTCCTCGACGAGCCGCAGCTCGACGCCCGGCAGCGGTACGCCGACTGTGCCCGCGCGCGCCTCCCCGTCCGCGCGGACACTTGTGTTCATCAGGGTCTCGGTCATGCCGTAGCGCTCCACGACCCGGCGGCCGGTCGCCGCCGTGATCCGCTCGTGGTCGTGCACGGGCAGCGCGGCGGAACCGGAGACGAGCAGCCGGGCCCGGCCGAGCGCCCCGGCGAGCTCCGGGTCGCCGGGCAGCGCCTCCGCGATCCGGTGGTACATCGTCGGCACGCCGAACAGCATCGTCGCCCCGTCGTTCAGCTCGCGGGTGACGCCCTCCGTCCCGAACCGCCCGAGGTGCCGTACCGAGCCGCCGCGCCGCAGCGGGCCGAGGATGCCGAGAATCAGACCGTGCACATGAAAGAGCGGAAGCCCGTGCACCAGCACGTCCTCGCCGGTCCACTGCCAGGCGTCGGCGAGCGCGTCCAGGGTGGTGGCGACGGCCCGGCGCGGGATGACGGCACCCTTGGGCGGCCCGGTGGTGCCGGACGTGTAGACGATCAGGGCGGGGGATTCCGGGGCGGGATCGTACGCCGTCCCGGGCGCTCCCGAAGGGGGACGTGCCGGGCCGGCCACCTCGACCTCGATGCGCTCCAACGAGCGGAAGGCGTCCGGGAGTTGGGCGCCCGGCGCGGTGAGTACGAGAGTGGGTGAGCTGTCCTTCAGGATGTGGCCCAACTCGCTCTCGCCCGACTTCGGGTTGAGCGGCACCGCCGGGACCCCGGCCAGCAGGGCGGCCACGACACCGACGGCCGTCTCCAGCGTCGGCGTCGCCCAGACGGCGACCCGGCCGCCCGCCCCGGAGATCCGGTCGGCGAGGGCTCTGGCCGTGGCGGCGAGTTCGGCGTACGTCAGCGAGCGCTCGCCGAAGCGGAGGGCGGGCCGCCCGCTCGGGGCGCCGCTCGGGGCGCCGGTCGGGTCGTCGGTCAGCCCGGGGAAGAGAGAGGACACGCGTCGTACTCCTTGGCTCGTCACATCGGTCGCAACCATCGCAGGGACTGCTTCCGTCCCGATCCCTCCGTACACCATCGGCTGCCGGAAGAAACACATTCACGGTCACTTCCGACCGCCCACCGCACCCGCGTCAGGCGCCGCAGCCGGCCCGCACCGCGGTTCCTCGTTCCGTCACCGATGCCGGGGCTTCACCGAAGGTGAGGGTCAAGCGCTTGTTAACCTTCATCCGGAATCACCATCAGTGGTGAACCAGCTCTACGCGCCTTACCGCACGCCTCATCGAGGGAGTCCCCGTGGTCCGCATCGCGATCGTCACCTACGACCCCCGGCCCGGTACCAGCAAGGACCGGGATTTTCCGCTCCTGGTACGGGAGTTGCTGGCAGCCGGGGCCGACGCGACCGCCGTCCACTGGGACGACCCCGACATCGACTGGGCGTCCTTCGACCTCGCGGTGGTGCGGTCCACCTGGGACTACAGCTGGCGCGCGGAGGAGTTCGCGGGCTGGCTGGAGCGGTGCGGGAAGCTCACGCGGGTCGCGAATCCGGTCGGCGTCCTGCGCTGGAACATGGACAAGCGGTACCTCGGTGAGCTGGCCGCGGCCGGTGTCCCCACGGTTCCGACCAGCTACCTGGCCCCCGGCGACGCCCCCGGCCTTCCCGACGACCGCGAGTACGTCGTCAAGCCCACCTCCGGCGCCGGCGCCCGTTACGCGGCCCGCTACACACCCGAGGACCGGGAGACGGCCGTACGGCATCTCGCGCGTATGCACGCCGAGGGGTTCACCGCGATGGTGCAGCCGTACGTCGGGAGCATCGACGTCACCGGGGAGCGTGCCCTGCAGTTCTTCGGGGGCAGCTTTCTGCACGCCAGCCGCAAGGGGGCCGTACTGGCTCCCGGCACGGCGTACGACGACGACAAGGTCGCCCATCCCGACCTTGAGGTCTGGATCCCGACCTCGGCCGAACTCGCCGTAGCGGAACAGGCGTTGGCCGCTGTGCCGGACAACTCCGGTCTGCTGTACGCCCGGGTCGACCTGGTCCTCGGTGACGACGGTGAACCCCGGGTCATGGAACTGGAGTTGATCGAGCCGAACCTGTTCCTCGATCTGCACCCGGACTCGGTACCGGTGGTCGTGCAGGCCATCCTGCGGGCCGCCGTCGGCCGTCAGGGACGGTCGTGACCGGCGGGGTCGACAGACTCAGTCCTTGACCGCCACCCGCTGCAGCAGCCCCCAGGTGAACTCCGCCGCGCACTCCCGCCGTACCCCCGTCCCGTCCGGCGCCGTGAACGCCAGGCCCCAGCGAGTCGGGGCCGTGCCCTCCAGCGGGCGGGCGGGGGCGAAGGCGCGGGCGACCTCGTCGACCGTGCAGGACCACGGGCGCAGATCGTCCGGCGTACGGAGTTCGGGGGCGGGGGCGCCCGGGGCCCGCACCAGCCATTCGTTCCAGGCCACGCCGTTCGGGGCCACGAGCACCTCGAAGCGCAGGTCGGGCCAGAGGGGGACCGGCCACAGCCAGGCCTCGCACTCCAGGTCCCCGATTTTGCGCGCCGTCACCGACTCCGCGGTGCCGAGGACCGAGCGATACCGGGAGGCGGCGGCTCGGGCGTACTTGGAGCGCAGCATCGCCTGCCAGCGTTTGTTGGCCTCGCGCATGTCCGCGATCGACACGCCCAGCTGGTGCCGGGCGTCTTCCACGAGGTCCGGATTGTGGTCCGCCATGCGGCGCAGCAGCACCAGCTGGAAGTCGATGACCGTGAACATATGAACCATCGTCCCGTATGTCTCGGGAGCTGCCCGGACCGCCTGTCGGGCGGCGAGGACAGTCACGGACGGCAACGAAGCCGTCGCACGCCCATTGCCCGGCCGAGCCCTTGTGGTTAGCCTGTCCCCTGTTCGTCATGCCGATCGTCTGTTGAAATCTCGAACGTCGTCGTATCGCTCGAGATCGTAGACACCCTGAACACAAGAGAGGGGGCCGTCATGGGACGCCTCGTACCTGCCGTGACCCGGGCTCTCGACATTCTTGAGCTCTTCCTGGACGGAGACGGGACTCTCTCCGCCCCGGACATAGTGCGCCGGCTTCAGCTGCCGCGCACCACCGTGCACGAACTGGTGACGACGCTCGCCGCCCGTTCGTACATCGTGCAGGTCCCCGGCCAGCCGGGACGCTACCGCCTGGGCGTGCGCCCGTACCAGCTCGGCAGCCGTTACGCCGAGCAGCTCGACCTCGCCGCGGAGGGTCTGCAGGTCGCCCGGTCCGTCGCCGAGAACTGCGGCGAGACGGTGCACGTCGCGATCCTCGAAGGCACGGACGTCATCTACATCGCCAAGGTGGACTCCACCCACGCGGTCCGGATGGTGTCGGCCGCGGGCCGCCGCCTGCCCGCCCACTGCACTTCCGTGGGCAAGATGCTGCTGGCCTCGCTCCCCGACCACGAGCTCTCCGCCCGGGTCCCCGACAAGGTTCCGCTGCCCGCGATGACGCCGAACAGCATCACCGACCCGGCGGTCCTGCGTGAGGCTCTCGCGGAGATCCGCCGCCGGGGTGTCGCTGTGGAGAACCGTGAGTCGAACCCGGACGTGAGCTGCGTGGCCGCACCGGTGCAGGACCGCACGGGCCGGGTGGTCGCCGCGCTGTCGATCTCCGTCCCGATGATCCGCTGGAGCGACGACCACCGTTCGGAGCTGGAACAGCTCGCCGCCAAGGGCGCCGCCGAACTCTCCGAGCGCCTCGGTCACCGGAGTGTGGCATGACGACGTACGAACCCGCCCTCGAAGTGGCGGTCCAGGCGCAGGCGACCCTCGGTGAGGGCCCGACGTGGGACGCGGCGGCGTCCCGGCTGATCTGGATCGACATCCTCGGCTCCCGCGTCAACACCTACGACCCGTCGACGGGCCGCCGCACGGTCATGGCGACGGAGCAGCACGTGGGCGCGGCGAAACCACGCGCGGGCGGCGGCCTGGTCCTGAACCTGCGCGACGGAGTGGCCCTGTACGACGGCGACGGGGACGGCGCCGACTCAGCCACCGGCTTCCGCTGGCTGCACCACGAGCCGACCCCCGGTCGCCGGGCGAACGACGCGGCGGTGGCCCCCGACGGCTCCCTGTGGGCCGGCACGATGCGCTACGACGAGGCGCCGGGCGGCGGCACACTGTCCCGGTTCACGGGGGACGGCGGGGCCACGACGGTCCTGAACGACGTCGCGGTGAGCAACGGGACGGGCTGGAGCCCGGACGGCCGCCTGATGTACTACATCGACTCCCCGACCCGCCGCGTCGACGTCTTCGACGTGTCGGCCGACGGGCAGAGTGTCGGCAACCGCCGCCAGTTGGCGCTGATCGAGGAGGGCGCCGGCTTCCCCGACGGCCTGACGGTCGACGCGGACGGCTGCGTCTGGGTCGCCCTGTGGGACGGCGGAGCGGTCCGCCGCTACACCCCGGCCGGCACCCTGGACCGTACGATCATCCTCCCGACGATCCGCCCCACGGCCTGCGCCTTCGGCGGCCCGAACCTCACGGATCTGTACATCACCACGGCCCGCGTCGGCCTGTCCGCCGCCCACCCGATGTCGGGCTCGCTCCTGGTCGTCCCGGAAGCGGGCAAGGGGGTCGCCCAGCCGGCGTTCGCCGGCTGACCCGGTCACCAGCGGGTCACGCCGTACCGAACCACTCCTCCGCCACCGCCTCCCAGGTCCCCTCCACGGGTACGTGCAGTTCGCGCATGTACCAGGGCAGGTTGCTGTACACGTGCAGCAGTGTGTACGCGAGGAGCCGGTGCAGGGCGAAGGTGTGGCCGTACGCGCGGGACAGGCGGCCCAGCAGGTCCGGGTCGCCCCGGGTGACGAACAGGCCGACGCCCACGAAGTCGTACGCGCGGTCGCCGATCATCGCCGGCTCGAAGTCGAAGAGGCCGGTCAGGTGCCAGGTGTCCGGGTCGATCAGGAAGTGCTGCTGCATCACCTCGGTGTGCAGCAGCGAGCGGGCCGGGGTGCGGGGAAGCGGGTTCGCGGCGAGGAAGTCGGGGATCTGGTCCAGCCAGGCCGCCGACAGCCCGTGACCGCGCTGCTGCTCCACCGTGCGTTCGCGCCGCCGGTCCAGGAACGCGCCCCAGTTCTCCGGGCCGAGGATGTCGTCGAGGGGCGCGGGGTCGAGGGCGTGCAGGGCGGCCAGCGCCTCGCCGATCTCGGTGACGAGGCGCTCCCGGTGGGCGCGCGGGACATGGCCCCAGACGTGGGCGAGGTTCACGCCGGGCAGGCGGGACATCAGGACGTACTGCCAGCCGTTCTCGTACGGCCCGAAGTCGTGGACCTTCGGGGTCGGTACGGGGAGCCGGCCCCGCAGGTACGACAGGACCCGGCCCTCGGCCCGGCCGTCCTCGGCGGCGGCCCCGGGGAACAGTTTCAGGACGAGTTCGTCGCCGACCGCGTACACCGGCTGTGAGCCGTCCGGGAACCGGGTCAGCGGGGCGCCGCCCAGGCCGAGGCGCGCGCACAGGTCGGCCGCCCCGGCCCGCATCACCGTCTCGTCGGGGACGACCTTGTCCCATTGTTCGTCCGTCTCGACCACAGGAAGCATGATCCGGACGGTACGGCCGCTACCGGCGAACAGGCAATGTCATTCGGTGACAACCGGGCTGTCCACTCGGGCCGTCTAACGAGCTTCATTCGCAGTGCATCGGGCTGAAGTTCAGCCCGGTGGTGAAGCGAATCTCGTGATTGCGGCGCGGAGTGCCGCGGTGTCGTTGCGGCGGAGCCGGACGGTGCGGGTCGTGGGGGTGAGGCGGGGAACGGGTGTTCCCGGCGACAGGGGGTGTCGTGTTCAACGACGCGGTGCGCGCCCGTGAGGATGCCCGTGCGGCTCAGGCGGCCTACCCCAAGGCCGCTGTCCTGTCCCAGCAGTTGATCACCCGGGCCAAGAACACTCCCGAACGGTCCTGGCTGGCCGAGGTTTCCTCGGTCGTCCTGCAGCAGGCGCTGCGGGACGTGCAGGCCGCGTACCGGAACTTCTTCGCCTCGCTGAAGGGGGAGCGCAAGGGGAAGCGGGTGGGTGCTCCGCGTTTCAGGTCGCGCAAGGATTCCCGGCAGGCGATCCGGTTCACCGCGAACGCCCGCTGGAAGATCACTGGGGGCGGGCGGCTGTCGTTGCCGAAGATCGGCGAGGTGAAGGTGAAGTGGTCGCGGGTCCTGCCGGTGACTCCGTCGAGTGTGACGGTGATCGTGGACGCGGCGGGCCGGTACTTCGCCTCGTTCGTCATCGACACCGATGCCGAGACGAACCTTGCCCGCTGGACGGAGCCGGACCCCGAGGCCGCGATCGGCATCGACCTGGGCCTCACCCACTTCGCGGTCCTCTCCGACGGCACGAAGATCGACAGCCCGCGGTTTCTGCGCCGGGCGGAGAAGAAGCTGAAGAAGGCCCAGCGGGAACTGTCCCGTAAGCGGAAGGGTTCGAAGAACCGGGAAAAGGCCCGGCTGAAGGTGGCCCGTGCCCACGCCGCTGTGGCTGATGCGCGTAACGAGTTCCACCACCAGCTCTCCACGACGTTGATCCGCGAGAACCAAGCGGTCGCGGTGGAGGACCTGGCGGTATCCGGACTCGCACGCACCCGGCTGGCCAAAAGCGTGCACGACGCGGGCTGGGCCCAGTTCGTTGGCATGCTCGAGTACAAGGCAAAAAGGTACGGCCGGACCTTCGTCAGGATCGGCCGGTTCGAGCCCACCAGCCAGGTGTGCTCGGCCTGCGGTCATCGGGACGGGCCCAAACCCCTGCAGGTACGGGAATGGACCTGCCCCGCCTGCAGCACCGTCCACGACCGCGACCACAACGCCGCGATCAACGTCAAACAGGCCGCCGGACTGGCGGCAACAGCCTGCGGAGCGCCGGTAGGACCGGGACTTGTCCCGGCACAGCGCGAAGAAACAGGAAGCCACGGAATCCCCACTGAAAGCCGTGCCGCGTAGCGGCACAGCAACAGGTGGGGACGGCCAGAATCCTCGGGCTCAGCCCGAGGAGCATGTCAATCGGCGGCCTTCCACTCCTCCGGTCGCAGCGGCGGTCCGCTCAGCGGCGGTTTCAGCGGGCCGATCGCCGCCGCCAGCAGCACACTTGGGGCCAGCAGCACCTCCGCGCCGCGTTCCAGGGACGTCACGTCGGTCACCCGGCGCGCGATACGGCCGTTGCCCGTGGCCGTGCGCATGAGGCGGCCCACGTAGGCCGCCAGCAGACGGTCCCGCAGGGTGGGGCCGTGTTCTGTGGCGCCGGGATAGAAGATGTCCTGGCTCGTCGCCAGGTCCCAGGCGGCGGCGACCGGACGGGCCACCGCCTTCTGGACATGGCGGGACAGGCCGGGTGCGCCCCAGCCCTGACGGCGGATCACATCTCTGAGGGCGACGGCACTTTGGGCCGCCACCGACATCCCGTGGCCGTAGATCGGGTTGTAGGCGGCCAGCGCGTCGCCGATCACCGTGAAGTTCTCCGGCCAGGCGGACATCCGCTCGTAGTAGTGCCGGCGGTTCGACGTCGTACGGGTGACGGAGACGCCCGTCAGGGGCTCGGCTCCCGCGAGCAGTTCGGCGATCACCGGGTGACGCAGCTCCTCGCGGGCGAAACGTGTGAACTCGACGCCGTCCGTAGGAGGTTCGCAGCCCCGGGTGCCGGACAGGGAGACCAGCCAACAGCCGTCCTCGACGGGTACCAGGACGCCCGCCCGGCCCGGACCGGCCCCCCTCGGGTCCGCCTGCACGGTGACCATCGGGTAGCCCTGCCGGGCGGGTTCGGGCGCCCGGTAGATCCGGCTGGCGTACGCGAGCCCGGAGTCGACCACGCGGCGCGGCGGTTCGGGCAGCCCCAACTCGCGCAGCCAGTGCGGGGTGCGCGAGGCGCGGCCGGTGGCGTCCACGACCAGGTCCGCGTGGAGTGTGCTCCGGCTGCCGTCGGCGCCGCGCACCCGCACGCCGGTGACGGCCTCGGCCGTGCCCTCCAAACCCAACACCTCTGCGTGCTCGACCAGTTTGACCCGGTCGTCGTCCAGGATCTGGGCGCGGACCGTCGCGTCCAGCAGATCCCGGCCGCACAGGAACGCATGGTGCGACTCGTCCCACCGCCGGAACCAGCCCTGCGGCGCCAGCGCGACCATGTCCGTGGTGACCGCCAGCCGGTGCGCACCGGCGTCGAGCAGCAACTCGCCGACGCCCGGCACCAGTTCCTCGACGGCCCGGGCACCACCTGACCACAGCACATGCGCGTGCCGGGCCTGCGGCAGGTTCCGGCGCGGCTCGGGGCCGTCCGGCAGGACGTCACGCTCGACGACGGTCACGCGGTCGGCGAACCCGACCAGGGCACGGGCCGCGAGCAGCCCGGCGAGCGAACCGCCGAGCACGACGGCCGACCTGACGGCACGTCCGGAGGCTGGTCCGAGGGGGGAGTCGACGGAAGTCGGGCGATCACTCATATACGTGCAGACTCTCTGCTGGGGCGGCCGCGAGGGTGCGCACCGCCTCGATCTCATCGGGGTGATTCAGCACCTGGGACACGGCTTCGATGCCCTGGAGCAGGTCCGTGAGCAAGTCGGTCGCGTGGCCGGTGACGTGGGGAGAAGGGTCACGGGACAGGGCGCGCGCCTCGATCGCGTCCCGGATCGTCACCGCCGCCGCCAGCGCTCCCGCCCGCCGCGCGCCGTGTCCCAGGTCCACGGCGGCCTCGTACGTCCGCCGCCGCAGCTCCTCGTCGAAGTGGCGGGCGAGTTGCAGCAGGGCATCTCGGATGAACGTCTCGCGGCGGATCAGCCGCAGTTCCGGGGTGGCCCGCAGCGAGAAGGGGACGCCTCTGCCGGTGGCGGTGCGCAGCAGGTCGTACAGCGGGCCGAGCCGGCGGCGGGCGCGCCGGAGCTGTCGGCGGGCGCGCAGATACTGGCCGGCGTGCGGCAGCACGAACCCCGTCGCGATCAGGACGGCGGCCACGCAGGCGGCGACGGGGGCAAGTTCCGTGGAGAGCGGATCCAGGTCGCCGCCCGCCCAGCGGGCGAGGACGGCGGTGCCCTTCGCCGCGTCGAACACCAGGTTGGCGGCGTAGCCGACGGCCAGCGACCGCAGGCCCCGGCGCAGCCACACGTCGAGCCCGGCGGTGTGGATCCAGTTCCGGACCAGCCGGTACGTCAGGACACAGGACGTGGTGTGCGCGAGCAGGTAGAGCACGATCAGCTCGCGCATGAAGGGCGTCCGGGCGTAGTACGTGTCCAGGTCCCGCCGGCGCTCCACGGGTACGTCCGCG